>JAGHUO010000009.1 GCA_018064785.1 Candidatus Treponema equi
GGTGTACACTTTGGTCACCAGGTAAAGCGTTGGGATCCACGTATGAAGAAGTATATCTTCGCAGAACGCAATGGAATCCACATCATCGACTTGCAGAAGACAATCACTGCAATCAAAGACAGCTACGATGTTATCCGCAAGGTTGCATCAGCTAACAAACCAGTTCTTTTCGTTGGAACAAAGAAGCAGGCACAGCAGGCTATCGCAAAGGAAGCTGAACGCTGTGGCATGTACTACGTAAACAGCCGCTGGCTCGGTGGTACACTTACAAACTTCGCAACAATCAAGAAGTCCCTCCTCCGTCTCAAGAAGATTGAAAAGATGGAAGTTGACGGAACATTCGACAACCTCACAAAGAAAGAAGTTGCTAACCTCCTCAAGGAAAAGGAAAAGCTCACAAAGAACTACGGCGGAATGAAGGACATGAAGGAACTTCCAGGCGCTGTATTCATCATCGATACACACAAGGAACAGATTGCTGTTGCTGAAGCACGCCGCATGGGCATCCCTATCGTTGCTATCGTAGACACAAACTGTAACCCAGAAGGAATCGACTTCCCAATCCCAGGTAACGACGACGCTATCCGCGCTATCTCATTGTTCACATCAATCATTGCCAACGCAGTAATCGAAGCAGACAACGAGACAGGTCTCAAGATCATCGATACTCTCGGTGATGAAGAAGAAGTTACAACAGATGCATCTACAAAGAAGGACGACGAAGAAATCGTTGACTACTCTAACTACCAGCCAACAGAAGCTAAGGAAGAGGATGTAGAAGCAGACAAGAAAGAAAGCGAACTTCTTGACGAAGACAACTACACAAACAAATAATTTCACGGGGATCTGAACAAGGTTCCCTACAAACCTATTTATAAGGATACTAAAATGGCTATTACAGCAGCAATGGTAAAAGAATTGTTCAAGGCAACTGGTGCTGGTATGCTTGATTGCAAGAAGGCACTTACAGATGCTAACGGTGATATGGCAGAAGCAGAAAAGATCCTCAAGGAAAAGGGTCTCGCTGCTGTTGCAAAGCGTTCAGAAAGAGCAACTTCTGAAGGACGCATCTATATCAAGCAGGAAGGAAACAAGATCGGTATCGTAGCAGTTACATGTGAAACTGACTTCGTTGCAAAGAACGCAGACTTCATCGCAACAGGTGAAAAGGTTCTTGCAGAAGTACTCGCAAAGGGTTACACAGATGCTAACGACGAACTCAAGAATATGGTTCTTGACTTTGCTACACGTACACGCGAAAACATGTCTTTGAGCACAGTTAAGCTCATCGAAGTTCCAGCTGACTGCTCTGCAGGTATGTACATCCACACAGACTTCAAGCAGGCTGGTGTTGTAGTAATCAAGGGTTCAGCAGATGACAAGGTAAAGGAATTTGCACGCGACTGCTGTATGCACCTTGTTGCAGAAACTCCTGCTTACAACACAAGAGCTGAAGTTCCAGCTGAATACATCGAAGAACAGAAGAGCATCTTCAAGTCTCAGATGGATCAGGATGAAAAGATGGCTGGTAAGCCAGAAAACGTTAAGGAAGGAATCCTTCAGGGCAAGATCAACAAGCATCTTGCAGAAATCTGTTTCGAAGATCAGATGTTCGTTAAGGATGACAAGAAAACAGTCAAGGCAAAGCTTGACGAAGTTGGAAAGTCAGTTGGTGCAACACTTTCATTTGCTGACATCAACCTCCTCCTTCTTGGAAAATAATTACTGAATTGTAAGAATGGCGGTCTTCCTTTCGGGGCGGACCGCTATTTAAGTTTTAGGGACAGATGCTTGCATTGTTCCTTTTTGATGAATACTTTTTTAACTGGAGACAATTATGGCAGACAACGAAAGCCGCATGGAAAAAACAGTAAATTCTCTCAAGGATGAATTCAACACAATCCGCACAGGTCGTGCTAGCGCAGCAATTTTGGACAAAGTACGTGTTGACTATTATGGCACTCCTACTCCATTAAGCCAGGTTGGAACAATTTCAGTTCCTGACGCACGTTCACTTGTAATTTCTCCATTTGACAAGTCAATCATGGGTGACATTGAAAAGGCAATCCAGAAGGCAGAACTTGGATTGAACCCAAACAATGACGGAAAGGTAATCCGCATTGCCATTCCGCCTCTAACAGCTGACCGCCGCAAGGAATTGGTAAAGCAGGCAAAAGCTACTGCCGAAAACTATCGTACAACAATCCGCAACATTCGCCGTGATGGTAACGATGACCTTAAGAAGCAGCAGAAAGCAGGCGAAATCACAGAAGACCAGCTTAAGACAGAAACAGACAAGCTCCAGAAGCTTACTGACAAATATATTGACGAAATCAACAAGGTTTACGAAGCCAAAGAAAAGGAAATAATGGAATAATTTCCTATGGCAGATTCATACGGAATTAATATGGACTGTCTTCCTAAACACGTTGCTGTCATAATGGACGGCAATGGAAGATGGGCCAAGAAGCGCAACCTTATCCGCACAAATGGCCATACGGAAGGCTTGAAAAGAGCAAAGGAAATTGCAAAAGCAGCCTCTGATATTGGTCTCAAATACATTACTTTCTATGTTTTTTCAACTGAAAACTGGAAACGTACGGAACAGGAAGTGGGATTCCTTATGAATCTGATCCATACACACCTTTTATCGGAGTTCGCTTTCTGCAAGGAAAACGGAATCCGTGTAAGACTACTGGGCGACAGGACAGGACTTCCTTCCAATGTACAGAAAGACATAGCCCAGATAGAAAAAGATACAGAAACTTTCAACGACAATCTTACAATCTGTCTTGCCATCAATTATGGCGGCCGTGATGAGATAATACGCGGGATGAAAAAACTTATTGATTCTGGCGTAAATTCTGATAAAATTACGGAAAAAGTTATTTCAGAGAGTTTTGATGTACCGGAACTTCCTGATGTTGATTTGCTGATTAGAACCGGCGGAGAAAAGCGGTTAAGCAATTTTTTGATGTGGCATTCTGCTTATGCCGAACTTTTGTTTAAAGATACTCTCTGGCCGGATTATCATAAAGAGGAATTCTACGAAGATATCGCAGAATTCCAGAAAAGAACTAGGAGATTTGGAGCTGTACCAGTATGAGCAAGACTATTTCACGTTTATTGGTATTTTTCATAGGAGTCCCTGTTTTGTTGGGACTGATTATCTGCCCATGGCACAATCACCTTCCCCTTCATTTGACAATTTGTGTTGCTGCTGCCCTTGGTGCCTGTGAGCTTTGGAACATCTTTGCCAAAGACCACAAGCTTCTTTCAAAGAAATTCATTGTCGGATGTGTAATAGTCATCTGCGTTGTCGCAACACTCAGTGCCATACTTCCGGATTTGACCGGCATTACAATTCCAGGCGGACAGGAAGTAGTCACATTCGTCTATATCCTTACTATCCTTTCGATTCTCTTCTGGGAAGCTTTCCACGAAAAGGAATTCAAGGATTCCATCGACAGGATCGTTTCTTCAGTATTCATAATTACATATGTAGGCTTCCTTCTTACTTTCATTTCAAGAATGACTGTATGGAAGATCGGTGGCCAGAACATCACAATTCCTTGCATTTCGATATTCCTTCTCATGGTGATTTTTACCGACAGCATCGCATGGTTTTTTGGAATCCTGTTGGGTAAAAGCACAAGAGGTATCGTAAAGGCAAGTCCAAACAAAAGTCTCGTTGGATTTATCGGCGGATTCATTGGTTCCGTTGGTATAGGAATTGTCTGCTATTACATATGGAAAGACCTTTTTGAAGGCGGACTTTGGAAACTTGTGATTACAGGAATTCTCATCGCCTTCTCTTCAATCGTCGGAGATCTTGCAGAATCAGTTTTCAAGCGCTCGGCAGACGTAAAGGACAGCGGTACATTGATTCCAGGTCGTGGTGGAGTTCTTGATTCCATCGATTCTATCCTCATGTCCGCTCCTATTTTCTATCTCACATTCTCAATTTTCTTCGGACCATTTAACTGATGAAAAAAGTACTTGTATTGGGCTGTACAGGTTCCATAGGCAAGCAAACAATCGACATCTGCCGCAACATGCCCGACCAGTTCAAGGTTTGTGGTGTTGCTGCAGGAAAAAATGAAGATGCTGTTGCCTCACTTTGTAAAGAATTCAATTGCAATGGAACTGTTTTTTCCCGTGACGGAATCAAAGGCATTGAAAATCTCATCGACACTTGTGGCGCAGATATTGCAGTAAACGGAATCGCCGGAGCTGCCGGTCTTGAGCCTTCTGTCCTGGTTTTGAAAAAAGGCATAGACCTTGCTTTGGCAAACAAAGAAACTGTAGTAATGGCATGGCATGTTGTAAAGGACTTGGCTGCAAAAAACAAATGCAGCATCATTCCTGTTGACAGCGAACATAGTGCCATATTCAATCTTACCCAGAAAATCGGAACTGAAAACATTTCGGAAATAGTTGTCACCGCCAGTGGAGGTCCGTTCAGGAATCTTTCCGATGAGCAGCTTAAGACTGTCACTGTGGAGGATGCACTTAAGCACCCTACATGGAACATGGGTCCAAAAATTACAATCGACAGCGCAAGCCTTGCCAACAAAGGACTTGAAGTTATTGAGGCAGTCCGTCTTTTTGACTTTTCTCCTGACAAGGTAAAGGTCGTTGTCCATCCACAGAGTCTGATTCATTCTCTTGTACGCACAAAAGACGGTGTTCTATACGCACAGATTTCCAACCCGGACATGCGGCATCCTATTTATGGTGCCCTCGTTTGGCCAGAATACAAGGAAACATATCTTGAACCATTTGACCTTGCCTCTTGCGGCGAGATGACATTTTTCCCGCCTAGAATGGATTCGTTCCCGTTGCTTGCCTTGGCCTACGAATGTGCTAGAAAAAGCAACAGCTACACCATCGCCTTCAATGCGGCCAATGAAATTGCGGTCGCTGCCTTCATTGAAAAGAAATGTTCATTCCTGCAGATAGCAGAAATAGTTTCACGTACCTTGGAAAAAGACTGGTCAATGAAACCTGACACCTTGGATAAAGTCTACCAGGCAGACAAGGAAGCAAGAGAAGAGGCGAAATCAATTCTTGCGAAGATAGCAGGAGTTTAAAATGACTTTTGTCTTTGGAATTCTTGGTCTTGGATTTCTTGTTTTTTTTCATGAGCTTGGACATTTCATTGCCGCGAATATTTGCGGGGTCAAGGTTGAGGCTTTTTCCGTAGGCATGGGGCCTGTACTTCTTCATCATCAAAAAGGTGATACAGATTTCCGTCTTTCACTGATTCCCCTTGGTGGATACTGCGCAATGAAAGGTGAACAGGATTTCAAGAAAGCACTTGAGGAAAACAAGAAGACAATCGAAGCACAGTCCGACTCCTTTTATGGTGTTCATCCATTGAAAAGATTGGTAATTGCCTTTGCAGGTCCATTCTTCAATCTTTTTTTTGGTTTCCTTTCATTTTTTACGATTGCATTGATCGGCTACACATATTACAGCGCAGGAACTGTAGTTTCCATGGCTGACGAAGTCTATCCTGAACTCAGGTCCGCAGCCCACATTGCAGGTCTTGAATCGGGAGACAGGATTGTATCCATAAACAAAGTGGCCATGAATGACTTCATGGAAATCGCAGGTTTTATTTCAAGTAATCCGGATGAAGATCTTGAAATAGTTGTAGACAGAAATGAAAAGCTTCTTGAATTTGTCGTCCACTCAGACCTGGACAAAGAAACAGGCAGCGGAAAAATCGGAATTGTATCTGATCCAAACTCAATTGTTCAGCGTGAATATGAAAGACGTAACTTTTTTGGAGCCATAAGCGAAGGCTTTATCCAAAGCGGTAAAATAATGGCCGTCACTGTAAAAAGCGTAAGGGTCCTTTTCAAGGGAATAAATATTTCCAACGCAGTGTCCGGGCCAGTCCGCATTACATCCATGCTTGGAGATACAGTTAAAGAAGGTTTTGGAGCAGGCATAAGAACCGGTGTCGTAAGTACTCTGGAATTTCTTGCTCTTCTTTCAATTTCCCTTTTCATGACAAATCTGTTGCCAGTGCCAGTCCTTGATGGCGGACTCATATTGTTTGCCTTTACGGAGTGGGTTACAAGACGAAAATTGAATCCAAAGGTGCTGTACTATATTCAGATGGTAGGAATTGCTATAATAGTATCGATGATGTTCCTTGCGTTTTTTGGAGATATCCTCTATTTCATAAAAAAGTAAAAATTGGAGCTTGACTATGAACATGAAGAAAATAATATACACCCTTACAATGATTCTAGGCGGAACAGTCTTTGCGCAAGGCTATGTTTCCACCCAGTCCCATGAAGGAAAAGTTAATTTTATACAGTCATTTGAGACCGCTGCGAATTTTGACAGCAGTTTTTATTCAGCTGGAAGCGACGGATTTCTTGTAAAATGGTCATCAGATGGAATGGGAGAACACTATCAGGTTTCTGATCTCCAGATCCAGCGTATTGCACGAAATCCTGCAAATGGCGACGTTGCAGTCTATGAAACAGACGGAACTTCCGTCCATAGAATCACTGTTATAGATTCTCAGAATTACGGAAAAAGATTTTCAAAACGTTTTTCTGATTCAATTGCTTCACTTACCTTCTCCGCAAAAGGAACCCATCTCATCGTTGGTACAAATGCGGTAAAAGGCTGTTACATCCTCAATGCAAAGACAGGCAATGTTTCCAAGAAGATTTCTGACGTTCCAGGAATCATAACCATGGCAAAAACTGGAGCCTCAGAAAAGAAAGCTGTATTGTATTCCCGTACCGGTGCCCTTTTCTATTACAACATGCTTACCCATAAGGTAGAAAAAAAATTCTCTACAGTGCCTTCCCTTTCACAGCCAATGATTTTTGGAAATGGCAACCTTGCAAACAGACTTTTCGCAGGTGTCAAGGACAATCTTGTATACATCATTGATGCCGCAAGCGGAAAGACTTTGGCCACATATCCTGCAAACAATGGATTGATCTTTGCATCAGAATTCGACCAGGGTGACAAACAGGGGCTTTACTTTATTTCTGAATCAGGAAGAAATTTCTCCTTGCGCCTTGTAAACGCAGAAAACTTGAAGAAATTGCTTTCCGGTGAAACCGTAGCATCACCTCTCGTTGTAAAGAATTTCACAGGACTCAAGAGCCGTGATTCATTTACATGCGCCACAAAGAATGCAGGAAGCATCATGCTTGGTACCCAGTCTGGAAACCTTTATACAATGACTGACATTCCTGAGTCAGAGCTTTACAGCCTCTTTGCCATTACAGAAAAAATGTACCAGAAGATATACGACATTGATTCAAGCAATGATGAATTCTTCTTCCTTACAGGCAATGCTATTTTCAAGACTTCATTTGACTCTAAGACAATGAGCCGAATTGGAAGCAATCCAAATCAGACCAACCTTATCAAGCATGAAGACAAGATTGTCCTTTGGTCCCGCAACACTGCAAACACAGTCCAGATGTTCTCTCTGGATGGTTCGGAAAATGTAGAATCTCTTTTCAATCCGTCGAATCAGTTGCGTTCCCTCCGTGTAGAAGGCAACAAGATAGTTTATGTATGCGGAACTTCGAGTGTTTACATCTATGACCTCAGCGCAGGTACAAATACTGAAGTCTATACAGGAACATCGATCCAGGATGCGGTTCTCATTGACGAAAACACACTTTATGTAGCAAAGACAAGTACAGGCCATGGTGACTCTTCCCTCATCAATGTGAACATCCAGACAGGAGAAACTGTGCCTTTAAGATTCAATGGTGAAGTTGCTTTCTCATTAAGCTATGACAGTGAAAGGGAGAATTCAAATCTCTATGGTGTCCTCATCAATTCTTCTAATTCCGGCGTAAGAACTGAGGTCTTCTCATATTCTCCAAAAAACGGAACCCAGTCGTCGTTGTTCAGCCTTCAGTCGGAAGATGCTGCCGCTTTCACAACTATCAGACTGCCACTTATATTCACAAACATCGGAAAAAGCTCTGTGCGCGCATGCAATACATCAACACGCAAGACAACGGTATACAAGAGATCAGCTTCCATTCCGCTTAAGGCTGCGGCAACAGCTTCAAAGGTCGCCATCCTGAACCACAACGGAAGCATATCATGGTATAATCCTAATTCCATGATGCTGATCGCTGACTGGTACCTTACAACTTCAGGCGAATGGTTTGAGTTCTAAGATAAGTTTCTTCAAGGGATATTAAAAGGCATTTTTTCCTTTTAATTGAATATACCGTCTCTAAAAAAATTATGGGGGATTTTTCTATCCCCCATTTTTTATTCATCCCAATCTATATCTTCTTTTGCTTCACTTGCACGGCTGGATGCTGTTGCAGTTCCTTTTGATTTTTTTGTAGAAGCCTCTGCGACTGAGCTGACTGTAATCTTTGCTTTCTTGATTCCTGCAGATGGAGTTGTTGCTGCCTGTACAAGTACTTCCACCGATCCTGTCTGATTGGGTTTTATCTTGATTTCTTTTCCGTTCTCATCGGCAAGAAGAAGAATTGTGTTCAGATTTGTTTTTATCACATTTGACGAAGAAAGAGACTTGCCTTCAGAAAGCTCATTCCATTTATCTGAACCAGTCTTTACTTCTGCTTTTCCTATGATTGATTTTACAACAAAACTTTCTGCAAAAATAAAACCTGCAGAAAAGAATACCAGTGAATTCAATAAAATCTTTTTCATATAAAACCCCTACCTGTTAAAAGTATCTTAATATTTTTTCAATTGATGGAATTTCAAAATCTACGTCGGATTCAGGAATGCTTACAGGTTTATAGATTTTCCATGCATCCTTGACAGGAATGAGTCTAGCATCATCAGGATATTTTTTCCATTCTCTGAAACCTGTAGATTTAGAAAGAGCATAGGAATCCTGACAGAGGGTAATTTCCACAGGTATCCACACTTTTCCATCCTGAATGATGTACATTCCGTCTGCTACTCTATTTGCTTCTGAAGCGGCATAACCTGAATCAAAAGCCATATAGATATGACCAGGAACAGTGATGAAAGCAGTGTCAATTCCAAGAGCTTCAAGCAATGAACAGTTGAGGATTGTAAGGTCGTCACAGTCTCCACCATGATAAAGGATCGTCTGATATGGAAACTGAAGGAAATCTATGGAACTTGAACCTGAGTTGTCTGTAAAAGCCGAAGCTGGATCAATAACATAGTTGATACCATAAGCTTTCAATGCCGCAAACATAGCCTTTGCGTACTGCTCGTTTTTATTTCGTCCTGTAAAATCAATCCTGTCTTTAAGAAGAATTCTTACGATATTTGCAAACTTGTTGGCTGCCGCATCCTTGCCGCTGACAAATGCTGCTGCCCTTTCATCTTCATCCCAGGACATGTTGTTTCTGCCAAGGGTCTGAAGTTCAACGGCCTTGGTGTATTCCTTACGACTTCCCAATGATGAATAACTTACGATTATTCTAGCACCTGAAGGAGATGGAATAATCTGATTCAGGATACTTTCATTCAGGAAGGCCGTAATATCGGCTTCAAATTCTTCTCCAATCTCCACAGAATCATAATGAGCCGCAACATGAGGTGTTGCCATGAACTTCTCTATAAAAATTGAAATATCCACATCAGTGATTCTGTTTTTTTCTCCATTTCTAAAGGTTACACTTCCAAAAGGAATGTCATCATATTGGCTGAAGAAAACTGGAAACACAGGGTCAAAAGTATAATATTCAGTCTGAATACGACTGGTTCCCATGATTCCTCTTGTAAAGTTATACCTTACAACTACGCCAGCAGTGAGCGATTCCAAAAATGGATCCGGAGAGTAATTGAATTTTTTATAATTCACAAAACCACCAAGGGAAACTGAAGGAGACACGTTGAAGTAACCATTGAATTCTACTCCATAAAGAAGTCCAGAAGCACTGGAAAAACCATTTTCTTTGCTTTCTGGAACAGACCAAAATCCGACGGAACCTATAAGCCCCATGCTCAGTCTGTCTATGGGTGTAAATTCGTAACCTGCTCCAATACTTCCTGTTGTATAATAAAAGTCATCAAGTCCTTTGGCCTTCAGTATTCCATAACAAAAATCTGCAGATAAAAGTATGCTGTCCTGTTTTCGTATGGTGAAAGGAGAATATTCAAAACCTATTCCGGCTTCCAGGGAAGAATCCATTTTAGATTCCATTGGAAAATACATTCCACCCTTTGCCTTGAAACTTATATCCGCCCATGCAGATAAAGTCATGACTGTGAAGGATAATAAAAAAGCTATTTTTTTCATATTTAATCCTTCAACTAAAATGACTTGCATTTATCTACACCCTTTTTAGCAGTCTTGTTTTCAGGGTCTTTTGCAAGCACTTTTTCAAACTGTGATTTTGCAGCGCTATAATTTTTTTCAAGCAGATAGACATTTGCCAGGTTGTTCATTGCCTGAATGGATTTTGATTTTGCGAATTCATTTTTTGCTTCAGCATAACGTCCAACTCTGACCAAAGCCATACCGATTTTATTAGGATCTCCAGACTTTCTTGCGTTGACAATAATACCTTCGATTTCAGTATTTATATATTCATCAACTGAAGCAATGGCTGCTTTTTCAATCTGACTCTGAGGTGGTCTCTTAAAAATTCCAGTTGATCCAGTGTAGACTGCGGGAGCATATACTTCCCAAAGTGAATGGGTGTCGTAGAATTCAAGGAGAGCATCTTTATCAGAAAGAATCGTCTTGATCCTGTTGAAAGCATCCTTTCTTGCCCTTGTGAATCCTTTTGGAAGGCTCTTGATTGAAATACCAAAATATACTTTCTCTGAATCAATAATAAGTCCTGAAGTATCGGTAAAATTGTTACCGGCACCAGTTGGCTTTATACCCATATCAACAAGAATGATCATATCATCATCGAGAGGAATGAAGCCTGTGCCTACGCCAACACTTTCGAGACAGCTCGCAAGAAGAATACCAAGTTCATCAACATCACCACCCAGCATGTTCATTGTCTGGAGAGGATACTTTATGTTGTCGACGGAAAGATTCCTATGATATTCTTCATAAGGAGAAGATTCATCCTTCTCTATATTGATTTTAGAAAGCCTTACAGCTTCTGTCATGTTTGCTGCGATAACAAGATTTCTGTTGATGCCGGTCTTAAAGTTGTTTCTGGCAAAACCTGCGACGTATTTTGCGAACTCCTGAATTTCTGGAGTATCAGGAGAAATAAATGAAGCCATGGCTGCAGGATCAGCCCATAAAAAAGCATTTCTGTTATAGACATCAAAGACTACGCTATGTACGCTTTCTTTTTTCGTACCAAGGAAATTGTATTCAATGACAACTTCACCAAGAATCTTTCCATTCTCGCTGAACCTTAAGATTTCCTGGCTAAAATCTGCAAGCAATGGAACTTCCACAGATTTGTATTTCCTGATTCTTGAGAACGTAGCTGACTCATAGGTTGATGATGTATATTTTCCAGCCCTGAATGAAATATGGACATCAGTAACATCAGCTCCTTCTGTGTTGCGGACTGTAAGTGTTCCAATAGGAAAATTTCTATATCCGCTCATGTAAATAGGAAAAGCAGCATCTTCCTGTTTAAAGGAAACACTGAATCCAGCGGAAGATTTTTTCCCAGTGAAAAAAGTAATTTTTGTTCCAACACCAGCAAATATACCTTTCAACAGTGGATCATCATCATTGATATTGAAAGAGTTATATCCACCTACAGCGCTGACTGTAATCGAAGGATTAAAACGGAATCCTAATTCTCCGTAACCTCTGTAATAGACATCCACTGCCTGTTTTGTCTCATCATTGATTTTTGTAGAAAAATTGTAGATTCCGTAGCTTCCGCCTGCACCAATGTATAGACGGCTCAACGGGAAAAAATATGCACCAAGTCCAATACCACCGCCATAGATGTTCAAGGAATCAGAGACACCGTCAGGCTTGACACTTGCAAAAAGGCCTTCGACTCCAGCAGTCATGAATCCAAAAATATCAAAATCTGCCTGGGCAATTCCCATAAAACCTGTCTCATAATTTTCGGAAGGCATAAGCACGCCAGGTGTAAGGCGCAAAGAAACATCGACGGCAAATACATTAATACTTAAAGCCAATACAGCTGATAATGATAAAAACTTTCTCATAAACTTTTCCATTTTTTATATAACAACTTATATTATACAAGGTAGATGAATATATGTTCAAGATTTACGGATATAAAAAAATCCCGATAGCTGATTTTCAGTTATCGGGATTTAGCATCAATAGAATTGATTATTCAATTCCAAAGATTCCGCAACCACGGAAGAGAGCTTCCTTGTATACGTCAAGATATTTTTCTGCTGCTTCATCCCAGCCGAAGGTTTTCTTCATTCCGGTCTGCTGCATTTTCTTGATATGGTCTTTCTTATTGTAGTAAGCCCAGACAGCCCAACCTACAGTATCGTAGATGGCACGTGGTGTAAGCTGTTCAAATACAAAGCCTGTTCCGTCGCCAGTATCCTGGTTGTAGTTGTCGACTGTATCAGCAAGACCACCCGTTTTGCGTACGATTGGAAGAGTTCCGTAGAGCATGGAATAGATCTGGTTAAGTCCACAAGGTTCATATTTAGATGGCATGAGGAAGAAGTCAGAACCTGCTTCAATAAGGTGGCTCAAGGCATCATCGTAACCTACATAACAGCGGAAGTTAGGAAGTTTTGCCTGAAGTTCTCTCATCTCTTTTTCACACCAGGCTTCTCCACTTCCAAGAGCAACAACCTGAACCCTCATGTCATTACAGATCTGATAGATGGAACCATATGATGGTGCAAAAATCTCAGCGATACCCTTCTGGTCTGCAAGGCGTGTTACAATTCCGATTACAGGAATGTCAGGATTTACTTCAAGTCCCATTTTCTTCTGGAGTTCTTCCTTACAGATGGCTTTTCCCTTCATGTCCTTTACGGAGTACTTTGCAGGAATTTTCTTGTCAACTTCAGGATTCCATTCCTTTAGGTCGGCACCATTAAGGATGCCCTTGATGACCGCGCTGCGTACTCTCAGAAGTCCGTCCATGCCAAATCCACCGTCGGCAGTCTGGATTTCCTTTGCATATGTTGGAGAAACTGTTGTGATCATGTCAGATGATGAAACACCAGCCTGAAGGAAGTTGATTCCGCCATTGTGCTCAAAACCTGCTCCATAATAAAGTCCCCAGTCAATTCCAAGAGCCTGGAAAGAATCCTTTGAATACTGTCCTTGATATCCTTGGTTATGTATTGTAAGAACGGAAGCAGTCTTTTCAAAACCGCAATAGCGGCATACATGCTTGAGGATAGCAGGTGCAAGACATGCAGACCAGTCGTGACAATGGATTATATCAGGATACCAGTTCAATTTGCGGCAAAGCTGGAATGCACCATGGTTCAGAACCGCAAAACGATATGGATTGTCATGGAAGTCTGTCTCAGACGGAACACCATAGACACCGTCGCGTCCAAAGCACTGCTCGTGGTCAATGAAATATACAGGTAGGCTGTCACAGCCAGGCATTGTTGTAGTATAGACCGCAGACCAGGTTTCTGCCTGTCCAGCTGCAATTGCCATAGGTCCTTCAAGAAGTGTCAGCTTTGATCTGTCGATTTTATAGTATCTAGGCATTACGATCTTTACGTCATGGCCCATTTTGGATAGCTGAATAGCAAGGGCACTTACCATGTCCGCAAGTCCACCGGTCTTTGCAAAAGGTACTGTTTCAGCTGTAACCATTAAAATTTTCATAGATTAACTCCTTGTTCCGATTATTTTTTCAGGTCGGCCATTGCTTTTACAAAGGCTTCTTTTGAGTTTTTGATTGAATCTGCGCTTACGCAATATGCCATTCTTATCCAACCCTTTCCGCCAAATCCGCTTCCAGGTGCTGTAAGGATAAGATATTTCTTGAGGTAGTCACAGAATGCCATGTCATCGCCATTGAAGCATTCCGGTGCCTTGCACCACATATAGAACGCGCCTTCAGGAACAATGTGTTCGATTCCGGCTGCATCAAGAACTTCCATCACCATGTTACGCCTTGTCTCGTAAAGGCTGTAATCAACTTTTGCATTCCATGTTTCAGCAACAACACGCTGGAACAATGCAGGTGCATTTACATATCCAAGAACACGGGTAGTAAAAATACATGCGGCCACAACATCATCCTTGTCAGGACATGCCGGATTAACGCAGATATATCCAATGCGTTCACCAGGAAGACTCAGGTTTTTAGCAAACGAAGTAACGACAATAGAGCTGTCATAGATCGGGAATGCACCAGGAACTTCCTTTCCGTCGTAGACGATGGCACGGTAAGGTTCATCGCAGACAAGATAAGGTTTTCTTCCGCATTTTGCCGCGTGTTCTTCAAGAACTTTAGCAAGAGCTTCGATTTCAGATTTTGTATATACGCGTCCAGTTGGGTTGTTTGGACTGTTTATGAGTACCGCGGCTGTATTTTCGTTGAGGGCAGTTTTTATAGCTTCCACATCAAGGCTGAAGTCTGCCTTTGTGTTTACTTCAACAAGAATACCACCATGGTTTTTTACATAATGCTTATATTCAGTAAAATAAGGAGCCGGAACAACAACATTGTCTCCATCATTAAGGATTGCCTTGAAAAGAGCGTTGAGGGCACTTGCTGCTCCAACAGACATTATGACGCAGTCACCGGTAACCTTCACTCCCTGCTCCTGGCTAGTCTTTTCTGCCATTGCATCACGACAGAACTGGAATCCTGCGTTAGGCATATAACCATGGAAATTCTTTTCACGGCAGGCCGCTACCTGCTTTTCCAATGATTTCTTTATATCCTCTGGTGGCTCAAGATCAGGGTTCCCAATACTGAAATCAAAAACCTTATCATTACCATACTGTGCCTTGAGTTTGATGCCTTCCTCAAACATCTTGCGGATTACACCGGCCCCCTTGCTTGTCATGGTCTCTTTTATAAATGCGGAAATTGGCATAATTTGCTCCTGGATTTATTATTTTAAGATGCCCCTATTATACCACAGTTTATAGGGGAAATAAATCAAATCTGAATAATTATTTTCATATGAATTGCTTTTCGATCAGCTGGATTAAAATAAAAAAAGTTCCTGCGCATTACAGAAACTTGACTCGCGAGTGATTGCTTTAAAATAAAAAAAGTTCCTGTGTTTTACAGAAACTTGATGTGGGGAGTGTAGGATTCGGACCTACGAAGGAAAACCAACAGATTTACAGTCTGCCCCCTTTGACCACTCGGGAAACTCCCCATTCCCTATTGGGATAAAGCCGCCGCAGGGATTCGGACCCAGGACCTCGAGATTACAAATCACGCGCTCTACCAGCTGAGCTACAGCGGCTTATATTTTTTTTATCAACTTCGCTTGCGCGTTGCTGATGTTTAGTACTATATAGAAACTGGCAAAAAGTGTCAATAGCAATATTGAAAAAATATAAAATTTTTTTGAAAATTTCTAAAAAAACAAATATGCCAAAGACGGAAATATAGGACTCCATAAAAAAAATCCTGTCAGTTTATGGGAAAGCCCACTACCCTGACAGGATTCATTAGGTTAGATCAGTCTATGCAACTGTAATTACATTACAGCCTTAACTTCAACAGTTTCGCCGGCCTTAGCCATTGGAACAAGGTTACCTTCTACCTTTGCACCGTTGATGTAAAGTTCCTTGATTCCCTTCTGAGAACCGTTGTTTACGATTTCAATGTTGTATGTTGCATCGCGGAACTTGCGAGTTACCTTGTATCCCTTAACGTCTGCTGGGAGACATGGATCAACTACAATACCCTTGTATGAAGGCTTGATGCCAAGGAGGTGCTGGCTGACTGTAAGCCACATCCAGGCTGCAGTACCTGTAAGCCAAGAGTTCTTACCTTCACCAGGCTTTGCTGCGTCCTTACCTGCAACCATCTGGCAGTTTACATAAGGTTCAACCTTGTGGAGCTGCTGGTCCTTAAGGTACATAGGAGAAATCTTGCGGAAGAGTTCCCAAGCGTCGTTACCACGGCCAGCAACTGTTTCACCGATGATTACCCATGGGTTGTTGTGGCAGAAGATACCTGCGTTCTCTTTGTATCCTGCTGG
>JAGHUO010000134.1 GCA_018064785.1 Candidatus Treponema equi
TAGAGGCTGTACTTTGAACCAGAACCTGCACCGCGGATTGCACCCTTGATGAGCTTGAGCTTAACCCAACCTGTACATGTTTCTTCTGACTTGTCTACGAATGCCATCAATGAATCATAGAGAGTTGTAAATACCTTTCCGTCATAGATGAGTTCACCGATCTTGATAGAAAGCTGCTGCTTGTAGTGATATGTATCACGATCAAGTGTAAGGTGGTTCATCATGCGGTGTGCAGCATAAAGGATAGCTCCACCCGGTGTTTCGTAAACACCACGGCTCTTCATACCTACACAGCGGTTTTCACAGATGTCAACGAGACCGATACCATTGCGTCCACCAATCTTATTGAGTTCTGTAAGGAGCTTGAGGGCGTCCATCTTCTTGCCGTTAACAGCAACAGGAATACCCTTTTCAAATTCAATCTTTACATACTCACCGGCAGCAGGAGCTTCTTCTGGAACAACTGTATTCTTGAGCATGTGCTTGTAGTTTGGTTCATTTTCTGTCTTCTCAAGTTCAAGACCTTCATGTGAAAGGTGCCAGATGTTTTCATCACGAGAGTAAGACTGATCCTTCTTCATTGGAACTTCAAGTCCGCGGTCTTCAAGATACTTGATTTCTGCTTCACGGCTGTCCATGTTCCACTTGTCATCACGCCATGCAGCGATACACTTAAGGTCTGGAGCAAAAGCCTTGATTGCAAGTTCAAAGCGAACCTGGTCATTTCCCTTTCCTGTTGCTCCGTGACAGATAGCAACAGCACCTTCCTGGCGAGCATATTCAACAAGAATCTTTCCGATAAGTGGACGAGCTGTTGATGTACCAAGGAGGTATTCATCTTCGTAAATTGCATTTGCCTTGAGTGCTGGCCAAATGTATTCTTCGATATATTCCTGGCGAGCGTCTACAACATAGCAGGCTGAAGCACCAGTCTTGAGGGCACGGTTCTTGATTGCCTTCCAGTTGTCGCCCTGTCCTACGTCGATACAAACAGCGATTACATCGTAGTCATAGTTTTCCTTGAGCCATGGAATGATAACAGTAGTATCAAGTCCACCAGAGTATGCAAGAACAACCTTGTCTTTTCCTGACTTCTTTGTTGTTTTCTTTGCAGCAGACTTAACAGCTGTCTTTGCCTTTGAAACAGTCTTTTTTGCCTTGTCAGCAACTTTTTCTGTAACCTTTGCCATAAAAAATGCCTCTCTTTATAAAAGTCTCAGTATGCATATTTATACATTTTTTTGTATAAATATGCAAGTTAAATAACCAATGGATTTCAGTGATCTAAAGGAATCATTCCTTTTCCCACATGCAAAAAGCTGCCTGCACAGTAAACTTCAGCATTCTTTCTTCCAGCGGCATGCCGGCAGGCAATCCAAGTGTCTGTCTTCTGAAGGAACCGAAAAGATGTGTGCCTTTATCAGTATGACAGCAGGTACACGGATCATATACAGCAATGTTTGCATCAGGTATTCCGCATTTATCAAGAACCGAAAGATTTGCCTTGGTAAGTGAAAGAGCCCAGTTGTCGTCATCAATTTTCTTTACACAGGCGGAACCAAAATTGTCGCAGAAATATTCCGCACGCTCTTTAGTGATGTTATAGCAGCAGTCACCGATGTGAGGTCCTATGGCAACACAGATGTCTTCCGGAGAAGACCCATGTTTTTTTTCGATCATTGAAATGGCTTCACCAACTATGCCTGTCCCCTTCCATCCGGAATGCAAGGCTCCAAAAGTTCCGCTTTTAGTATCATATACGTAAAGAGGTACACAGTCGGCTACCGTGACAACAGGAACAAGTTTTTTGTTCTGTGTAATGATTCCGTCTCCCTGCTTCAGATGAACTTCACCAGAATCTGAGATATCATAGACGATTTTGGAATGTATCAGTTCAAGGGCTGCGGCTTTTTTATCATCGCCACAAAGATTCTTCAAAAAAGAAATTCTATTCTCATTGGTCTCATTCCATCTAAAACGCATGGTACCCATGGCAATGGAGGTAATTCCCCAGACAGGACCATGGTCAACATCTTTTCCATTATTGACGAAGTGTCTAACAATAGGTTTCATCATACTTTAAACGAATCGATCTCAATGAGTTCTGCCAATATTTCACAGACATATTTCATGATGTGGGAGAACCGCTCAAGACTCATGCGGAATTCCCTGTTGTCACGGCCCATGATCTTGTTGAGATTCGTGAGAGGTCCGTAAAGAACTGTGGAATGTTCGCCAAGCATAGCACGCGACAGAACCTCAATCTTGCGGCTTGCATTCATGAATGTGTCGATGATATATCCAGCTGCATCGTTAAGCTCATTGTACACGGCAGCCATTTTTTCTTTGTTTGACTTTGATTTTATGGAACCTTCATATCTCATGAACTCAGCCCCAAAATCTCCACCAAGAGCAACCTGCGAAACAAGAATGTCTATCTTGTTCATTACGTCATTGAAATCTGCAATGATATCAGTGAACTCATGTCTGTTTTCTTTTATCTGGAAATCACCTTCAAGAGTAATTACATTCAATATGCTTGCATATTTCTGATATTCCTGCTTGAAGAAGAAATTTACAAAACCAATGGAAAGATCATACTTAAAGGTGAAATCATCCTGGAATTTTTTCCACGGATGATAAGGGAATTTCTGGAAATCCATGATTCCAAAATAAATCTTCTGTTTTTTCTTGAGCTCACCTTTTTTATAATCTTTATTCCATTGTCTCCATCTTCTGTCAAAGACAATTCTCCACTCATCACGATATTTCTGAAGCCAGTTTTCTCCCGGATAGAAAGAGTCTGGGAAATACAATGAATTCTCATTAATGACTTTGCCAAGATCAACAACAGGAAGTTTTCTAAGACAGACATTGATGACTGAAATCTCCGCCAATGCAACCTGAAGCTTCTGTTCGATTTCCTCTTTTGACATCTCTGGAATATCACACTTCCATAAATCAGTCACTTCTGAAGAGGCAAGAAGAATGCTTGAAACAAATTCATCATTGAAAGAAAGATTTGTGTTAAGGATCTTTGCAAAATCAGAATAATCCTGTCTCTGCTGAACAAACATACACGATCTTCTGTCCACACCTACAGTAAACTTGCTGATCATGTTTCCCAAAGGCAGTTTTGTGAACATCCTAAGCCACTCAAATGACTGAGAGAACTGTGTTATCTTTTCTTTTTTATCCAAAGGAATATTGCTCAGTTTCTCATCGATTCTTGCAAGAAGTGTATTCCTTACTTCCTGTCCAAGAGGTTTGTCAAAAGGATACTGGAACGGATCACATGCGCTTCTTATTTCTTCAGTAAATTCCGGCATGATGGTTTTGCCATAGAGATAGTAGAAGGCACCCGTATCATTATCAACCATTTTAATGAATGATTTAAAGAACTCCTGTGCGTTTTTCAGATCAAGAATTTCATTATAGAAACTTAATCCTAAAGATCTTTGCTTGAAATTGATAAGGTCTGGGTGCAGCACCTCGATTCTACGAGCGATGGAGGCAACTACAGCAGAATTGTATATCTCTTCAATTGTAGAATTGAGGAAAAGAGATTTCATCCATACAACAAATTTTCTGAAAAATGGTTCTTTCTTGAATTGAACAACCAGTTCCTTTTTGTTTAAGGCGGGTCTCTTTTTCTCTTCCTGCTTTTTCTTTTTCTGCTCATTTTCTGAAGGCAGGGAAATTTCTATGTCAGCAGGATTTATTCTATCTAATATGTCTTTTCGTTCTTTCTTTGTCAGATCTGAAGCAAGTCTGTCAAAACTAGACTTGACAGCAGTTTTTTTCTTGTCCATAAATTATATTTTATCTCCAAAAAACCCACTTGTAAAGAAACTGCGATAAATAGCCGATAAAATATGCATGGATTTTAAGCAGCTATTTAAGCTCTCAATCAGCGTTTTAAGCGACTGGAGAGTGATTTTTATTGCAATATTTTCAATCGCCTTCATGATGATCGGAAGTTATGTGGTGAAATACAGAAAGAAACCTCCTCGTGTGAAAAAACCTAAGGCTGCACCAGCTCCGGCTGCGCCTAAGCCTGAGGAAAAGAAAGAAGGAGAGACTGAAGAGGAATAAAAAAAAGGACTGTTTCATCTGAAACAGTCCTTTTCTATTGACCCCGGCGGGGTTCGAACTCGCCACCTGCTGCTTAGGAGGCAGCCGCTCTATCCATAAATGAGCTACGGGATCTGGTATTTTCGGTTTTTGACTGAAATCCAGAAAAAAGTTGAAACTTTTTTCTGGTATTAGCAGTCAATCAACGTATTTCTTATTTATCCTTTGCGCGTTCTACGAATGCACCTTCACGTGTGTCGATAACAATCTTGTCATCTGTGTTGCAGAACAATGGAACACGTACTTCAATACCTGTATCAAGTGTTGCTGGCTTGAGGGACTTTCCTGAAGTATCACCCTTTACACCTGGTTCACAGTATGTGATTGTGCGGACAACCTGTGTTGGAAGATCGATACCAACTGGCTTTCCTTCGTAGTATGTAACCTGTACATCGTAGTCATCATCTGGAGAAATGTAACCAGCGTTGTCACCAAGGTCATCTCTTCCAAGAAGAACTTCATCATATGTTTCCTGATCCATGAAGTGGAAATCATCGCCGTCAATGTATGAAAGCTTTACTGTCTTTGATTCAAGTTCAACTTCCTGGAACTTTTCACCAGCGTCGATACCAAGATCCTTTGTTCCGCCTGTAACGATGTTCTTAACGCGAAGATTAACTGTGATTCCCTGGCGTCCGCCCTTCTGTCCAAGCTTCTTCTGTACGATAAGTGGTTCTCCCTCACAAATGAAAGCTGAACCTACTCTAATTTCGTTTGTAGAAATCATTTTCTATTCCTCTGAAATGTAATAAGTTTAATAATATTTTATAGGAATGTCATAAAAATGACAAGGTAAAAAAGTCAAAATTGATTTTTTACTCCAACCACATTACAATTTCAACAGGAGAATTACGTGAAAATCGACAGAATTTTTGCAGCAGCGCTTATTTTCATGGGAGCAGGCACATTATGCCTTTCCTGCATAAAGAAGGCACCGGACGCAGAGCCACCAGTCCAGGAGGTTCCGTCTGAAGAAGCTGCTGTAGAAGAAATACCTGTACCAGTGGAAAGCTTTGCAAAGGCAACTGTCCTTTCTGAAAAGACACAGCTTTGTCTCTGGGGCCGCGATGAAAAAATGCATAAAATCAGTACTCTCCTCAATACCGACAGGACAGAAATTCTTTTTATAGACGAAATTTCAGACTCAAGAACATACAATGACACGGAATATCTTCATGCCATATACGACCACTGCGACTACTGGATTTCAGGAAGACACATTGCGGTGAATTCAGTTCCGGCTGTAGTAATAGAGAACTGCAGCCTCTACGCCGACAGCAACCTTCAGCTGCCTACCGATGGAAGAAACTCACCTCTTAAATTCGGAAGGATGATAGCCCTGTCAGACCTGGAAGAAGACACCACTGAGACATCAGAAAAAATTTTCTACTATGACAGCAAGGAAGACTGTGTAAAATCAGCATGGATAAAGAAAGGTCTTGTCAGCAGCAGGGAAGATGATGTTGTTGTAATGAAAGTCGTTGAAGGACTCAGGGTAACAAAACGTGCCACACCTCGCAATGAACTGTTCAAGAGAGCAGCAAAATATGATCCATGTCCAAAGGTAAAGGCCGCCCTGAACAGCCAGATGGTGGAAAAAGTCGAGAACAACTACCAGGATGTACTTAACGCATTGCCCGGCGCAAGAATAAAGGTCAACGTGAAGGAACTCATGACCGTGGACCAGAGCAAAGATCCATTCCAGTAATTTTTATCCCAAAGCACGACATTTTTTTATTTTTTTCATTCATATAATAATGGATGAAAAGATGTTTTTTTCGAGTTGAAATTTATCTTCCGCTTGTGATGCTTTCCCTGCCACCTTTGTGGTCTCAGGCAACAAAGAAGGTTCCAAAGCAGACGGAATTATACTCAGCCGCAAATCTTACAGTTCCTGTCCATGAAGGATACATGATAAGGGACATATCAAAATTAAAATACAACTGTGGAATCAAGTTAGACACAGGACCATTGACGGCGACAGCAGGATTCATCCTGAGCAATACGGAACTTGCACAGCTGCCTTCCATGCCCCTTGACGAAAATACCAGCCATAACATGGGCGTAGGATTGAAACTTGCAGGCCAGGATACAAAAATCGAAGTCTTGTGTGGAAACCTTGGTTTTTCAAGATCAATCTCAAGACTCAAATCACCGGCTTACTCTTTCCCTTCTCCTCTAAAGACATTTTCGCCATTCCAGCCAGGCATATCACCTTCCTTGCCATCCTTCTCAAGCACCAATGAGACCATATCCTTTGCGGCAACGGTCACTCCCATAGGGAAAATGACTTCCATCGTATTGCCTGTCATCCAGTTTGCCTTCCTTGACTCCGGTGAAAAATTCATAAGCACCTACAAGAAATTCACGACGGCCATTGTTCCTTCAGTAACATTGGGAATGACTTGGGGTGTTTTTTCTCATGAAAACGACTACTCATCTACATGGTTCCAGAACAGAAAATATTATGAAAGAAGTGACTGGTATTGCGGAGAAGGTTTAATGAATTTTTCCTGGTCCCATCTAAGGACATCGACCGTAGCAGCCCTGTGCCAGAATCCTTCAGGAGGCTCTTCAACATGTATAAGAAGCCAGTTCCAGTTTCTTGCCGACTCTTTCTCTGCCAGTCTGTACATCTTTAGATCTGACCTTGATGTCATCACTTCAAATGGATCGGAACCCCATGTCAAGGAACAGCTGTTTTTTAATCCACAGTACAGGTTCTATACATCCAGAGGTCTTCTTTCGTTGGGCATATCCGCTGGGATTTCAGAAAAGCAGACAAAAACAAGAATTCACCTGCCATATAAAATCTACCAGACAAAGGGAACGGCATCCTACGACAACAGACTCATTGAACTCTCATTGACAGGGGGCATATCCTATTCAACCGAAGACCTGTATTACGAATACAACGGAAGCATGAAGGTTGGCTTTGCATTTGGAAAGTTCAAGCCAGTGACAACATTTTCCTACAGCAATGAATCGATTCTACGGAACACCTACACCATAAAGGAAAACTTCAACTTCAGAAACAGCCCCATACCTTCCATAAATGCGGAATTGACGGTTACAGAAAAAGAAGGAAACCTTAAGTGGAACGGAGAAATGGGAATAAACTTCAAGTTAAAGAAAAAAGGATTGAGCCTTAACGGCAAATTCAATCTTTGCGTGAAAAAAGGCGACTGAAAAAAGACTTTCTGTTTACCGGGGCAATGGCTGTTGGCAGACGGAATTCAAAGACAGTAATCTGCTCGTCAAGGAGGACATCATCGCCTCCATATACTTTTGTCACCAGGTTGTAATGGAAAGGATTTTCAGGAGTTGAAGGTACCACAGGAACAGCATCAGCACAGGTCATCACATGAGGACCTGGAATGCCCGTCATCATTGAGCAGCTGGAATTCTCATCATCATTGAAGGGATACACGTTCTGCTCAAGATAACAGTCTTTGTTGAAATCTGATTCATCAAAGAATACTTCTGTCTCTATGTGATTTTTTTGAGTGATGACAGAAATATTCTTTATATGCATTTTTATTTAAACTCACAGTTGACTACAAGGGAACCAGTCACATTGACGTTTACAGAAAGGCCGCCTGTAGGTGTTGTTACAGGAGCCTCTGGTGTAGATGGTGCAGCAGATGAGCTTCCGGCTGCAACTGAATTTACAGTTGAAGCAGGCACAGTGTTGCTTGTTCCGCCTGTAGAAGCTTTTGCCATTTCTGCACGAGGACTTGTTGGACTGCCACCTGTACTTGCAGAAACCTTACTTTTCTGACCTGCAGCAACAGGAACACCTTCACCACCCACATCACTGGTTGAAGCAAAGGCATTGGCATGTCCCTGGTCTCCTGCAGATTCACCATCACTACCTGACGAAGCAGACGAGTCCGAAGATTCCGCAACTTCAGCATTGGCCTGTTCTTCTACATCATTTGAAGAATCGTCCACAGATGGTTCATCGCTTTCCGAAGCACCGAAGGCAACAAGGCCTTCCATAACGCTGAGCTTGCCTGAAGATGTAAGAGTAAATGCCGTACCACGGACAGAAGCGGTTGCTACCGGTGAACGAACCTTGAAGCCCGCACGCTTTCCGTCCTTTCCCGATACATTGGCAGAAATGGAACCGGAATCAATATAGATCTGTGTATTATCCTTTGTACCGGTAGAAACAAGATTTTCAATGGTAATACGTGTAAGAGGTCCAAGAGTGAAATTTGAATTGCTTACTGAAAGCACAGCCTCGGAATTGAAGCCAGTGGAAATGACAGTTCCCTTTTCTACAATGTCACCCTTTTCTAGTGGAATCCACATTCCTGCTTCCTGGACCTCGACTTTTCCTTTAACAGAAATTACTTTTGCATTAAGCGCAAACGCACCAGCCGCAAGGAATGCAACAAACAAAATCGCTGTAATTTTTCTCATCGTAAACCTCCGAATTTTAAAGGGCAAGGGCAAGGCCAAGGCCAATCTCAGTACGACTTGCATTTTTGTACTTTCCAGTAAAGTTATTTACTGACAAAGAAATATTAAAGTCAGAATACATCTTATACATTGCCACGGCAGACACCTGGATTCCGTAGAGTTCTGCGGAATTGTCAGGCATGATGAACACAACATCACCACCTAAAGATAGCACAAGTCTGTCCACAGGAATCATGGAACCGCTGAGTCCGATTTTAGAGATTCCACTGTTGGAGATTCCATTGTATCCCGGTTCATCTTTTGAAAGACAGACAGTTCCTTTTGTAACGCTGGTAAAGCAGTTGAGACTTGAGCTTGTTCCAGGAGCATACAGTCCGCCTAAGGTTATGACAGAATTCTTATACGGAATGAACCAGTTGAATGAAAGCTTTCCAAGAAAACCAATATCAGAGAAATCTGTTGCCTCTACAGTTCCGGACAAAGTATAGAACACATAGTTTGAAAGCGGACCAGTAAGGCAAAGAGTTCCGTAAAGACGGCTGTCATCATCTTCAAGATCAGCAGGACCACCCACATTGAATGCTCCAAGACATTCAAATGAAACTGTCTGATTCCTTAAACAGTAAGGAGCTGACAGGCTCAGGGCACCGATGGCATAAGGAGCCGTAAAATCGTAAAGGTCCTTTTCTTTTTCAGGAGCCCATGAACCACCCTTGCTTGTCACAACGGTAACGTTCTTTACATTCTGCAGACCTGTATATCCACCATAGACAGAAGCCTCAAGCTTAGGCGATGAATACTTTACAAAAACTCCATCGTTTGGCTGGGCAACGACTGCACCGGAAAGATCGGAATAGAAGAAACGACCTGCGGAAAGCTGAACATTTCTTGTTCTGTCCAGTTTCACAGTCTTAAAAAATTTGAAGAGCGTACAGTCGAGGATGACATCATTTTCTGTCGAGCTGTCATCACCAAACTGAATGTCCGTCTTATGCTGAACTGATAGTTCCATTGCGAAATTAGATGAAGTAAAATCGCCGGTGAAAGTTTCCGACTGCTTGAGCAATGGATCTTCGAATTTTCCTTCGTAGAAATTGAATTTTGTTGAATCTGAAATTATGCCAGAAAAATCATAGGCAAAAAGTGTGCATGCAGAAAATGCAAGGATTGCTTTAAGTACAGTTTTTTTCATCACATTGCACCTCCAGACTTGAGCTGATACCTTGCGATACAATCAGTCACAACCGCAAGGAGGTTTCTTCCGCTAGGGATATCGCTTGGATCAGCGGAATAATCAATGACTTCATCTGCTTTCATCTGTCTGAATGTATATCTTGGTGAATTGCAAAGTTTGAGCATGAGGCTTCCTTCAACATTCCACGCGCTTGCACAGATCCATGAGAGTTGTTTCATATCAAGCACATCACCGGCATCTATATCTTTGGCGACAACACCTTTGTTTTTAAGGACACTCAACGCATCCTCGTAGGAAGCATTGTCCTTTATATCTCCCATGGCAACTGCAGTAAGATAGGCTGCCTGACCATAAGTAGCTTTTTTTGTGGCAATTATCTCTGATATCTTGCCTGCCGATTGGGCAAACAAAGACATAGAAACTGCAGAGGCTACGAAAAACGCCAATAATTTCTTCATTATGGAAAACTCCTATGATGCTTATATATCTTCTATTTTATTCTTTCATATGGCAAAATTCAACCATAATCGAATTTATAGAAACATTTACAATGGTAAAGAAGTAGTCTAGAATAAGAGAACATTCAAAGGGGGATAATATGCCATTCAAACTTATAGGAACAATAATCTTAGCTGTCCTTGTGGCAATTTTGACAGGATTCAATCTTTCAAATAAATGCACCATCTGGTTTTTTCATAATTTTGAAAACATACCTGTCTTCGCAGCCCTTATGGGAGCTTTCATAGCCGGGGTCTTGGTTACAATTCCATTCGTGCTTGTGAGCCAGAAAAGCAAGAAGAAAAAGCATGATGCAAAACTCGCAGAAATCGCAAAGCCAGAGACAGATTCCGACAGCGACCAGGCAAAATAAGAGAAAATAGATGAAAAAAATAATTTCAGCACTGCTCCTTTTATCAACGGCATCAATTGCATTCTCCCAGGCAAAAAGATCTGCGGAAAACATCAGAAAGAAAGCCCTGGAACAGGAAACTGTTCTTGATACGATAGACTATCTCAAGTCAAACACGGAAAATTCAGCCACGGCAGCGGACAAACGTGCGGTGCTCTACTTTACCGCCACTCTCCAGGAACAGCTGGGACTTTATACAGACGCGAGCCTTTCCTATGCAAAGGCAGCAGGCATCGCAGGCGGCGAAGCAAAAAACATGCCCAAGGTCACGACAGAAGAAATAGTCGTCAGCGCCATACGTGCATCACTTTCATCGGGAGACTGGGAAACTGCGGAATCCTACCTGAACAACATCCGTTCCTCAAAGAATGAAAAAACTGCGGCATATGTAAACCTTTATTCGATCTGGGCCCAGCTTTGCAAGGCTTCAAATGTAAATGATACAGGCGATTCAATCGCAATGCTTCGTGCATACAGCACAATGCAGTCCATGAAGACAGTAAGACCACAGGTTCTGCTGACACTCTGGTACCTGACAGATGACAAGAATTATTCGGCAGCCATCAAGAAGGAGTATCCTTCAAGTCCGGAAGCATCCATAGTGAACGGCACAAGCCAGATCATGAGCGTTCCTTTCTGGTACTTTGTTCCAAGAGGTGGATCGGCAACTGCTTCAGTACCGGTGGAAACAAAGAAGGAAGAATATGTTCCGCCTAAGAAAATAGATTCTGACATTCCTGCAGAGAGCGCACCGATATTCCAGGGAAATTCAAACCCTACAAAAGCCACGTCGGTACCTTTAAGAGAAAAAGGAAAGGGAAAGAAGCAGCAGCTTGGGCTTTTCAAGACAAAGGAAAACGCCGACGAACTCGTCAACAAAGTGCGTGCAAAGAATTTTGACGCATACGTATATAGCGAAAAAAGAGCTTCCGGAACAACTTACTACATCGTAG
>JAGHUO010000095.1 GCA_018064785.1 Candidatus Treponema equi
GCAGTGATTATTGTTCCGATTCCGGCGATTGTAGGAACTTCTGCGATTTTGTGTCCTGCGATTACAAAAATAAGACATCCAACGATGACACATACAAGGTCAGTACAGATTCTGATGTACTTGAACTGCCACAGATGCCATTTTTCTGCCATTGTGATTGCAACTGCATCATAGGTTGAAACACCAAGGTCCGCTGTCATGTAAAATGCGGAACCAAAGCAGATGACAACAACTGCGATGATCAGCGATGCAAAGCGGAACACCATTGATGGTTCCGGGAAAGTCCTCATGAAGAACTCATAGGAGAACTGCGTGATGTATCCAAGAAGGAACATGTTGATGAAAGTCGCAAGACCGATGTTCTTTCTGTAAAAAATCAGGCTGAAGGCAAGAAGTATGATGTTGACTATGGTGTAGAGTGTTCCAAACTGGATTGGAATCAAGGCATCAAGACCTGCCATGAAAGACTGGAAAGGATCAACACCAAGGGCTGCCATCTTGAAAAGTCCAACGCTGATGGCGCAGATGATGACACCAAAAAGAGACATAAAAATTCTTTTTACTAGCATAAATACTCCTGTTCCTACATTATACAATATCCTTGGAACTTTATGCTTGCAAAAAGCATTCGTAAAAAGAATTTATATTTGTGTTATCAATGATTGTCCCTTATAATTAATTAACATCTTTTTAAAATTATTAAGGGCCTAAAAATGGTTGTTACAGAACTTCTTGAGCGAAACGCAAAACTCTACGGAAATGAAGTTGCCCTTGTGGAACTGAATCCGGAAGAAAGAGATAACCGTCGTGTTACCTGGAAAGAATTTGATCTGATTGAAAGTGACAAGACCGATCCATACCGTCGTGAGATTACATGGAGCGTCTTTGATGAAAAGGCAAACCGCTTTGCCAATATGCTTATTTCACGCGGAATCAAAAAGGGAGACAAGGTTGCCGTAATCATGTACAACTGTCTTGAGTGGCTTCCTATCTATTTTGGAATTCTAAAAACGGGAGCCATCGCTGTTCCGTTTAACTTCAGATACGATGCCGATGAAATCCTCTACTGCGCTGAACTTGCGGAAGTTGATGTCATTGTATTCAGTTCATCCTTTATCGGACGCATTGAGCAGAATGTTGAAAAACTCCGCAAGGGACGTCTTCTCATCTATTACGGTGACGGATGCCCTAGTTTTGCCGAAAGCTACCGCGAGCTGGTTGCAGACTGTTCAAGCAAGGCGCCGGAAATCAAGATCACAGAAGAAGATGACGGAGCAATTTATTTTTCAAGCGGAACAACAGGATTTCCAAAGGCTATCCTCCACAAGCATCTGTCATTGATCCAGGCTGCGGAGATGGAACAGAAGCATCATGAGACAGGTCGTGACGACGTGTTCCTTTGCATTCCGCCACTTTACCACACCGGTGCTAAATTCCACTGGATGGGTTCATTGGTCGCAGGTTCAAAGGCAGTTCTTCTTAAAGGTACAAAGCCTCAGGTTATCCTTGATGCCATGTCAAAGGAAAAATGTACCATCGCATGGCTTCTTGTACCTTGGGCTCAGGATATTCTTGACAGCCTTGATAACGGTTCCCTCAAGCTAAAGGACTATGAGCTTTCACAGTGGCGCCTCATGCATATTGGTGCTCAGCCGGTTCCGCCTTCACTCATAAAAAGATGGAAGGATTATTTCCCGGAGCATAAATACGATACAAACTATGGACTTTCAGAATCTACAGGTCCTGGCTGCGTCCATCTTGGAATGGAAAACATCCACAAGGTCGGTGCCATCGGTGTTCCTGGTTACCGCTGGGAATGCAAGATCGTCGACGAGAGCGGAAATGTTGTAAAGCAAGGCGATGTAGGTGAGCTCTGCGTAAAAGGTCCTGGTGTTATGACCTGCTATTACCGCAACGAAGAAGCAACAAAGGAATGTCTTAAGGACGGCTGGCTCTATACCGGTGACATGGCCATGCAGGATGAGGACGGATTCTACTTCCTTGTTGACCGCAAGAAGGATGTCATTGTTTCCGGCGGAGAAAACCTCTATCCGGTTCAGATCGAGGATTTCATCCGCAAGAACGACAAGGTAAAGGATGTTGCCGTCATTGGTCTTGCCGACCGCCGCCTTGGTGAAAAGGCAGTGGCCATCATTGAGGTCAAAGACGGAATGACTCTTTCCCTTGAGGAGATTACTGAATTCTGTGAAGCAATGCCTCGATATAAGAGACCAAAGGAATTTATCTTTGCAGAGATTCCGCGTAATGCCACAGGAAAAATTGAAAAGCCAAAACTCCGTAAGATGTACGGTGCAGATAAATTAGTTGAACAGGAAAACAGAGGTTAATCATGGTCAAGTTGTTCATTCTGGTTGTTTACTTTGCAGTGCTTGTTGCTATCGGACTTTACTGCCGCAAGCATTCTACAGATGTAAACGGATTCGTTCTCGGGGGCCGTTCAGTTGGTCCATGGCTCACTGCTTTTGCTTACGGAACATCATATTTTTCCGCCGTTGTTTTCGTAGGATATGCAGGACAGTTTGGTTGGAGATACGGAATCTCTGCAACCTGGGCTGGAATCGGTAACGCCATCATTGGTTCCCTCATGGCCTGGGTTGTCCTTGGCCGGCGAACAAGAATCATGACCCAGCACCTGGACAGCGCAACAATGCCACAGTTCTTTGGCCGCCGTTTTAATTCCGCAGCCCTCAAGATTTATGCTTCGGTGATCATCTTCATCTTCCTTATTCCATATACTGCATCATTGTACAACGGACTTTCACGCCTCTTTGGAATGGCATTCAACATCGACTATTCAGTCTGCATCATCCTTATGGCTGTCCTTACTGCCATCTATGTTATTGCAGGCGGTTACATGGCTACGGCAATCAATGACTTCATCCAGGGAATCATCATGCTTGTAGGCATCAGCGTAATCATAGCCGCAGTCCTCATGTCAAAAGGTGGATTCATGGCTGCCCTTGACGGTCTTGCCCGCATTGAGGATGCAAAGGTCGCTACAACTCCTGGAATCTTCGCAAGTTTCTTTGGACCAGATCCATTAAATCTTTTCTTTGTTGTAATCCTTACATCTTTGGGAACATGGGGTCTTCCACAGATGGTTCAGAAGTTCTACGCAATCAAGAATGAGGAATCAATCAAAAAGGGAACGATCATCAGCACTCTCTTTGCTTTCGTTGTTGCAGGCGGATGCTACTTCCTTGGCGGTTTTGGACGTCTCTTCTCTGACATCCTCAATGTAGGTTCAAACGGTGTTCCTGCAGGCGGATTCGATGCAATCATTCCGGCCATGCTTTCTACATTGTCTCCTGTTCTTATTGCCCTTGTTGTAATTCTTGTTCTTTCGGCTTCAATGTCTACTTTGTCTTCACTTGTAATTGCTTCAAGTTCAACTTTGACAATTGACTTCCTTAAGGACAACTTCGTAAAGAACATGTCGGAAAAGAAGCAGGTTCTCATGATCCGTTCACTCATCGTGGTGTTCATTGCAATTTCGGCAGCCATCGCCCTTGTTCAGTACAAGTCCAACGTTACTTTCATCGCCCAGCTCATGGGTGTTTCATGGGGTGCCCTCGCAGGTGCTTTCCTTGCACCGTTCATGTATTCCCTTTACTGGAAGAAGGTTACCAAGGCTTCATGCTATGTTTGCTTTACCTTTGGTTCCGTACTCATGATCCTGAACATGTTCCTGCGCCCTTACTTCCCGGCCATCATGAAGTCACCTATCAACAGCGGTGCCATCGCCATGATTGCAGGTCTTGTAATCGTTCCAGTCGTAAGCTTCATTACAAAGAAGCCTGACGATACACTTGTAGAGGAAACTTT
>JAGHUO010000108.1 GCA_018064785.1 Candidatus Treponema equi
TTCCTTCTTCAGGAATTGGAGCAGGACCATGATATGCGCCCTTAGCCAAAGGACACATGTGTTCTACTTCTGCTGTGTAGACCATAGTTTACCTCGAAAAATAATCTAATTTTGCTGAAAAATTCAACATTCGTTTCTATTATAACATTTTAAGGCCTTGAATTCAATTCATAGCCCCAATGCTTCAGCCCTTCTTTACGGCGATGAGTGTAAGGTCGTCGTACTGTGGGTCTTCCTTTACACCGCACCAATAGATGTGTGAAGGATCGTTTTCGATGTCTTCACGGTCGCTGCAGAAGGCAGGATACTGTACAAAATGCTGGCGGAGGAAGTTGTCTATGTTCTTGTCAACCTTTACACGGTCGCTGTGGATTACATTGCCCGGTTTGTAAAGGCGGAATACCTTTTCAACGGAAACAAGTGCAAGTACTGCATCGTCTGCCGTTCCGTCGCAGGTAGAGAAGTCAAAGTCAAAGTCTGACTGGTTTTCAGGTGCATGGAATTTGTGGAGCCTGAACTTTCTTCTTGCATAGACAGATTCGATGATTTCAGTTACTCGCTCAGGGGACATTTCTTCGTTGTCTTCGCCGCACTTGTGGTTTTCGTGTTCCTGATCCTTTTCAAGTCCAGGTTCTGCACAGACTGTAGGTGTGAAGTTTTCATCGCGGAAAATTCTCTTTGCTTCTTCAATACCGTCAGTAAAGAGGAAGAGGACATCGTCTTTCTTGAGAGTGAGCTTTGAGACTTTATAGCCGCCCTTCATGTCTACAAGGTCGGTGCTGAAGATTCCGGCTGCAGGAGTTTCCTGAAGCTTGATTACATTCTTCTTCTGCTGTGATCCGCTGTAGATGTGTACAAGGTTGTCGCCTGCATTGCAGAACCAGCAGTCACCGGTTTCTGTGTTCATGATGCAGAGTGTGAAGGCTGCAAAGCGTCCCTTGAATCCGCGGCTTTCAAGAAGGTCGTTGATCTGTCCGACAACCGGCGCGATGTTGATTCCCTGGTTTGGATTCTTCATGCTCCATGTCTTGAAGCTGTTGAGGAAGAGTGTTGCGACTTCAACCATGATGAGGGCTGCAGGAACTCCGTGTCCTGAAACATCACACTTGATGATTGCATAATGTTTGTCATCAAGCTGCTTGTAGTCAAAGTAGTCTCCCGAAAGTTCATCGGCACCGGCGTAATAGCTGAAGAAATCCGCACCCTTTGTCTTGAGTGTACCAGTGGTCATTGTGATTCCGTCTTTGATTTCAAGCGGAATGAACTTAGTCTGGATGTCCTTACCGAGTGTAAGGTTCTTGCTCTGGACTGCGGCCTCTACAAGTCCACGGGTCATTTCATTTACAGTGTCACCAAGCATACCGATCTCATCGTTTGACTTGATGGCGATGCTGTGTCCTGAAAGCTTTTCCTTGTCTTCGGTATCGCGGATCAATGCGACATGGGAAACAAGTTTTTTGATAGGGCGGACGATCAAGCTTGCCATGATGTAGGTGCTTATGAATGCAAGTATGAGTGCGATGGCAAGAACTATGATACAGGTGTTCATGATGAGGTTGCGTTCATTCTCGATCTGCTTTATGAGAGATTCTGTACTGATCTTGATGAGAACAGCTCCATGAACGTAATTTGAATCGTTGCCCGTCTTGTAGAGAAGTGGTTTGTAGAATACATATTCTGTGTTTTCCGTATCGATGTTTTCAGCATTGAATGAAGGTATGCTTCCTTCAGCATCGCGGGAAATCTCGTTGAGAATGTTGTCCAATTTTACGTTGAGCTGGTTTCTTATTGTCTGGATTTCCTGACGACGGGCAACACTCTTTGCGTCGGATTTTGAAATCAGTGAAAGACCTTCCTTTGTAAGCTCGGTAATGTTCATTGAAATTTCATCAGCCTGTTCCTGTGCTGTTGCGTTCAGGCCTTCGCATACCTGGAACACTGGATCAAGAGCTGCGTCGTAAATCACTGTCACACCAGGAAGGAATGCATCCTCGTCGATTCCGCTCAGGATTTCCTTGCTTGTGGTTGCCCATACATTGTTGAGTCCGATGCGTGCATGGTCTGCGGAATATCCTGTGATTGTAGCTTCACGGCTTTCTGAAAGTGCCGATGACTGGTTTACGATATCTGTCAAAGAGAGATTGTCTTCTGTTGTTGTCTGAGGAAGATATACCTTTGCTCCGCTGGCAAGAGAGTTGAGCATTACGCTTACACGCTGATGAAGGCTCTGTGCCATTGTCTTCTTCTGTCCGTCGATCATGTAGTATCCAAAGCCAAGGAATATGAGAACATCCATCAAGGCGATGAGTATGGTAGAGTGCAATACAAGCTTGGCTTTAAGACTAAGTCCTTTCTGCTTGTAGGCTGCTGCTTTTCTTTTCTTTTCCTGTGGCATAATATCTCCTTCCAGAAGCGCACGGACTTCTGCGTTGACGGCGAGTGTTTCTCTTGCAGTCTTGATGAGAGCTCTTGTGCTTGCCGCCATACCTGTCAGTGCAAGGATGATTACAAGTACAAGAACCACAACGGCTGCGTTATAGTGTTTCCTGTATGTGTCCTGGAAAATTTTCCAGGCAGGTTCAAATATGTTTTTGTTCTTTAGTTTTGTAGTTCCTCTTTCCTCAATGTGAAGCAAAGGTTCTGATGAGAAGTAGAGTCCTCTGTCAGAATGCATGAGTCCGATCTTGTAGTCGTTTGCATTAAGACGCTTGAGGTTTATGTCTGTGATCCTGTTGTTGGATGAAATCTTGTATTCTCCGGAAACAAGACGGAGAGTGTAGTCATATGGTTCAAGTCCATCGCGGTCGATATAAACGGAAGTGACCTGTCCGTCGTAGGTGAATCCACCTCCTGTGATGGAAAGATTTGTGTCACCAAAGTCGTTGGTTTCCGCCTTGATCGATGAGATGTATGTTGTCGGAATATATTTGTTGGCGATGAATTCATACTTTGACTGCTTGCCGATGTTTCCGACTGTATCGATTGCCGCAACAGAGAATACATAAAGTCCGTTTCTTATGTTTGCATAATCGATGAAAGGTTTGCGTGATACGATGTTGTCTGGCAGAACCAGGTCCTCTTCGATTTCCTGTTCGTTGCTTTCAAAAAGAGTATCTGAAATTTCTTTTATTTCTGCTTCGTCTATCTTAAGTGGTCTTCGTGGAGTCGTGACCAGTCTTGACGGAATTGGTGCTATGTACTTGAGTGTGTATGTGTATCCTGCAACATCATCGTCGTTCTCTGAATCTGCCCATTCAATGCGGAACGTGTTGGAATCGGTGATTCCTGGATACATTGATTCAGCCTCTGTTATTTTTGGAGGTTGTGGCGGGGTTCTGTCCATTATGTATGTAAGAACAGTGCTGTCGGACCAGTTACCTGCATAGTCTGTCTGACGAACTTTGAAATACCAGATTCCGTCTTTGTCGGCATCTGCTGTGACTCTAGTCCTGTCAGGAGCATTTGTGATCTTCGTTTCAGGTTCCTTTTTGCTGTCCTGTGTCCATAACCATGAAAAACCCTTTACGCCGGAAGAGTCAGAACTTTCCTTGAGATTGATCTGTATGTTCTTTTTGCTTGAACGCTGTCCGTTCTTGAAATTGAGAGCTTCTGCCTTTGGTGACGGAGTGCTGTGGTCTGTTGCAAGGAGAGCGATTCCTGTTTTTTTTGTCTTCTGATTTTTCTCTTCCCAGACAAATGAAAGATCTTTGCCTGCGTTTGTGAAAAAGAATGATGGCAGCTGTGCTGATTTTGCTGAAATTGTCTCAGTGTCTTCCCACCAGGCTCCGTTCTTCTGTGCAAGGTATACCTTTCTGCTTCCGGAAATTGTGGTGAACCAGGTAAGATTCAGGTTCCCTGCAAACTCAAAAAGCTGTGGCTTTGAAGCAAATCCTGATGTGCTTATCTTTTCAAGCTGTCCTTTGAATGCGCCTGTGTCCGTCATCTGCGCGAAGTATATATTTGAGTTTGTTGAATAGAATGGTGAACGTTCCCATGCTATATAGACTTCGTTGTTTTTTGTCGTGAGAATGAAAGGATTCTGGTTGTTGAAGTTTGTGAAGCTTTCTCCTTCTGTAGTTTCCTTGCCTGAGAACAGTACTGGTTTTGTCCATGATTTTCCACCATCCTTTGTGAAGACAGTATAGAGCTGCATGGAAATAAGATTTTTCTGTGTGTACTGGCACTGGTAGATGACGATGTCGCCCCCTTTGGATGGAGCAAGGAATGGTGCGATAGGGTTGAAAGTATCCTTTACCTGAGATGGCGGAATGAACTCCTTGAAAGGTGTCCATGTTTCGCCGTCTTTTGAAGTCGAATAGTGAAGTGTGAAAGAATCTTCATGTGCCTTTGTGACAAAGAGGGTGAATCCACCACTTGAGTTTTTGAAAATTCTTGGGGCGATGTATTCTTCCGCCTGTGAGATCAGGCTGGTCTTGAAATCCTTGAAACCATTGTCCGAAGTGTAGGCCGTTATTTCTTCATTGTCCGATATCACAACAAGTACAGATCTTGTTCCGTTTGTTGCGGCTGAATATATCTGCGGAATATCACCTGAATAATCAAAAGGACCTGCGAACCTGCTGTTTGTGCTCCATAAGATTCCGTTGTCGCTGGTCTTAAGTGAAAGCCATATTTTATTGCCTTCCGTCTCCTGCCAGAAATATGCCGAGGTTTTTTGTCTTGAGCTTGATGACAATCCTGTCGGATACCAGCAGTCTGCGCTTGTGTCTGGAGAAACAAAGCTGTCCTCAAAATAATATGGTGTGGCAAAACTCAAGACCAATGAGGCAGCGGATAAAAGTGTGCATAAAAAAGTCTTGCGTAACATCATAGCTGTGCCTCAATTCTTTTCTTAAGTTTAAGTATCTTTGCGGAGCGAGAATTCTTCTCGTTCTTGAGAAGCTTTGTCAGTTTTGCGTTGGCGTCGAAAACTTTGTTTTTCTGCAGGTCTGCAAGGATTGCCTGGTAAAGCGACTCATCTTCTGCGCTAAGTACGATTGCCGACTGCTGTCCTGTACGGAGTGCGATTTCATCCAGGACAGTCATTGCAAGACTGTTGTCTGAATTCAAGTCGATGGCGGACTGTGCCTTTTCTTTTGCCTGCTGCAGAAGGATAGGGTCACGTCCTGCCTTTCCAAGAAGTTCCTGTGCTTCCTGTGCAAGTTTGTTTGCCTTTGCAAGTCCGCTCTTGTCCTGTGGTCTCTGCTTGAGTCCAAGGGAATATTCCGCAGTCTCGACCATTGTCTTGAGTCCAGGGTATTTAGGATTCATTTCGTAAAGGTCAAGAAGTGAGCTGTATGATTCCTGTGCCAATGCGCTTCTTGATGAATAGTTGACCTGCTTAAGTTCATCGACCTTTGACTTGAATATGGCGTCAAAGTTTTTTTCATCAAGAACCTTTGTGATTTTCAATGCGAGAAGGCTTGCTGTCTTGTTTCTTGGATAATAAATTTTAACCTGATTGATTTTTTCAGTTGCCTTGTTCAGATATGCTTCTGCTTCTGAACGTTTTCCTTCAGCGATAAGCTTCTCTCCCTTGTCATAGAACTGGCCTGCAAGTGAAAGGTTCTGTCTCATCTCCGGAGCCTTTGCATCGTATGGCTGTATCTCACGGCCTTCCTTGATGGCGATGGCAGTGTTTACATAGTTTTTGATTTTTTCAAGTTCCGTATCCGGTTCCATTGTGATATCAAGGAGCCTTGCCCACATGTCTCTTTTGCTGTCGGCTTCTGTAAGGGCGCTGCTGGCTCTTTCAAAGTCACCTGCGTAATAGGCGGTTCTTGCCTCTGTCTTGAACACACGGATTTCCCTGTTGAACACCGGCTGCTGTTTTTCGATTATTTCGTTGCGGAGCTTTGCGAGTTTCTCAAAGACTTCCTTCTGAATGTCACCGTCGTTCTTAAGGTCTTCCGCAGATCTTGTGTAGATGGAATTTGCCGACTGTAGGTTTGAGAATGACTGCTGGAAATTGTTCTTTGCGTTGTATTCCTTTGCGCGGTTGTAGTAGACGTCTATTTCGTTTTTTACAAGCTGCGCCTTAAGAAGTCTTCCGTTTGCATCTGCTTCGATTGTGTTGAATTCTTTTTCTAGGGCGGAAATCCTTGCAGAATTCTCCGCTATGGTTGCCTGCTGTGGCATGAAGTTGGAACGATAGATATAACCGTTGTTGAGCTTTGCCTTGCATCCTTCAAGAGCCTCTTTGTCGATCCTTATGTTGGTCTTAAGTTTCTCAAGGTCGGCGACACAGCGTGAAGGGTAGTAGATTCCGTCTGTACCCTGCATGTAGCCTTTAAGTTTTGTGCAGAAGGCGGAATCTTCCTCATAGAGAAGTTTTCCTGTTTCTGAATAGTAATCAGCAATGGCGACCCACATGGCGATGGCACTTTGAGTACATTTGTTCTCTGCTCTGTAACTAGCCTGCCTGTAAGGAACCACAAGATTCTGCCACGAAAGCTTTTCGTCCTGCATCGATGAGAGTACTGAAAGTGAATGTGATTTTGCCGATGTCGCCGCGGTTTTTCCCCAGGCGGAAAGATTCGATGCGGAAGCGACAAGAGCCTCTGCGTATGTGTCGTTCTCAGAACGGATACTGGCTATTTTGTCTGCAGGTGCCGGATATGTTTTTTTCAGTTCCTTCTGGAGACTACCAAGGACAGTGAAAAGTTTCTTTCCCTCATTGCAAAGTGTGGCAATGGAGCTCATGCTCTGCTTGAAGTCAGCGTCGCGTCTCTGGTTTACGGAATCCTTCTTTTTGAGTTTTCCGCGAAATTCGTTGATCCTGGAGAGTTCCTCAGAATATGTGATCAAGTTCTGGAATTCCGGTTCCGCCTTTGAAAGTGTGTCCGCATTTGTGAATATGTTGTCATCTTTCAATGCAGTCTCGATTATCTTGCATGATGATTCGGTCTTGGTCCATATTCTGTTCAATGTATCTTCGATTTCAGCGTCATACTGCTGTTCGAATGTACCCGCAAGTCCGCTGTCAGGAAGTTCCACCACTCCAAGAATGAATCTTGAAAGATAGTATGGATATCCTGATGTACCCGCGCTTTGGATCTGCTGTCCAAGATCACGGGTCTTGTTTATTATGACTGCAAATTTAGAGAAGTAGGAATCAGCCTGTTGATAGTTGCCTGGTTTAGAAAAATCGATTTTTTTTGCGGCCTTGTCCATCTGCAGTTTTTTGTAGTCTCTGACCTGCTTCTGGATGTCCGCTGAAATCAACTCAAGTCTTACAAGAGTTTTTTCTGAGATGTCGTCCTTGTGGTAGGAATATATGCGCTCGTCAAAGCAAGCTGCCGCGTTTTCGTAATCTCCGGAAGCGCAGAAGTCATCTGCGTCCAATATTATTGCGGAAAATTCCTCCGGATAAAGATCCAGGGAATTCCTTTCCGATTTTCCTTTTGCTGCGTAAACACTCTGTCCTAAAAAAAGAAGTGAAGAGAGTACTAATGTTGTCTTTGTAAAACTTTTCACAACCTCATTTTAGCAAACAATAGAAGAAAATGAAATACTTTGAGGTATTTCTACTTCTTTCTGCAGAAAATGCGATAGTTCAGCCATGGGAACAGTGGGTTTTTCTTTTCGCAGCTGGTAAGCCATTCTGTGCTCACCGTGTTGCTTGCAAGGGCATCAAAGACCTTTGTGAAAGAAAGGATCTCGTCCTTGAACTGTTCCTGTACGTAGTCGGAGATTACTCCGTCGTGCAGCATCATTGCCCATTCTCCGCTCTGTGCAAGAAGAATCTGCTTTGCGGCCATGTTGAGAAGACGCTCTTTGAGGGAGTCTTCTGCCGGGAATCTTTCCGTAAGGTCGATCATTCTTTCAGTTGCTTTTCTTACGTAGCGGATCATCCAGCTGTTGGAGTTGTCCAGAAGGTCTTCGCCGTATCCAAGGCCGTTTGACGAACATGGGTATGGGTTGATTTTAGGGAGACTGAACTGTTTCTCGATGAGGTCCTTGCAGAGAGTAAGGTCAAATCCCTGCTTGCTTGCCGTGCAACGGATTACGTTTTCAAGCCACTGGATTCCTTCGTGCCATTTCTGACCAAGTACGTCGGCTGGGATTGCGCAGACAAGCACTGCGTTGTCGTCTTTTATGAATTCTGCGGCAGCCTCAAGCTTCTCGAGCTTTGACTCATAGAATGTGATGGCATCCTCGATGGTCTGTTTTGAAGCTGCTGCCATGTCGTATGTTACAAGGTCATCTTCGTCGCTTTCGTTGGACCAGTACTTGTATCCAGTCTCAATTCTTGCATCGTTCTTCTGGAAAAATGCAGAAACCTGGTCCTGCTTCAGTTCAAAACCAATGTCGAATTTCTGAGAGCGGTACACATCATTCTCTGCAAATCCGTCTTCGCCTGTCAGTTCCTTTGGACAGTCAGGATCGAGACCAAATACGACAAGGGAAGTCCTTGTTCTTAATGGTGCGAAGATTCCTGTTTCAGGACAGTCCTTTGCAAAGAGGATGGAGCGGGCGTCAAGGATAGTGTAGCTGGCACCGTAGGAGCGCAAAGTCCATTCAAAACCACGGGACCATCCCTGGTATGGCAGCCAGAATCCTTCTCCTGTCTCCCCAAAGAAATGTCTGTGGGAATAGATGCCTGTCTCTACCTGTGCGTTGATTGCTTCCGTAAAGTCGGCGTAGTGAGGAAGGTAGGCATATGTCGCTGCTGTAGGAATCAGTTCCACATAACCCTTGTCTGAATATTTCTTGAAGGCGGCGAGAATGTTCTGGCCGTATGTTTCTGTGAAGTCTGCCTTCGTCTTCTCGATCTTTGCCAGGCTTGCTGCGGCCAATGACTCAAGGTCAGTTCCCTTGCAGCGCTTGAGTTCCGATTTCCCCAATGAGCAGAGAGCCTCAAGGTGGTCGATGTACTGCTTCTGAATCTGTGCGTCGTCAAGAAGGAAGCACAATGCAGGTGACATTACAAGACCGATCTTGAAAGGAATCTTTTCTTCCTCAAGATTTGAGAACATGTTGAGAAGTGGAATATATGTTTCCGTAAGGGCAGTAAAGAGGACGTTGTTCTCTACTGTGAAATTGCTGTCGGCTTCTGTATTTCTGATGAAACCCTGGTCTGCTTCGATAATCAGGGCAAGTTTCTTGTTGCTCATTCTGATCCTCACTCCGAAAATGACTGTCTGTGGTTAAGATAGTGGTCATGAAGAATCTGCTTCATTCCAGAGAGCTCAACCAGTTGTGGATAGTTTGTCTTCTTTCCCGGCTGAAGGTTCTGGATATCTTCCCTTTCAGACGGAAGCTCGATCATCCTTGAAGAGCAGAGCACCTCAGGAAGCTTGCCTCTGTATGTAACCGCAAGGTCAACTTTTGCATACTTCTTTCCGGATGGAAGAAGTATGTACTGCTCGTTTGTTTCAAAGTCAGTCTTTATGTCGATGGAATCTGAGGGTTCCTCGTTGTTTGGCGCGTCATAAAAGGAAATGTGCAGGAAGATTGATTCAAAGTCCCTGCGGAATTTTATGGCGGCCACATCAGATTCCTTGATGTCCCAGAATGCAAAGATCCATGCCGGATTTCTTATGATGGCATCGATGTATGTGTTGTTGTAGCTTTTTGGAAGCTGGTCCGGAACAGGTGTATCTTCTTCTGTAATTTGAACTGAAGTTTTTTTAACTGTTACCTTGAATTCTTCTGCTGCCTCAAGAACTTCTCCGATGATGAAGGTTCTGTTCAGATTGTCTGGAATGTCGATTCCGTATTCATCGGCAAGGGCGATAAGATCAGCTGTGGTCATTGCCTCCAGCTGCTGTCTGGACAAGGTATTTTTTTTCATATCGGACTAATAATCTAAAAAAACGTTGAAAGTGTCAACGACGAAAGCAATTGATTTCTTAGTAATCTTTGCCTGCAATAACTTTCGTCGTCAGGTTTGCGGGACAAACCTGTGATGTCGGGGTAGAGGTCAACGACGAAAGCGCTTGATTTCTTAGTAATCTTTGCCTGCAATAACTTTCGTCGTAAGTTTGCGGGGGCAAACTTATTAGTATGGGTAAAACTCTTCTGACGAAAGCGCTTGATTTCTCCATGCTACTAACGGTTACTTTCAATTGTTGTGCAATTTCGCTATAATTCCGTCGTTTTAATTTCAAAGTTAGGGAAAGAATATGGCAGATCAGAAAGAAATTTTCAAAGCTATTGTTGTAAAGGCAATTGAAGAATACAAATCGGCAAAGGCCCCTGAAGCAGAGGTGAAGGCAGACACCGTACGTGTTGAGATTCCGCCTAAACCAGAAATGGGTGACCTTGGAATTCCGATGTTCGCTTTTGCAAAGGCATTCCATTCTTCTCCTATGGCCATCGCAAATGATGTAGCCGCACTCATAAAGGGATATGCGGAATCCGACAGCGCCGTTGCTTCACTTGGTGAATTCCTGGCAGCCGGACCATACGTAAATGTAAAGCTCAACAAGGCAAACGCATCCCTGGACATTCTCCGTGCAGTAATCGACCAGAAGGAAAACTACGGATCCCTCAATGCTGAAGGAAAAAAGCATCTTGAAGGCCGCCGTGTAATGATCGAGTTTTCTTCTCCAAATACAAACAAGCCTCTCCACCTTGGACACCTTAGAAACGACGCCCTTGGTGAATCGGTAAGCCGCATCCTCAAGAAGGCAGGTGCTGAAGTTTTCAAGGTTGACCTCATCAACAACCGCGGTGTTCACATCTGCAAGTCCATGCTTGCATACAAACTTTTCCACGAGGCAAAGGGTGAAACACCGGAATCCCTCGGCATGAAGGGAGACCACTTTGTTGGCCAATGCTATGTTGAATTCGACAGGCATTCAAAGGAACATCCGGAAGCACTTCAGGAAGCAGAAGACATGCTCATCAAGTGGGAAGCCGGTGATCCTGAAGTCCACGCACTCTGGCAGAAGATGAACGACTGGACACTGGGCGGTGTCAAGGAAACATACAAGAGAACAGGAATTGAATTCGACAAGTTCTACCTTGAATCGGAAACTTACCTCAAGGGAAAGGACGAAATCCTCAAGGGACTTGAAAGAGGCGTGTTCTTCAAGGCTGAAGACGGGTCGGTTCGCATCGATGTCACAGACGTTGTAGGAAAGGGTAAGGACGAAGACAACCACGAAAAGGTTCTCCTCCGCAAGGACGGAACTTCAGTTTACATTACTCAGGATATCGGAACAGCCATCAGCCGCCACGACGACTGGGCATTCAACGAAATGATCTATGTCGTAGCTTCTGAACAGAACTACCACTTCAAGATTCTTTTCCATATCCTCAAGAAACTTGGTTTCGATTGGACAGACAAGCTCTATCACTTGAGCTACGGTCTTGTTAACCTTCCAAGCGGAAGAATGAAGAGCCGCGAAGGTACCGTTGTCGATGCAGATGATCTTATCGACAACCTTCACGCAGACGCCCTCAAGGCAATCGCAGACCGCGAACGCGATGTTGAGCTTGATGCAGACGATGTTGCAGAAAAGGTTGCATTGTCTGCACTCCATTACTACCTGCTCAACGTGGCACCGGTAAAGGACATGCTCTTCAATCCGGAAGAATCATTGAGCTTCAACGGAAACACTGGCCCATATCTCCAGTACATGGGAGCACGCATCTCGTCAATTCTCCGCAAGGCAAAGGAGCAGGGCGTTGAACCTGATACAACAGACGAAGCCCTCGTAATGCTCAATTCTGAAAGCGAATGGGCATTGATAAAGGACCTTGAACGCTATCCTGCAGTTGTGGCACGTTCCGCAGACACAATGGACCCAAGCGTCATGGCAGCCTACGTGTACGATGTATGCAAGAGCTTCAGTGCATTCTACCGCGACTGTCCTATCCTTTCTGTGGAAGCAGAACAGCCAAAGCTTGCACGTGCACGCCTTGCCCTTGCAGAATGCACTCTTACAGTGCTTAAGACAGCAATGGAACTTGTACTTGTTCCGTTTGTAGAAAGAATGTAGTTGTAAGACATAAAAAAAACAAAGAGGAAAAAAACAATGGATTTAAGCATCATCAACAGACTGTCAAACATTGCCATGAGCAATGACCCTATCGATCAGTCTCTTTATGAGAAGTATGACGTAAAGCGCGGTCTCCGTTATGCTGATGGTCGCGGTGTTCTTGTAGGTCTTACAAGCATCGGTGATGCCATAGGATACGAGATTGACAAGTACAACAAGAAGGTTGCCATTCCAGGTCGTCTTATTTACCGTGGATACAATGTCGAGGATATCGTAAAAGATGTTGAGAAAAGCCATCAGTTTGGATATGAACAGGTAGCATACCTTCTTCTCTTTGGACAGCTTCCTACTAAGAACCAGCTTGAGGAATTCCAGGAACTTCTCGGAAGCCTCCGTGCCCTTCCTGAATACTTTACGGAAGACATGATCATGAAGGCTCCTTCAAGCGACATCATGAATAAAATTGCCCGCGGTGTTCTCGCCTCGTATTCTTATGATCCGGATCCTGAGAACCGTGAGATCTCAAATATCCTCCGCCAGTGCATCGAACTTACATCACGTTTCTCAACTCTTGCTGCTTACGGATATCAGGCAAAGCGCCGCTATTACGACGGAAAGTCAATGTACGTTCACAATCCAAAGCCTGAGCTTGGAACTGCGGAAAACTTCCTCCGCCTTATCAGAAGCAACAAGTCATATACACCTCTTGAAGCAGAAATTCTTGACCTTGCCCTCATCCTTCATGCTGAACACGGTGGTGGTAACAACTCTTCTTTCACTATTCATGTTGTTTCCTCTGCAGACACTGATACATATTCTGCAGTTGCCGCTGCTGTGGGATCCCTCAAGGGAAGCCGCCATGGTGGTGCCAACATCCGTGTAATGGAAATGATGGATGACATCAAGAAGAACGTAAAGGACTGGTCAAGCGAAAAGGAAATCCGTGACTATCTTTTGAAGATCGGTCGCAAGGAAGCATTTGACCGCACAGGCCTTATCTACGGACAGGGTCACGGTGTCTATACAATCAGCGATCCACGTGCGATCCTCCTCCGCAACAAGGCTGAGGAACTGGCAAAGGAAAAGGGATGTCTCGATGAATTCCACCTCTACAACATAATTGAAAGCATCGTTCCTGATGTGCTTTGTGAACTTCATGGTGACAAGAAGCGCATCTGTACAAACGTCGACTTCTATTCCGGATTCGTTTACAGCATGCTTGGTATTCCTCGCGAACTTTACACACCTCTCTTTGCTATTTCGCGTATCGCAGGTTGGAGTGCCCACCGTATCGAAGAAATCGTCGCAGGACGCCGCATCTATCGTCCAGCATACAAGGGAATCGCAGATCTTCGTGATTATGTTCCTCTTGAAAAGCGTGTCGAAAACGCGGTTCCAAAGATAATTGCCCAGGATAGAGGAGTTCCTACAACAGGTCCTTCGGACTAAAAATACCTGTTAGTGTAAAACTGAAAATCATGGTATAATGGACAGCAGAAAGCTTATGAAAAGAATACTTACTTGCTTACTGCTGTCCTTTTTGTTTTTAAATCTTTATGCCGCTAAGAAGGTTTCACCTCCGCGACAGAAATTCATATCATGTGCCCTTGAGCTGAAAGGCACGCCTTACCGTCTTGGCGGACAGAAGCCCGAGGAAGGACTTGATTGTTCCGGCTTTGTTAATTATGTAAATAAAACTGCCCTGGAGAATAAAGTTGTGTTTCCGCGACGAGCCCAGGATATCTACAACAGCCTTGTGCATATAGAAAAAAAACAGCGCGAGCCTGGTGACCTAGTGTTTTTCAGCGATACGAAAAACGGCCCGATTTTTCATGTGGGCATCTATTGCGGTGTTTACAAAGGACCTGAAAAGAAGCTCAACGGCAAACGTGTTTTTGTTTCCGCATTGAGCCAGGGTGAAGGCTGCGTGAAAATTTCCCTCATGGATGAAGGTTACTGGACAAAGTACCATCCAGTTTATGCCCGCTTCCTGCGTACGACCGATGATTTCTACGCAAATGAAAAAGAAGAGAAAAAGCAGGCAAAGGAAAAGCAGAAGCAGGAAATGGCGGAAAGACGGAAGACCCGTCGCACAAAAGCCAGCACCAGCGTCTACTAGTTTGTCATTTTCCTTGAAAATTACTATATTAGTCTGAACAATCACACTAATTTTCGAGGAAATTATCATGGCAGAAAATTCAGGTTGCGGTGGTTCTTGTGGCTCTTGCTCAAAGGACTGCTCTAAAAGACCAACACACGAAACTCTTCATAAGGATTCAAAGGTAAAGAAAGTAATCGGCATCGTTTCTGGAAAGGGCGGAGTCGGAAAGTCTCTTGTCACTTCATTGCTTGCATGCAAGACAACCCGCGACGGACTTAAGACCGCCATCATGGATGCCGACATTACAGGTCCTTCAATTCCAAAGGCATTCGGTCTCAATGCGGAACGCGCACAGAGCGGTGGAACTGCAGAAAATGGTTTCCTTTATTCCGTAAAATCAAAGACAGGCATCCAGATGATGTCCATGAATTTTCTTCTTGCAAATGAAAACGATCCTGTCGTATGGCGCGGTCCTGTAATTTCCGGGGCAGTAAAGCAGTTCTGGACAGATGTTGTCTGGGAAGACGTTGATGTAATGTTCGTCGACTGTCCACCAGGAACAGGTGATGTTCCTCTTACTGTTTTCCAGTCAATGCCTGTAGACGGAATCATCGTTGTTGCTTCTCCTCAGCAGCTTGTCCGCACAATCGTGGAAAAGGCCGTCAATATGGCCAACATGATGAATATTCCTGTTCTTGGCCTTGTAGAAAACATGAGCTATGTAAAGTGCCCTGACTGCAACAAGGAAATCAGGATTTTCGGAGACGGAAACATCGACGCCTGCTCAAAGGAATTCAACATCCCTGTGCTTGCCCGCATTCCAATCGAAGCAGAAACAGCCGCAAAGGTTGACTCAGGCTGCGTAGAAGATCTTGATGTTCCATACCTTGACGAAGCGGCAAAGGTCGTAGAAAACCTCTAGCAAGAAAATCGTGGTGGTTGAGCCAGTCGAAATCACCATTGCTTTTGTAGCGAAGCAATCCGCATGCCGGTTAAGCAAGGACAGTCATGGATTGCTTCGTCGCAAGCTCCTCGCAATGACACTAGTGCCATCGTCATTGCGAGCGTATGTCAGCAACGTCATTACGAGCGCAGCGCGGCAATCCATAAAAAGGCAGCATCTGCGTCCGTCATTGCGAGCACGAAGTGCGCGGCAATCCATACCAAAGGTAGACAATAAAACATGAAACTAATCTGCGCCCCGATGGCGACTCTCAGTCACGAACCTTTCCGCCGTGCGGTAGAAAAGTTTGGTGACTGCGACGAATACTACACGGAAATGATAAACGCCTCATCCCTTCTGAATATGGGTCCCTTTGAAAAATATTATCTTCTAAACGGACCCGTGCCGGAAAAAATCGTCTGGCAGCTTACTGGCTGGGATGCAGAAAAAATGGCAGCCGCAGTTCCCGTAGTCCTTGAAGGCGGCGGCATAGGTGTGGACATCAACATGGGCTGCAGTGCCCCACAGATATTCAAGACCGGTGCAGGCATCGCGTGGATGACAAAGCCTCTTTCAGAAACGGAAAAATGCATCAGCCTTGTAAAAAAAGAAATTGAAAAATGCAGCGCACAGCAGGGAAAGGAATTCCGCCTGAGCGTAAAATGTCGTCTTGGTGCAGAAAATTTCACCGAGCAGAGTTTCTTTAATTTTACCGACATGCTTGTTGCCAACGGCGTAACCCAGATCGCGCTCCATCCCCGCACCATGAAAGAAAAATACCGCGGCCTTCCAAAATATGATTGGGCGGAAAAGCTTGCCCTCCGCTACGAAAATAAAATTGATGTAATCGTCAATGGAGCCGTGGAAAACAAGGCCACCGCAGATTTTGCCAAGTCAAAGGTTCCCCATGCATCCGGAATAATGATTGCCCGTGCCGCCGCCGTAAAGCCTTGGATATTCCGCGAGGTTTCATCCGGCGAAGGAGAATCATTCACCGTAGACCGCCAGCAGCTTGCCCTTGATTT
>JAGHUO010000119.1 GCA_018064785.1 Candidatus Treponema equi
GAAGACTGCGAAGTAATGGGATATTACTCTACAGACGCTTATGGTCTTGACCAGAGAGAAGGTTACCTTGTTGTAAAGAAGGAAATCGCTCTTGACGGTAAGCACATCAAGTCTGCAGAAGTAGGTTCTGAAGACCTTACAGGAAAGCCACAGGTCAACTTCGTTCTCGACAGCGAAGGCGCAGAAATCTTCGCTAAGTTCACTGGCGACCATGTAGGTGAAAACCTCTGTATCATCAGCGACGACAAGGTAAAGTCAAACGCAAGAATCCAGACAGCAATCACTGGTGGCCACGTTGCAATCACAGGCTTTGGAATCAAGGAAGCACAGAACCTCCGCAAGGTTCTCCAGACAGCTTGGCTTGATGTTCCACTTTCTGTAGAAAGCCAGCAGGTTATCGGTGCATCTCTCGGTGACCAGGCAATCAAGCAGGGTCTCCTTGCTATCGTTGTAGGTCTTGTGCTCATCATGATCTTCATGCTTATCTGGTACCAGGGTGCAGGTGTAAACGCATGTGTAGCTCAGGTTCTCAACCTCTACATCATGTTCTCTATCCTCAGTGCCCTCAACCTTACAGTTACTCTTCCAATGATCGCAGGTATGATCCTTACAATCGGTATGGCAGTCGATGCCAACGTAATCATCTTTGAACGCATCAAGGAAGAACGCCGTCTTGGAAAGGACAGAGCAGCTTCAATGAACACTGGTTTCAACAACGCTTTCTGGGCAATCATGGACTCCAACATCACAACATTCATCGCCGCAGCATTCATGTCACAGCTTGGTTCTGGTTCAGTACAGGGCTTTGCATACAGCTTGGCAATCGGTGTTGTTTCAACATTGTTCACAACATTGTTCGTATCTCGCCTCATGTTTGACTTCCAGACAGAAGTTGTAGGCAAGAAGAACATCAGCATCGGCTGGGGGATTAAATAATGAAAACAGTTAAGAATTTCAGCAAAGCATTTCCTGCCTGTGCTATTGCAAGTGCCGCAATCATCGTATTCGGAATCGCAGGTATTTTTGTACGCGGAATCAACTTTGGTATTGATTTCGTTCCAGGTCTCGTAGAAGAAGTACGCATTGCTCCTGCAGCAATCGAGCTTACATACAAGGGGTCTGCAAACGTAAGCGTAGAAACTTCAAACGTTGCTCTCGAACTTGTAATCTCAGGTATCGGTGCAGAAAACGAAACAAAGACATTTACTTATGGTCAGAACGCAACAGTTCAGGCTATGGCAGATGCCCTCAATACAGTAGACGGAATCACAGCAAAGGTTGTTGCTTCTGCAGGTGCCGATTCATACGGAATCTATACTGACAGCGCTTCTACATCACGCCTTTCTTTTGACCAGCCAATGAGACTTTATGTTTCAGACGCAGCAAACAACGTTTCAATCGATGCTGTACGTGACTGCCTTTCTTCACAGAATGTTGCAGTAAAGGAACTTGGAGATGCAGCAAACCGCAGCTTCCAGATCCGCGCCAAGATGTCTAAGAACGACACAACTTCTGTAGAGACACTCCAGAACGGAATCACAGGTTCCCTCAAGGCAAAGTTTGGTGAAGGCAACATCGCCATCGTAAAGACAGACTTCGTTGGTTCAAGCTTCTCTGCAAGCAACACATGGAAGTCAGTTGTCCTCGCTGTTGTAACACTCTTTGCAATCTGGCTTTATGCAACAATCCGTTTCCACTGGGACTTCGCTCTTGGTGCAATCATCGCTCTTCTTCATGACTGTCTCATCATGTTTGCATTCATCTCATGGACACAGGTAGAATTCTCTACAACATCATTCGCAGCTGTTCTCACAATCTTCGGTTACTCTATCAACGCTACTGTTGTTATCCTTGACCGTGTTCGTGAAAACATCAAGCTTGTTGATACAAAGGACTTCAAGGTTATCCTTGATACTTCAATCTCAAGCACATTGAGCCGCTCTGTAATCACAACAATCACAACATTGTTTGCTTCTATCTCTCTTCTCGTGTTCACATCAGGAAGCATCCGTGACTTTGCACAGATCCTTACAGTAGGTCTCATCTCTGGATGTTACTCATCAATGTTCATCAGCTCAGGATTCATCGCTTGGGCACGCAAGAACTGGCAGCCAGGTGAATGGGCAAACCATATCAAGCCACATAACAAGTAATTCTTTCTTGAATGTCGCTTGACATGTCCTTCGGATGGTTTCATCACTGTCCGGAGGATTTTTTTTTATCCATTTTTAAAACCCAACTCTAGTTTTATATTATCTTTGTTTGTTGTATATTAGTGGCATGGAAATAATTCGTGCGCGGGTACTTGGCTTCTGCTTTGGTGTGCGCCGGGCTGTTGAGACGGCAGAAAAGGCCATTGCGGAGAATGCCGGTTCTTCAAAGACGATATATACACTTGGTCCTCTTGTACACAATCCGGTCGTCATGGATTCCCTTTCAAAGTGCGGAGTCGATGTCATAGACGGATCTTCCTTTGACATGGTTGATGAGAATTCCGTTGTTGTCATAAGGGCCCACGGAACAACTACGGAAGTCATAGAATCCCTTCAGCAAAAAAAGGTACAAATCCTTGATGCAACATGTCCAAAGGTGCATCTGAGCCAGAAGCGCGCAAAGGAATGGTCTCAAAAAGGCTATGCCGTAATCATCGCCGGTGATAAAAACCATGGAGAAGTGGTAAGCATTTCTTCCTATGCCGGAGACTGTCGCGTGATAGAAAATGCAGAGGAAGCTTCCCGGCTTGAAGTTCCTGAGCTGTGCGTTCTCATTGCACAGACAACATTCAGTCCTGTGGAATTTGAAAAAATAAAAAACATTCTTCTAGAAAAAAACGGCGGCCTTGTGATCTTCAATTCCATCTGTTCCGCCACAATGGAACGTCAGGAAGCCCTATCAGACCTTAAGGGCAGGTCAGACGGAATTATCGTAATCGGCGGCAGGAATTCCGCAAATACAAAAAGGCTTTATGAATCTGCCTGTTCCATATGCGGGCATGTGTCTCTTGTAGAGGACGTGTCGGAGATTCCGCCTGAATTCCTTGAGATGGAAACTGTTGCGCTGACTGCTGGGGCAAGTACGCCTGATTCCACAATAGAAAAGGTGGAGATGTTCCTTAAAAATGAAAAATAAGTTATAATACGAGCATATTTTTATCTATATGTTATTTTTGGAGGAGATAAAATGAAAAAAATTATCATTGCAGCTGTTCTTGCACTTTCTTCTGCAGCATTGTTTGCTTACAACCCACCACTGGGCGGAGAAGAATTGTTCAGACTTACAAACCCTGAAATGCTCAGCGGTTCTGCATCTTCTGCTGCAGGTGGTCCATTCTACAATGTAATTCCATCATCGATTACATACAATCCGGCACTTCCTGCAGGAAACGAAATCATCACAATCGATGTTGCAGGTACGATCCTTGCAAACATGGACAAGCAGTTTGATGAAGAGGATTCCATGGGAGCTGGTTTTGAAGCCGGTGTTCTTTATCCTACAAAGTACGGTACCTTCACGTTCGTAACAAACGGAATCTTTTCTGATAAGATGCTTGGACTTCCAGTTGGAAAAATCTGGGACTTCCATCTTGGTGCCGCAAAGGATTTTACAGACTGGCTTTCTGTTGGCGTAAACGTTTATTACCGCGCATACATGGGCGATGACAGCGACTTTGCTGTAGGTGCTGATGTTGGTGCACTTGCAAAGATTGGCGATGTAGCTTTCCTCAAGAATGTTCGCCTTGGCGCTTCTGTCCTCAATATGGGTAAGGCTGCTGATTATAGGGAATGGGGTGGAATTGATGAGGAAAAGAAAATGTCTAAGTATCCGACACTTTTCATGCCAAGAGCTTCTGCCGCAGCAACAGTATTTGAGGCAGGCAACTGGAAGGGGGCCATGAGCGCAGACGTTGCTCTTCCTCTCTTTGTTGCAAACTGCATCACGGACCTTGCTTTCGAATTTGAATATGCTGAAAAGCTCAAGCTTACTCTTGCATGGCAGTACAACCTTCGTGAATCTGTAGAGCAGGGTGCGGATGGAATCAATACAATTGCTTTGGGTGTTTCATACAAGTTTGGAATCAACGCAGGAAAGGCTGGTGCAAGCAACATTACTCCGGCATTTGCAATGCAGGATCTTTACACAGGCATCCTTGCTGTAAGCGGTGGTGCAAGACTCGACCTTGGCCAGAAGGATACTTCTGGTGCAGAAATCGAGATGTGGTAAGGAACAGCTTATAAACGCATAAAACAAATTGAAAAAAGGGTCCGAAGTTTCTTGTCTTAGATTTTTCAGGCCCTTTTTTTATTTGTAACATAAATCTAAATCAATTTGTTTATCAGATAGAAAGGAAATTTATCAGATGAAAAGAAAAACTTTGAAAATGATTGGTGTTTCTGCGGCTGCGGCTTTTGTCCTTGCGGGAACACAGATGTTTGCGGCTCCTAAGAGCGATGAAAAGAAAGGTCCTCAGGTTAGATATATTTCTCCAAACAACGATGGAGTTCTTGATGAGCTTGTTGTAAATTTCAACATCGACAGCAAGGCAAAGAATTCCACAACTGGTTATATCACAGCCTGGAATCTTCGTATCTTGGACTCAAAAGGAAATATCGTTCGTACAATCGGAAACAAGATCAAGTTCCCTGAGGAAATCAACGCAAAGTCCATTGTAAAGCAGCTTGCCAGCAAGAAGGAAAGTGTTGAGATTCCGCCTACAGTATCATGGAACGGATACCTTGATGACGGTTCCCTTGCAAAAGACGGAACATACTACTACCAGATCTGGACACTCAAGGCCAACGGCAAGGAAAGTGAAAGCGGAAAGGCTACTGTAATTGTTGACAACACACCTCCGGAGATCAACCTTGTTCAGCTCACAAATGACGAGAAGAACTTTGGTGAAGGTGCCAAGGCTGTTCTTCCTGTAAAGCAGTCGGGCTCTTCTGAGGAACGCTGGACTGCAAAGATCACAGACATGAACGGCAAGATCGTAAAGACATGGATGTGGGAAAAGGCTTCTCCAGACAAGATCATTTGGAACGGAACTGATGACAACAACGCAATCGTTCCAGACGGAATCTATAACTATGAAATCACTTCTACTGACCTTGCAGGAAACGTTTCTGAAAAGGCAGTCATCTCTAACATCATCTTCTCTGCTGAGAAACCGGAAATTGCCATTGCCATTGCAGGAAATACTCTTGATTCAAGATTCTTTGCTCCGGCTCCAAAGGGCGAGGTTGCAAAGGAAAGAAAAAATATCCAGTTTGATGTTTCCATTCCATCACCAAAGGCAAGCGTAAACTCTCTTGTTGCCTGGGAAATCGCTGTTGTGGGCAAGTCAGATGACAATGTACTCTATTCAGTTTCTGGAAAAGAAAAGTCTGTGGACAAGTTTACATTCGACGGTAAGGGCAAGGACGGAAAGCTTCTCGCAGAAGGTGAATACCGCACAAAGGTCACAGCACGTTACCTCAACGGATACGAGCCAAAGCCTGTATATTCTCCAGTGTTCGTATTGGACAACGAAGCTCCTAACGCTGTAGTTACTCTTCCTTCAAATACAGTTTTCAACGGACAGGATCTCTTTAGAATCACACAGCAGGCTGCTGCTGAAAATTCATACACAGGTCCAAAGAACTGGATCGGTAAGATTGTTGATGCAAAGGGCAAGGTTGTAAGACAGTACAATTTTGGTTCAGTGCTTCCATCTTCAGTTGACTGGAACGGTCTTGATGAAAACGGACAGTTCAAGGATGACTCATACAAGTATGTTCTTGAAGTAACAGAGCTTGCAGGAAACAAGAGGACACTTGAGACCTCTAGCTTCACTCTCGATACAAGCAAGACAGAACTTGCTGTTTCAGTTGCTCCTAACGCATTCTCTCCTAACGGTGACAATGTCCAGGACAAGGTTACAATCACACCTGTTGTAAATGCTTCAAGCGGAATCAAGTCTTACGAAATCGCTGTTTCTTCAAACGGCAAGGTTGTAAAGACATTCAAGGGAGAAGGAAAAGTTCCATCTGCAATCACATGGGATGGTCTTTCTGACAACGGAACAAGATGTGCCGACGGTGATTACATCGCAAAGATCAAGACAGTTGCCAACAGCGGAACAGAAGCTGCCGCAGATTCAGGCAAGTTCATCCTTGACTCTACAGCTCCTGTAATCAAGGTAAGCGTTCCTTATGTTGCATTCTCTCCTGAGGAAACAAGCTCTAAGAAGACTCTTCCTGTAAAGGTTGCTGAATCTTCTGTTGAAGTTCTCTGGACCGCTGAAATCCGTGACGCAAAGAACAAGGCCGTAAAGACAATCTACTGGCATGAAAACAAGGCTTCTGATTTTGCATGGGACGGAACTGACGACAACGGCAACAAGGTTGCAAACGGAACATACTCTCTCGCTGTGTTCGCAAAGGATGCTGCAGGAAACAAGGGTGACGCTTCTATCACTGGTATTGTTCTCGATGCAAGACCTGCAACTGCATATGTTACTGCTGAATACAAGGGAATCTCTCCTAACGGCGACAAAGTTCTTGATGTTCAGAAGTTTGATGTAAAGACAACACTTTCAGAAGGAATCGCTTCATGGAAGTTTGATGTTGTTGACGCAGCAAAGGGGAACAGCGTAAAACAGTTCTCTGACAAGGACCAGAAAAATCTTCCTGCTGTAATCAACTGGGCAGGTGATACTGCAGACGGAACTCTTGCAGAAGGTGTATTCAAGGGTAAGCTCCATATTGAATATACAAAGGGTAATATTGTAGACACGGAAACCGCAATTTTCATTTGTACTACAAAGGCACCAGAGCTTTCTGTAAGAACGGCCCCTGCATACTTTAGCCCTGACAATGACGGCAATGATGATGACCTTTTTGTTCAGCTCAAGTGCAAGGCTGCTGCAGGCCTCAAGAACTGGTCGTTTACAATCTATAATCCAATCAAGGATGAAACAAAGCCGCTGTCTCCATTCTGGAAGACTGCAGGTAAGAATGTAATGACAGAACG
>JAGHUO010000125.1 GCA_018064785.1 Candidatus Treponema equi
GGGCTCATAAGGTGAACCATTCCGCCTTTACCCATGCGTCCGTTGAAGTTGCGGTTTGTTGTAGAAGCGCAAACTTCACCTTCTGCAAGAACACCGTTGGACATACCGAGACATGCACCACAAGTTGGGTTTGTTACACAGAAACCTGCGTCCATGAAGATTTCAATGAGACCTTCCTGGAGAGCCATCTTGTAGATGAGTGGAGTAGCAGGAGAAACGATTCCGCGTACGCCTTCTGCAAGCTTGTGTCCCTTGAGGATCTGTGCTGCAACGCGAAGGTCGCTGATACGGCCGTTTGTACAAGAACCGATGTATACCTGGTTAACCTTTGTTCCCTTCATTTCTGAAACTTTCTTGATCTGGTCTGGCTTGTATTCAACAGTACAAACTGGTTCAAGAGTTGAAAGGTCATATGTGTAAACCTTTTCGTATTCTGCATCTGGATCAGAAACCCACTTAGAGTATTCTTTAAGTGCGTCTTCCTTGCTTGCGAATTCATCCTTGATGAATGGCCAGAGGTATTCAACTGTTGTCATGTCTGGGAAACAGATTCCGCTTGTAGCACCAGCTTCAACAGCCATGTTACAGATTGTCATGCGTTCTTCCATAGACATTGCGTCAACAATTGGACCTGTGAATTCTGTTACACAGTTTGTTGCGCCGTTGACACCGATCTGTCCGATGAGGAAGAGGATGACATCCTTAGCGTAAACACCTTCCTTAAGTTTACCGTTCAATACGAACTTGATTGCTTTTGGTTCGCGGAATGAACAAACACCCTTGAGGATACCAACTTCAAGGTCAGTTGTTCCAACACCTGCTGCGAATGCACCGAATGCACCGTGTGTACAAGTGTGGCTGTCTCCCATGATTACTGTGTAGCCTGGGCGAACGAATCCCTTTTCCGGGAAGATTGCGTGACAAACGCCGTTTGCACCGATGTCAAAGAAGTCCTTGATGTCGTTGCGGTTAGCCCATTCACGAAGGATCTTTTCCTGCATAGCGCATTTTGAATCCTTTGCAGGTGTAACATGGTCAATAACAGCCTTGATCTTTGTAGGATCAAAAACACGGTCCTTGCCACGTTCAACAAGGTCGTTGATTGCGATAGGTGTTGTGATTTCATGGCAGAATACTCTGTCAAGCTTTAGGATATTTGTACCTTCAAATGGTTTTTCCACCATGTGTGATTCGAAAATTTTCTGAGCAATAGTCTTTCCCATAATCTTCTCCTATGTGTAGTTCTTAAGTATGATTAAAGTGTATTTAATAATACTTAAGAAGTCAAGGGGCGGAAGCCTTGTTTTGTAGTAATCTGTATCTTTTGTAACTTCCGCCCCGCGAACAGGAGACTGTTCGCGTAAAGGCTGTTTAGAAATCTGGAGCGGAAGCCTTGTTTTGATAGTAATCTGTGTCTTTTGTAACTTCCGCCCCGCGAACAGGAGACTGTTCGCGTAAAGGCTGTTTAGAAATCTGGGGCGGAAGCCTTGTTTTGATAGTAATCTGTATCTTTTGTAACTTCCGCCCCGCGAACAGGAGACCGTTCGCGTAAAGGCTGTTTAGAAATCTGGGGCGGAAGCCTTGTTTTGTAGTAATCTGTGTCTTTTGCAACTTCCGCCCCGCGAACATTTGTAGGGGCAATAAAAAAGCGGTGTTGCTTTTGCAATACCGCTTTTCCATTTGTCTATCAGCTTACCACGTTTTGAGGTTTGCCTTGTGACCAGCACCTAAGGTTTTCCACGACTACGTCAAGAAGTCTCTGTCTTGTCTCGACAGCAGCCCAGGCAATGTGTGGCGTAATTATTGCGTTTGGAGCCGAAAGAAGAGGGTTGTCAGCTTTCATAGGTTCTTCGCTTACAACATCTGCCGCATATCCTGCGATTGTACCGTCCTTGAGTGCTTCTGCGACATCCGTCTCATTTACAAGGAGTCCACGAGCTGTATTTACTAGATAAGCCGACTTTTTCATCATGGAGAGAGTACTTTTGTTGACTACTTCACGTGTTTTCTCGGTCAACGGTGCATGGAGGGTAATGAAATCTGATTCTTTAATCAATGTCTCAAAATCCACAGGATTTTCAATATCAGGTTTTTGTGTTCTTGTGCATACAAGAACCTTCATACCAAAGGCTTTTGCGATCTGTGCCACGCGTCGGCCAATGGAACCATAACCGTAGATACCAAGGATTTTACCGTCGAGTTCCATCAATGGGGCTTTCCAATAGCAGAAATCCGGGCATTTTACCCAGTCACCATTCTTTACACTTTCATTGTGCATGTGGCTCAGGCTTGCAAACTGGGTTATGTACGTGAAAACCATCTGTGCGACACCTGCAGTGCTGTAGCTTGGAACATTTGTCACAACAACATTGTGTCTGCGACATGCTTCCAGGTCGATTACATTATAGCCAGTAGCCTGAACCCCGATATATTTAAGATTAGGGCACTTAGTGAGAATTTCTTCTGTTATGTTGATTTTGTTAAGCAGAATGGCATCGCTGTCACCGATTCGTTCAACAACCTGTTCTGGAAGTGTACGAGGGTAGACCTTAAGCTGACCGAATTCCTCTACAGATGACCATGAAAGATCACCCGGATTCAGGGCATTTCCGTCAAGTACTGTTATACGCATATCAGCCTAATGCCATTACACCAGTAGAATTGATTGCATTGTTTATAGCGTCTTCGATTCCGGCTGTACCTTCATCAAAGTCCACACAAACCTGGCATTTTGCTGCCGAAGAAACACAGTTGGTAACGCCTGCAACTGCTTTTACTGCTGCATCCACTTTTGCTGCTGTTGCATCATCATCCATTCCAGTTACGTAAATCTTCTTCTGCATGACTTAAGTTCTCCTGATGTCATTAGACACATAGAGTATAAACTTTGTAGATAAATAATTCAAGGAGTTTTTTTCAGGTGGATTGCAATTTGTTGCTCTGTTAACAGAAGATTATTCTTCCTGCATCTGGGAACGTCCCAATTGGCCGCAGGCACCACCAATTTTCTCACCGCGACGTGTTCTTAAGTTTACATTAAGGTTTGCGTATTCAAGCATTCGTACGAAAGATTTAACTTCATCATTGGAAGGAGTCTTGAAATCAAGTCCAGGTACAGGGTTCCAGGGAATGAGGTTGATGTACACGTCAAGTCCCTTTGCAAAGCTTATGAGCCTGTCGGCGCTTTCCCGCCCGGTGTTTTTTCCGGAAAGAAGGGCTGCTTCAAGGGTCACACGTTTTCCCGTCTTTTCAATATAGTAGGCTATGGCTTTCTTAAGTTCAGAAAGAGGATTGCCTATGGTTACCGGCATAAGTTCTTTTCTGAGGTCTTCGTCGGCTGTTGTAAGGGAAATGGCAAGTCTCATGGATGGACCAAAGTTAGCAAGGTCATAGATTCCTTTTATAAGTCCACAGGTGCTCAAGGTTATTCTGCGGCTGCTCAAGGCCCGGCCTTTTGGATCTGTAAGAACAGCTACGGCCTTTCTTATTCCGTCCATATTCTGGAATGGTTCACCCATGCCCATGAAGACGATATTGTCAAGTTTTCCTGCTTCTTTTTCCATAAAAAGGAATTCTTCCACAATTTCACCGGCTGTAAGGTTACGTCCAAGACCAAGCTGTCCAGTCTGACAAAAGGCACATTTCATGGCACATCCGGCCTGGCAGCTTACACATGCGGTTTTGCGTCCTTCCTTGTCTGTAAGCAAAACTGTTTCGATAGCACGACCGTCTGAAAGTGTTATCTGAAGTTTTATAGTTCCGTCTGGATCTTTAAGAACCTGTGAAACGGAAGAAGAACGGAGAAGTGCAGATTCGGCAAGTTTCTCACGGGTAGCCTTGTCGATGTTTGTCATCTCATCAAATGACTCGACACCTTTGGCAATCCATTCATATATCTGCTTTGCACGAAATGCGGGCTTAAGCTCAAGCGCTGAGGAAATTTCTTCTGGAGTAAGTCCTGTGAGAACTGTCTTTTCTGCCATGAGATATTTATACCAAAAAGGCGGAATAAATCAAAGTGCCTTTACCTGCTCAACATAGTCGTTGATGGCCTGGTTTCTGATTCCAAAACGCTGGAATTCGGCAAGAATATCAAGTGCATTCTGCTTTTTTCCCATTTTGACATAGCAGTCCGCAAGGTCAATGTAAAGACGGAAGTTCTTCTGGTCATCACGGACAAGTTTTGAAAGACGCTCAATTGCTTCCTCATATTTGCCTTCGCCTTTGCAGATGAGGGCAAGTCCGAGAGCTGCGTAAACGTCAAAATCAATGTCCATGGCACGATTGTAGTAATCGGTTGCTGTTTTATAGTCACCAGTGTTGCGGTAAGCATCACCTGTACGAGTAAGGATTACCTTGTTCTTAGGATCAATGTCAAGAATTCTATCCCAGTATTCAATTGAGCGGAATTGCTGATTCATGCCGCGGTAGCAGTCGGCAATACCAAAAAGTGCATAGAAATTCTTAGGATCTCTTTCCAGAGCCTTTTCAAAGTATGGAAGTCCCTTTTCAAAAGTCTTGAGTTTTCTGTGGCAGTTTCCAATGGAAGTAAGGACGCGAATGTCAACGTGCTCTGGATTAACATCAACCATGCGGGTCCAGTAGAAGAGGGCATCCTTGTATTCCTTGAAGTCGTAATGAAGATGTCCAAGACCAATGAGAGCGTATGCGTTGTTTTCTTCCATTTCAAGAACGCGAAGGTAAAGAGTCTTTGATTTCTTGAAATCACGAATTTTGCGGTATGCATCAGCAACTCGGGTAAGAACCGTGATGTTCCTGTCATCGTGGATAAGGTACTGTTCCCAAATCTCAATTGCTTTATGATACTGGTTTATTGCCTTGTAGCAGTCCGCGAGACCAAACAACGCATAGTTGTTTCCAGGATGGAATGAAAGACACTTAGAATAGTATTCGATGGCTTCCTTGAAATGGAATCTTTTTCTTTCACTGTCACCAAGTCCAACGAGGGCATAGTTATTGTTTTCTTCAAGCTCAAGAATTTTCTTGAAGGCACTGACTGCATCGTCTGTGCGGTTTTCCTTTAATAGCTGGTAACCTTTCTTTGAAAGTTCGCTGATCTCTGAAGTAGAATCATCCGTCTTTGGAACTGAAAATTCATTTTCAGTAGATGGCTGAAACTCCATGTTTTTTACCTCATCCGACATTTTAAATAACCTCTTTCCGACTAATTATTTTTTAATAATACAGACACAGTCTGTGAAATTTTTTCAATGAGCGGTTCACTCTTTCTTTTGTTATGGGCAAGCAGGTAAAGCTTCAATGCTTTCAGATAAAGATGCTTTTCCGCATATTTATCACCGGTGCGAGTAAGCCCATCAGAGTAACCAGTAGTTATGAAGATTCTTTCAGCCATTTCTAAATTACCCTCGTTGAAAAGAGCATTTGCTTTTCTGTTGAGGGCAACTTTCTGTTGATCGGAGAGACCTTGGACAGGATTGTCTGTAACCTTTATGAAGCGGTACTCATCCTGTTTACTGTCAATTTCTATTTTTAAATCTTCAACCATCTCTTAAGTAATTGTAAATTAACTTTTCTATTTGTCAAGAAAATTATTGCATCAAAAGTCATGAAAATTAAAATTATTTTAAGACTCGAATTTTACGGATTCATCGTAGGTATAGAAATTAACGATAGATCTTCCATATACACGTTTATCCACAAGCACAAGGTTGCCGATCTGGTCTGGCAGCGCGTCTTCCTCAGGGTAGTGGATCAGGAGTTTTCCACCTTCCTTGAGCATCATTCTTTTGCCTGCGGTCTCAATAAGTTCCTTGCGGAATTTATATGGGAATGGAGGATCCATGAAAATAAAATCGAATTTTTCTTTGCATCTTTTAAGATACAGCTCAACGGCCATGAAGTGGCATTTCACATGAACGCCGACTTCTTCCGCCATCTTAACGTTCTGAAAAATGATCTTTGCCTTTGATTTGTCCATTTCACAAAGAGAAACATCTGTGGCTCCGTGAGAAACGGATTCAAGGGCTATTGTTCCAGAACCTGAAAACAAATCAAGAAATGATTTGCCTTCAAGTACAGGATCGAGAATTGCAAAAACGGACTCACGCATTTTGTCCATGGCAGGGCGTATAGCCATTCTTCCGTATGGAGTTTCAGTTACCCTGCCTTTTAATTTTCCGCCTGTAATTCTCATGTTACTTTGCCTGGCCTGTTCCGTTCAAAGACCAGTATGTATCGTCATGAGGAAGTCTCTTGTTGTTCTTTGCATAGTCAAAGGCAGACTTTCCCTTATCGCTGAGAAGTTCAGGATCTGCGCCTGCATCAAGAAGCTGCTTGATTACTTCTGTTGAAGTTCCATACTGAGCGGCGTACATGAGCGGAGTCTGTCCTTTCCAAAGTCTGTTAAGCGGAACCTTCATGTCCAAAAAAAGCTTGACCTTTGCCTCGCGTACATGGTTTGAGCTGGCCTTGCCTGTGATGGAAAAAATGAAAGCTCTGAATACCTCGTCCTCAGATGCACTGCGGTTCTTGAGAAGAAGGGCGATGATCTCAGGGTTCTTTGAATAGTCGGCAGCCATGAGAAGGGGAGTTGCGTTGAACTTGTTTCTGACACGTACGTGGGCACCTTTTTCAATGAGCATGTTCACGATGTTCAGGTTGTTCTGATAACGGCATGCGTACATGAGTGCAGTCCAGCCGTCCTTGTCACGCATGTTTACGTCGGCACCGCTGGCAAGAAGTGTGCGTACGTCCCAGTCGCTTCCAGACTTTGCGGCCCTCATGAGAAGAGAAACTCCGTTCTTGTCTGTAAGGTTAGGGTTTTCTACGAGAGTGATTTTTTCATTCTTTTCTTCAACTGCAGGTTCTTCTGCGTAGTCGTAGAGAAAGGTGCTGGCATATGCCTCAACCTCTTGCTTCTTAAGGTCAGGAAGTGGCTCTGGTGGAAGTTCCTCAACGATGGCTACGACCTCAGGTTCCTCTGTGACTTCTGGAACTTCTTCCACAGGTTCAGATTCTTCTGGTTCAGGAATTGGTACTGCGACAACTGCAGCAACAGGTTCTCTGATTGTCATTGCCTCCAGGGCGGCGGCTTCGGCTGCAAGTTCAGCTTCCACTGCAGCTATGTCGTCGAGGGGCTGTTCCGGCTGTACAGGTTCCGGCTCTCTTGCTGTCTCTGTGCTTGGATTTGGATCCTTTGCATATTCACACAGCTTTGTATAGATGGCTGCTGTGGAATTTTTCTTTGCGTAGTAGAAGGAATCGTGGCCATCCTTGTCCTGTTGAAGGATTCTCTTTGATCTTTTTCCGCTTGTGAGGGCATCCTGCTTGATTATGAGCTCAACTGCGGAAGGATCAGATGAATATTCAGCCGCATACATCATTGGAGTACGACCATCTTTTGTTTTTGCGTTTACATCTGATTCATATGAGATGCAAAGCTTGATGATGGAAAATTCTCTGTCATGCTTGAGACAAAGATCAAGGAATGTTTCCTTTGCGTCGTAATACTTTTTGTCAAAAAGTCCTCTTTCGCGGGAGTAGACTTTCTTGATATCGTTCTGTGTTCCTTTAGCTGCAAGCTGGTCATAGTCCACAGGATCTTTTTTAGCTGCCAGAGAGAATACTGCTGACAGGGCAATAATACAGAAAACAATATATTTTTTCATAACAGCTATTATATGGGAGAATTTCAAAAAAAACAACAAAATTCAATTATATGGAAAAGGCGGAATAACATTATCTTTGACTTTTATAGAGTATCATGATAAAATTCAAAAAATTTTTATAGACTCTTTTTGTTAAAATTGTCTATTGAAACAAAACTATTGAAGGAAAAAACAACTATGGAATTCGGACATTTTGATGACCAGAACAGGGAATTTGTAATCACAAATCCTGCAACACCTTGGCCTTGGATCAACTACCTTGGCAACGAGGATTTCTTCTCGCTTATTTCTAATACAGCGGGCGGTTATTCATTCTACAAGGACGCTAAGTTCCGCCGCATTACACGTTACCGCTACAACGGTGTACCAATGGACAATGGTGGACGCTATTTCTATATCAACGACAACGGAACAGTATGGAACCCAGGTTGGAAGCCATGCAAGACAGAACTTGACAGCTACGAATGCCGCCATGGTATGAACTA
>JAGHUO010000050.1 GCA_018064785.1 Candidatus Treponema equi
ATGAATACCTCCGCATCTCCGCACCACCTCGAATTCCTGTAGTTGATGCAACCATAAATGATAATGATGTCCGCCTGCGTACAAAGCCAGATTTAAAAAGCGATACATGGGCCAAACTTGGTAAAGGAACAAAATGTAAAGTTAAGGACAAAAGCAAAGAAGAATTAGAAATAGACGGGGAGAAGTGGTACTGGTATTGCATCGATGCAGAAGGATATCCAGATGGCTGGGTATACGGAAAATACCTTGATTTTTAATAGACCGGACGTAGTCAACCCAGAAATATAGAAATTCCCCTAAGTTGACAGAAATGGCCTATTTCTATATATTGTAGAAAGTATTGCCCGGGTGGCGGAATTGGCAGACGCGCTAGGTTCAGGTCCTAGTGAGGGCAACTTCATAGGGGTTCAAGTCCCCTTCCGGGCAATAAAAAAGCAGTTGAATCTTACGATTCAACTGCTTTTTTTTATATACTTGTACATCTTTTGAAGAACACAAAGCATACAACCACAAGAGCTGCTATGCTTGCTATGAAAAGCCATCCTGGAACATCGTCTCCAAAACCCGCATTCTCATGTTTCTTGAAGGCAAGCTTTATGGACTTCTTGGACTTTCTTGAAAGCTTGTGTTTTCTTCCGTCCAAAGTCTTGGCTTTTGATTCCGGCTCACCATAGATTTCTTCATGGCTCATGGCGTAATGGCATGATGGACAGCCGTGCAAAAAGTCCTTTACCGTGCCAATATGTCCACAGTTAGGGCAGCGTACAGCCGCAAAGAATTTTCCGCATTTAGGGCAGAATTTTGCGTTGGAAGCAACTTCAGAGCCACATCCTTCGCAAAAATATTTCGCCTTCTTTTTCTGTTCAGCCATTATTCAGTTCCAAGGTTGTCAACTGTGTAGTCGTAGATCTGCCAGATTCCGTCGCGCTGACGAACATAATATGTATAGCGCTTGCGTTCCATATAGTTTTCGTTCTTGAACCATTCAAGGACTTTTACAGTTCCTTCTGTCTGTGAATAGGTTGTTGTTTCAATATAGAATTTTGAAGGAATTGCGATGATGTCTGTGTCGATTCTCTGGAGCATAAGGTCTGCACGGAATGCGCGGAGCATGTCGGCTCTTTCATCGGCACTGACGATGTTGTATTTTCTGTTTCTTGCAGGATCACGTTTGAGCATTTCTTCAAGATCCATGTAAAGGAAGAACTGATCCCAAAGTGACTTCTGGCGTGCGATGATTGTCTGCTCGATTACCTTGTCTGGACTGATGTCTTCCGGCTGGAGAACAACTGTGCTCTTTGTCTCCACTGGAATTGCGCTTGATGCAGCTGCCGATGGGCTAGGACGTACCTCAAGGCTAAGTCTGTTAGAAGAAAGGTAGTTTGTCTTGTTTCTGTAAAGTTCCGGATAGAATCTAAGCTCTACATAATAGATAGAAGGATCCTTGATCTCAAGATAATCCTTAAGGTTCTCGCGGAAAGAATATTCTTCACCTGGTTCAAGGGTGATCTCACGGAAGTAAACTGTCTGGTTTGTTGTTCTCTTTCTGATGAGTCCCTGTGTCGAAGGAAGCTGTGCCTTCTTGATGTTGAATCCGATGAAGTCAACGGAGAACATCTTGTCATCAGCGATCTTGAATCTCAAAGTGTCGGCAGTTGGGTTTGAGATGGTGATGTAGACATACACTGGATTTGCTTCAGAATCTCCAGGATAGTACATTGTCCTGTCGTAAAACTTAACGGATACTTCCGCCTTGTCCTTTGTCTGAGCAGAGGCTGTATGGGCAAAAACCATCAAAACTGCTATAGTTGCAAGTAATGTGCGCTTAAGGTTCACAGAAATACTCCCGAGGCTATAAGGCCTCTATTTGTATTTTAAATTTATACTATATTATCGGCATTTTATGGAAAATTCATTATTAAAATCGTTGCTTCCTCTGTTATCTTCTTGTGAAAATCTGCATCAGTGCGTTGTGGATTGTGCGGATTCCCAGGCGGAATCATTCCCTGTGCAGGTTTCTGGACTCAAGGGCAGCCTTAACAGTTTTTTCATTGCCCAGTTTATCCAGCGTTGTGGACTCAACGAGATCCATTCCATGCAGTATGAGAACCATCACAGCCAGTGGCAGAAGGATTATATCATGGTTGTGGCGACTCAAAAGGATGCCGATGAGTGTGAAAGCGACCTGCAGACAGTGCTTGGCGATGGCATAGAAATCTATAAGCTGCCTTGGTGGGGTACCATTCCATATCGCCCCGTAAGCGTAGGGGCAGCCGTTTTTGGTGAACGTGCCGGTGTACTTGCAAAAATGGCCCAACGCAATCCTGCCAAAGGAAAACCACGCATCTTCATTTTGAGCCAAAGAGCCCTCATAAGTCCAGTTCCTCCGGTTGATTATATCAGGGGGCTTTCCATTGTCCTTAGAAAGGGGCAGGAAGCTGACATAGAACAGATTGCCTCAAAGCTGGCGGAATACGGTTATCTCCGTGTTCCAAAGGTAAACCAGAGAGGTGAATTTGCCCTTCGTGGTGAGGTTCTTGATGTCTTCATAAGCGGCGAAGACATGCCTGTGCGCATCCAGTTTGATTTTGATACGATCCTTCAGATCCGAACTTTTGATGTAGAAAGCCAGAACACAAAAGACAAGATAGAACGTCTCGTAGTCTATCCAATGAAAGAAGTAGTATGGACCGATGAACTTGTGGACCATCTTGAGAAAGTCCTTGACCAGGAAGACAGTGAAGGCATACGGAACGATTTTGCCGCCTATGACAAGGCACGCCGCACTGGCCAGGTTCAGGAAGAGGAAAATAACAGGGCTCAGGAAGTTCAGTCCATAAACAGTCCTGACTTCAAGGCGGAAAACATACACCTTGCCTTGACGGACAAAGCAAAAAAGGAAAAGGAACGTCTTCTTACGGAACTCAGCGTCCAGAAAGAATCTGAAGGCGAGGAACTTTTCTATGGACTCATCTGGGAAAAACAGAACTGCGTCCTTGAATATTTTGCGCCTGACACTCCTGTGTTTTTCTTTGACTGGGACCGCCTTATAAACGCAAAGAAAATGCTGGACAACGAATATAGCGTCTCATATAGAACTGCAAGACAGAATTTCCCTGTGTTCCTGCCAAAGGAAATGCAGATTGATTTCTATGAATTGGTCCATGAAATCAATTGTCTTTATGCGTTCCGCACATTGGATACCTTGAGCAATGATGGAGAGGAACAGAGCCTTGAGGGATTCCGCTTTAACTTCAATTCTTCTTATTCTGTCGCATGTGAGTCGTCCCAGAGCTATTTTGGAAACATAAAATATTTCAAGGAACAGCTGGCCCATTATCAGGAAGAAAAGTGGCATGTCTTTATTTTTGCGGACAATGCAAACCAGGCCCTTCGCGTCAATGAACTTGTAAAGGAATTTGTGGAGGTGGAAGACAACACCATTTTCCCTGTTACGGTCTTCCCATATGCCATTACAAGCGGCTTTTCCATCGGTGATGAGAATATTCTTGTAATCCAGGAAAACGAGATCTTTGGTAGAAAACGAAATGCTCCAAAATCAACCCGCAAGGTACGTTCGGAAGCTCTGGACAGCTTTGTTGACCTTACACCTGGGGACTATGTTGTCCATGTCCAGTACGGAATCGGCCGTTTCATAAAGATCGAGCGTCATAAGACAAACGGAACTGAAAAGGACTACATCAAGATAGAGTATGCCGACGAAGATATCGTCTACATTCCGATAGAGCAGGTGAACATGGTCCAGCGGTACATCGGTAATGAAAACGAGCATCCGCGCCTTGATAAGATAGGCTCAAAAAGCTGGAGCGCAAGAAAAGCCAGGGTTCAGAAACAGGTTGAAGAAATGGCGGAACGTCTCATCGATCTTTACTCCAAGCGCCAGGCAAGCCGTGGTTTCCCTTTCCCAAAAGACGGGGAATGGTCGGTTGCTTTTGAGGCGGCGTTCCCTTATGAAGATACACCGGACCAGTGGACAGCCACACAGGACATAAAGGCAGACATGGAATCTTCTGTTCCAATGGACCGTCTTGTATGTGGAGACGTTGGCTACGGAAAAACAGAAATCGCCATGCGTGCGGCATTCAAGGCTGTCATGGGCGGAAAGCAGGTCGCATTCCTTGCGCCTACTACTATCCTTGCGGAACAGCACTATGAAAACTGCCTTGAGCGTTTCAAGAATTTCCCTGTCACCATCGCCCATATGTCCCGTTTTGTCACTCCGACGGAACAGAAAAAGATCCTTAAGAAACTAGAAGAGCATCAGGTTGATATTCTCATAGGAACACATCGCATAATCCAGAAGGATGTAAAGTATGCGGACCTTGGCCTAATGATCATTGACGAGGAACAGAGGTTCGGTGTAAAGGACAAGGAAAAACTCAAGGAACTTAAGACAAACATAGATTCCCTGGCTTTAAGTGCTACACCGATTCCGCGTACCTTGCACATGAG
>JAGHUO010000016.1 GCA_018064785.1 Candidatus Treponema equi
GACTTCATGATTTCATCAACCTGATCTGCTGTTACGGCATCAAGACCACAACCAAAAGATGTAAGCTGAACAAGTTCCATGTTTGCCATTCCGCTTACGAAGGCACCGGCACGATAGAGTCTGTTGTGATATGACCACTGATCAATAATACGCAATGGTCTTTCAATAGAACCAAGGTGACAGACTGAATCTTCCGTAAATACAGCCATTCCAAGACCATTAATCATCTCAGGAATTCCGTGGTTAATCTCCGGATCAAGGTGATATGGACGTCCAGCAAGAACGATACCGTTGCCACCCTTTGTGATTGTTTCTTCCAGAGCTTCCTCACCCTTTTCCTGAACTTCCTTCTTGAATTTTTCCTGCTCATTCCATGCAGCGTCTACAGCTTCCTCTATCTGCTTTTTTGTAAGCTTAGGGAATTTCTTTGTCATCTCCTCATAGAGACGAACAGCAAGACGATCCTTGTCATAGATAGGAAGGAACGGATTCATGAAATAGATTGACTCATCCTGACGAAGGCTATCGACATTGTTGCGGAGAACTTCTGGATAGCTTGTTACGATAGGACAGTTGTAGTGGTTTCCGGCTCCCATGTCTTCCTGCTTTTCATATGGAACGCAAGGATAGAAAATGAATTTAGTTCCCTGCTGCAGAAGGCTTTCTACATGACCGTGTGAAATTTTTCCAGGATAGCAGACTGATTCAGACGGAATTGTCTCAAGTCCCTTTTCATATATTGCACGACTTGAGCGAGGTGAAAGTCTTACGCGGAAACCGAGTTTTGTAAAGAAAGTGAACCAAAGCGGATAGTTTTCATACATGTTGAGGACACGCGGAATTCCAACATCACCCATAGGTGCATCTTCCGCCTTGAGTGGAACATAGCTGAAGAGTCTCTTGTATTTCCATTCAAAGAGGTTAGGAAGCTTTTCCTTGTTTTCCTCTGATACTGTGTTTGCCTTGTTGCTTGCATCCACAAGCTTTACGTCATCTTCAATATCAGCACCGCGTTCACAGCGGTTTCCAGTTATGAACTTGCGGCGTTCCTCTCCTGCAATGAATGTATTGATTGTAAGGAGACAGTTATTTGAACACTTTCCGCAGCGCTTAAGTTCAAGTTCAACTTTGAAATTCTCAAGCTGGTCAAGGGTCGCGATGTTTGACTTGATGAACTTTGGTGTCTGGTCAGGATCATCCGGCTTTGGACGTCTAAGATCTTCCCACTGGTCCTGGGCAATGAGGGCACTACCATAGGCACCCATGAGGCCTGCAACATCAGGTCTGTATACATTTACACCTGCAATCTTTTCAAAGGCACGGAGTACTGCATCGTTGAAGAAAGTTCCACCCTGAACAACAACCTTTGTGCCGATTTCGCTTGCACGGCGAAGCTTGATTACCTTGAAAAGAGCATTCTTGATTACGGAATAAGAAAGACCGGCAGAAATATCTGCGACTTCCGCACCTTCCTTCTGGGCCTGCTTTACGCGGCTGTTCATGAATACTGTACAGCGGGTACCAAGGTCCACAGGCTTCTTTGCCATAAGGGCGATCTTTGAGAATTCCTGAACGCTCATACCCATTGTGCGGGCAAAGTTATCAAGGAAGGAACCACAACCTGCGGAACATGCCTCGTTGAGCTGGATGCTTACAATGGCACCGTCCTTCATGCGAAGACACTTCATGTCCTGACCACCGATGTCCAAAAGGAACTCGACACCAGGAACAAAGAAGTCCGCTGCGCGATAGTGTGTGATTGTCTCGACTTCACCTGCATCTACGCCAAGGGCAGCCTGGAACAAGGCCTCGCCGTAACCAGTAGAAACGGCACGGGCAATATAGCATTTTTCAGGAAGAATCGAGTAAAGCTTCTTGAGAACCTTTACGGCAAGATCAACAGGATTACCTGCGTTGACGTCATAGAAGCGCCAGAGGATCCTTCCCTTTGTATCTGTAAGAACAGCCTTTGTTGTAGTAGAACCCGCATCAAGACCAAGGAAAACAGGTCCTTCAGTCTTGTCAAGTTCACCAACAAGAGCTTTTTCTGTTGAGTGTCTCTGGTTGAATTCGTCAAGTTCCTCCTGTGAAGTAAAGAGAGGTTCAAGACGCTGGACTTCCTGCATTTCAGCTCCTACAAGATTTGTAAGGCTTGCACGGAATTCCTTGATTGTAGGGAACACATCCTTTGTGTCTTCCCCATTTGCGGAAATCCACTTGATTTCCCTTTCTGCAGAATATGCGGCGCCGGAAGCAACAAAGAGCTGGCTGTTTTCTGGAACGATCTGCTCCTCGTCCTTAAGCTTAAGTGTTATGACAAAACGTTCGCGCAGCTGGTCAAGGAAGTGAAGCGGTCCACCAAGGAAGGCAACATTTCCACGAATAGGCTTACCGCATGCAAGGCCTGAAATGGTCTGTGAAACAACTGCCTGGAAAATTGAAGCGGCAATATCCTCGCGGCGTGCACCTTCGTTGATCAAAGGCTGAACGTCCGTCTTTGCAAAAACACCGCAGCGAGCGGCGATAGGATAGATTGTAGTTGCACCACGGGCAAGCTCATTGAGTCCCGATGCGTCAGTCTCAAGAAGAGCAGCCATCTGGTCGATGAAAGCACCAGTACCACCAGCACATGTACCGTTCATGCGCTGTTCTACACCGCCCTTGAAATATGTTATCTTGGCATCTTCACCACCAAGCTCGATTACTACGTCAGTCTGTGGAATGATTTTGCGTACAGCGGTAGTCGCTGCGACAACTTCCTGGATGAAAGGAATGTTCAACCACTGAGAAACCGAAAGTCCGCCGGAACCGGTGACCTTGACGCTGATTGTCTGGTTCTCCTTTGCGGCAAGAATTCCTTCCAATGTATCAAATGCCTTGTTTACGACAGCTATGATTGTATTGCGGATATCTGCGCGATGGCGTTCGTATGCTCCATAAAGAAGTTCATCGTTGTCTCCCAATGCAACAACCTTTACAGTGGTCGATCCTACGTCGATACCCATACGGATAGGTTTGACTACAGGTTTCAGCGATGTGATGTTTCCAAGTGAATTGTTTTCCATGTTTATTCCTTCATGTTTATAGGCTTTTGAAAACCGATAATTTCCCTATTATATTATATCCATTATATAAGAAAGATGAATTCAAGTATAGACTTTTAGAAAAACAGGCGGAATTCCTAAAATTGCTTTTTTTGCCGTTTCACTCTATACTGACAAAATCATGGCGGAAAACAACGACTTCCTTACGACACAGATCATCACCTACATAGGAAACAAGCGCATCCTCATAGGCCATATTCAGAAGGAAATTGAGCTCATAAAGGAAAAACTGAACAAAAAGAAGCTGGTCTGCGCGGATCTTTTTTCCGGCAGTGGAATCGTTGCCCGCATGCTCAAACAGCACTCTTCACTGGTCATCGCCAACGACCTTGAAAACTACAGCCGCAT
>JAGHUO010000115.1 GCA_018064785.1 Candidatus Treponema equi
CGAAGGTCGTTGAGGCCAAGAGCCATGAGAGCCATACGGTCAATACCGATACCCCATGCAAGAACAGGAACATCGATACCCATTGGCTTTGTAACTTCCGGCCTGAAGATTCCAGAACCACCAAGCTCGAACCATCCAAGCTTTGGATGCTTGATATGTACTTCGATAGAAGGTTCTGTAAATGGGAAGTAACCAGGAACATACTTTACGTCTGTTGCTCCGGCGATTTCTACAGCGAACATCTCAAGGAATCCAAGGAGTGTCTTGAGGTTTGCTTCTTCACCAAGAACGATACCTTCTGTCTGATAGAAGTCGGAAAGGTGTGTTGCGTCTACCTTGTCATAGCGGAAGCAGCGAGCGATACCAAAGTACTTGCCTGGAACTTCTGCCTTGTGAAGCTGGTGTGCAGAAAGAACTGTACCCTGGCTTCTCATGATGAGGCGGCGTGTGAATTCATTGTCAAAGCTGTAGTTCCATCCGCGGCTGCCAGTGTTTCCACCGTCGCGGTGAACTGCTGCAACGTTGCTAAGATATGGTTCTTCGATAGACTTTGCGTGTGTTGGTGTCTTGATGCGGTATACGTCGTGGATGTCACGTGCTGCATGGAACTGTGGCATGAAGAGTGCGTCGCCGTTCCAGAATTCTGTTTCTACGAGAGGTCCGTCGAATTCCTGGAAACCTAGAGAACAGAGCTTGTCCTTTACGCTTTCAAGGAACTGAACGTATGGATTTGTGCGTCCAGGAATAATGCGTGCAGGTGGAATTGTGATGTTGTATCCGCGGAATGTTCCCTTCTTCCAGTCACCAGAAGTGATGAGTGAAGGTGTGATCTCACCGATTTCATTTCCTGTGATTCCAGCGCTTTTGAGTGCGTCTGCCACTGCAGTGAATGCTTCTGTAAGCTTGTATGCGACAGTCTCGCGCTCGATTGTCTTGAAAGGAGTTTCAGAAATACCGCGCTTCTTTGTGAGACCGCCCATTGTCTCGATTTCTTCCTTCGAAAGGTCTGCTGCATCGAGAGTTGCGTTTTCTGCCTTGCTTGCCTTTTCAATGAGGGCCTTTGCTGTCGCAAAACGTGCAGGAAGCTCGCCACCCTTGTAGCATGCCTTCTTCTCTTCGTTCATGCCAAGAACGCCGTCCTTGCTCAATGAACCGAAAGCCGAACCTACATCCTTGTTTTCAAGAGCAAGTTTTGATGCGATCTCTGGAAGTGTATGTGGTCCGTTATCCCTAAGGAAATTTATGATTCTTTCTTCGGCAAATCCGTCCTTTAGGACCTTGCGGCCAAAGTCTGTAAGTTCAAAATAAGTATGTGGTGTACGAGATGTCTCGGCAAGGAGCTTTTTTCCACTGAGCCAGCTGAATGCCTGGTTTGCGTGTCCTGCCTTGAATCCAAGTTCTGTCTCAAGTCTTGTTGATGTAAGCTCATCCTTTAAGCTGTAATGAAGGAGAATCTTTGTCTCCAGCGGATGAAGATTTTTAATGAATGATTTTAAGTCTGCCATTTTGTGTTCTGCCTGAGTTGGAATTTAAATTGATTTTCGTCATTGCAGGAATCAAAAGGACAGGCAATCCAGTTTATCCCGCAATGACGAACCGATTACTTAGAGAAAATAACTCTTGAAGAGTAAGAAACATAAGGAATCTTTCCCTTCTTGAAGTGCTTTTCTACACCGAATGTTCCCTTCTTGTAGTCAGCATAGCGGTAGTGCTTGTACTTATGCTCAGCAGCAAAGTCCTGATATACAGCCATTGCAACGTTCATTGCTTCTCCCTTTTCATAAGAAGAACGTACACATGTGTATGTGAAGATTGCTTCATTAGAAAGTGGTGTATAGTCGATTCTGAGTTCTACATTCTTTGCCTTTTCGTGAAGTGATTTGTAAACATCCAGATCCTCGAGAATGATTACCTGTGTTGCGTTTGGATCAGCAGCAGATTCCTCAGCGGCAACCTCTGCAAGAATTGCATCAGCATCCTGTGCGAAAATTGAGCCAACAGCAAAAAGTGCTACAGCTGCAAGTGTAAATATCTTTTTCATGTGATTCCTCCTTTAAGAACACATTAAAATTGTGTGTATTTAATTATTCTATCAGTTTCAAGGAAAAAATCAAGGTCGACCACATATTGTCCGTTCCTTACATAAATCCTTGGATCCCTGATGAGAAGCACAGTTCCCGAGATTTCCTTAGGCTTGTTCTTCTCAAGAGTACGCCAATACTCACGGACGGCGTCTCTCAGAGCCATGCTGCAGGCTTCCCTGATTCCGTCGAAGCCTTTCTCTACGGAACCTCTACCGATTCCCTTGATATGCGGATGCACTATAGAGCACCAGCGCTTATATTCCTCCTGCTGGACTTTTGTACGGTTGCAGTAGACGCGGCTGACCAGTTTTCCGTCCATAGGTTCAGGGTCATGGAATTCCACAGGGTTCATTTTTGGATCAAATTCCTTGATCTCATTCATCTCCCAGTATTCCTTTACGCCACGTCGCTTGTCATAAGGAGTGTATTCAAAGCTCCAGCCGTTTATCATTCCGTTTAGAAGAAAAGGTGCCACCTGCCTAGAACGCTCGATTGCAAATCCAAAGAGCTTCTGGAATTCCGTCTTACCCTTGTTTTCTTCCATATTAATATTTTCTACGGAATCACCCTCATCCTCAAATGATCCAGGGAAAGCATCAAGATCGGCCCATACAAGGATACGGAGCTGTTCGCTCTGCTCCTGGACCTGGGCGGTGGTCTTTGCAATTCCTAAGAGAAACATGGAAAAAACAAGCAGCAATAATCGTCTGTTCATGATACTACAGATTGTCGCGCCATACCTTAAGCGGATGCACTCCCATACGTATAACAAAGTAGAGCCAGGCTAGTAACAGCCCCGAAAGGTGTGCGCAATGGGATATTCCATCACGGCCAAGGAACTGGCTGAAGAATTCCATGAGGGCATAGACAAGCACAAGGATAGGTGCCGGCAAAGGAAGGATTCCCCATACATAGATTACGCTGCGGGGATATATGACTGCATAGGCAAGAAGGACTCCGTAGACGGCTCCACTGGCGCCCATGAGGAGAATGTTCATTCCAAGGAAACGGTAGATGGCGGTGCATATGAGACCGTCAAGAATTCCGCATAGGAAATAGAAAAGAAGAAATTCCTTTGTTCCCACGGCTTTTTCAACCGGAATGCCAAAAAAGAACAGGGCGATCATATTGAAAAGTATATGACGCCAGCCTCCGTGGATGAAAAGATACGTAAGTGGCTGCCAGAACATGTGGTGGACAAGACCACCGTAAGAAAGGCCACCATAGACAGCAAGCCTAGGTTCCATCTGGATAAGGAAATACACCGCGATGTTCACAAGCACGATGGCAAGTGTCGCATTCTTAAAGACATGTCTGAAAGGTTTTCTGAGAGGATTCATTTAGCTGTTTGCTTCTTCTTCAGGAGACTCCAGGACAGTCACCTGGTTTCTTCCGTTTTTCTTTGATACATAGAGGGCCTTGTCAGCCTGATCCACAAGAATCTTTGCTGAACGAACCGGATTTCCGTCTATCGAGAATACCGATACACCGCCGGAAATGGTAAGCTTCATTTCATTGCCTTCATAAGTGAGGACAGATTCCTCGATCTTTTTACGGATTCTTTCAGCAACGTGGAAAGCACCTTCCTTGTCGGTGTTGCAGAGCATTACAGTGAATTCTTCACCACCATAGCGGCAGGCCATGTCTTCGTCACGGATGCTGTCTTTGATTATCTTTGCGACATGCTTGAGGACGTGGTCGCCACAGGCATGTCCGTATGTATCGTTGAACTTCTTGAAGAAGTCGATGTCGAACATCACGATGCTGAGTTTTTCATTCTGGGCAAAAGCTGCGTCCAGTTTGTCTTCAAGAATATTGAAGAAGAAGAACTTGAGCTTAAGGCGGGTCATCATGTCTGTTGATGCCTGCTCGATGAGAGATGCGTTGTGGACTGCCACGGAAGCAAGGGAAGCGATTGTCTGGATTTCATCCCTTTCATAGATTGTATAGGCAGTCTCCATTCCGTCGATGAAGATGCGTTCTCCCATGACGAGAATTCCGTTAAGGCGGTTCTTGAGAAGAAGCGGAACTACAAGAGATGGGTTGAGGGAAGCAATGCAGTCGATGTCCTTGCAGTCAGGAACAAATTCCCTAAGCTCGTCCAAAGTATAGACGTTGCTTGATGCTGTGAAGAATTCCACAAGTTTTGAGTTTACGGGAATCTTATATTCAACAGTCGGATCGATGGCAATACCAGAGTAGTTGTCTGAAAGGATGTAGTTGTTTCCGTCTGAATTGATTTCATCCAAAACGAAAATACCGGCACCTGTGACACGCATCTGTGCCATGGCAATGTAAAGTATAGACTCTACAAGAGGATCAAGTTCGATTGTTGTACAAAAGGAACGGGAAATCTCAAGCATCTGCTGCAGATCATAGATGTGCTTCTCAAACTGTGCGATTACTTCATTCTCTTTCGTTTCGATTGAACGGCTTCTTGTCGACTTTTTTGCCGTTCCTGCTTTTTTTCCCATTATTTTTTCTCTATGTTACCGATTATAACATAATTCTTCATAATTTCAAGAAAAACCTTCCACTGGCCAAACTGGCTTTCCATGAAATCGGAATTCTCACGGTTTCTTGAGGATATCATAAGCACCTTGAGGTTCTGAATCACTTCAGAACTAGGTTTCTTCGACTCAACAAGAATATCACTCAACTTCTTATATAATTGGAAAATATTAGATGTTTCTGTCTGGATCACATCCTTTGCGCTCTTGTTTACCTTGTCGATCATATCCTTGAGGGTCGACTGGAACGAAGAATCCTTGTGGCTGTCACGGATGAGGGAAGTTATGTTTGCTTCATCAAAGACGCTGCCACGCTTGAACTTGCTTTCAAAGGCTTCTATACGTTCTGCGGCATCATTGAGGGCGAACACGACTGAAGAGAATTCAGACTTGTATGACTGGTTCATGAAGAATCCCTCGATTACTATGTCGTTCAGGAGAGGCTTAACATGGTCTGTAAAGTATTCCTTGATGAAGTTCTTGAGGAGCTGCATTGGAGTGATCCACATGAATGAACAAGGGGTGCTCTGGCGAAGCTGGAAGTCAAGTTCCTTGCTGTATCCGACCACAGGAACAAGGGTGGTCTGTCCAAAGATCTGCTTGATTTCGTTGCTTATTGTGGCATCCTGGATCTCACTCTTGAGTCTTGATTCATCTACACGGAATCTGTTCTCAAGATAGTCAGCGTATTTCTGTCTTCCGTTGCTCTTGTATACGGCACGGTCAGGGACAAGCTCGCAGTTTTTCTTTGCTATGCGGATAAGGCCTATGAGGACTTCCTTTGTGAATATGTGCTTGATGATGCCCTGGATCTTCTTGAAGTTTTCCTTGAGCTTTGAAGCATACTCATCTGTAACGGCGCCACCTCTGAGAAGCTTTGCAAGGGCAAGAACTCCGTTGTATACGGAATTTGTTATGTCCATGTCGGAAATTACAAAATACAGGTCAAGAAGGGAATTCTCAAGGAGATCAGGCGGAAGGGCCTGGAACATTGGCTCATAATTTGGATCCGTCGTATATCTGCTGTCGAAAACCTTGAGGGCAGTCACATAGCTGAAGCGGCATATGTCGTTGAGCTGCTTGATCTTGTCCAGGGTTGCATCGATCTTTATGAATTCCTGGGAATTGAGTTCACGGATCACCTTTTCCAGCTGCCTGTGCTCGCTTTCAAAGTAGCGTGTGATGTTTTCCGCCTCCATGGCACCGACCCTTCTTTTCTCATAGGCGAAATCCTCAAGGATGGTTTTTGCTTCCTCGCTGAAGCCTGTAAGAAGGAGCTGTTCCTCATAGCGTCTTGCGCATTCAAGGTCCGATGAGCATAAGGTCTGTGAAAGTATGTCCAGGATTGGATTTGTGTTTTCAAAAAGTACTCTGAGTGTTTCCGCAAAATCAGGCTGGATGAGGGAATTTTTATATAGGTTTGGAGCAACAGCCTTAAGGTCGTTTTCAACCCGTCTTATGGCCTGACGCTGGATTGAATCAGGAGACGAAGGAGAGAATAAAGACTGAAAAAACTCTGAAATTTTTTGCAGAAAACTCATGGTCATAACATTGTATAATTATGGAAGAAATTAGACAAGATATGCAGCTCCTACAGATATTCCTGCAGGATGTCCACATACTGCTGCCGTGTTTCCGCCTGTACGAGCTTTGCCCTCAGCTGTGAGCCACCACGGATTCCGCTTGAATAGGAACAGAATTTCTTGCGCATCTGCAGACAGGCTCCTTTTTCTCCCATCTGCTCGATGTTCACATCAAGTTCCCTGAATCCTGCGGCAAGTCGCTCACTGACAGTTTCCTGCTGGTATTCGCCCTGGGTAAGATATTGTATTGTCCTGCGGAACAGGAAGGGATCTCCCATAGCGCCACGGGCAAACATCACGCCGTCGACACCTGTTTCCTCAAGCATCTGCCGGGCTGTTTCCGGAGTGAAAGCATCTCCGCTTCCAAAGATTGGAATACGTCCCGCAGCCTGCTGCACAAGCTTTGACTGAAGTTCCCAATCGGCCTTGCCGGAATATCCCTGGGCTCTTGTTCGCGCATGGATCGTAAGTGCGTCGGCACCGGCTTCTATGGCAGCCTCAAGGTTCTGGCTCCATGTCATGTGCTCGCTGTCCCATCCGCTACGGATCTTTATGGTCACAGGAACGTCACCGCGTTCCGGATGTTCCTTCGAGTACTGCAGGGCGGTCTCTTTCACAGCCTTTATAATGGAAAAAAGTCGATCGGTTTCTTTTGTCAGCATGCTGCCTGCGCCGGATTTGACTATCTTTGGCACAGGACAACCGCCATTTATGTCTATGCTTTCGCAGGAAGTCTTTTCAAGGACGATCCTTGTGGCACCGGCCATTACCTCTGCGTTGCCGCCGAATATCTGGACCGCATAGCTTTTTTCATTTGGGGCACGTGCCATCAGATCCGCGGTCTTTATGTTGCCACGTGTAAGGGCTTCCGCGGAGACCATTTCCGTAGTACAGAAAGAAGCCCCGCAATCTACGCAAAGACTGCGGAAGGCCCTGTCGCTGTAACCGGCGATAGGTGCCAGAAAGAGATTTCCTTCAAGATGCAGAGACCCGATGTCTACGGGATGGTATAAGGCGTTCATAGTGCGCAAGGCCATGGAGGCATTTTCTAGTGGTTCTTTCCCTCTGGAAGACCAAAGAACTTGCAGCTGTTTGTCCAAAGCATTGCGGCAAGGGATTCAATGTCCATCTCAAGCATGTCGGCAAGGAATCTTGCTGTCGATGGAAGGAATGAAGGCATTGTTCTCTTGTCACGGAATTCAGCAGGTGCCATGAATGGACTTTCAGTCTCGATAAGGATCCTGTCTGTTGCTCCGGCATCCTTCAATGCGAATATGGTGTCATGGAGGTTTCTTGCGTTGCGGAATGTAAGGTTTCCTGCAAATGAGAAATATACGTTGAGACCGGCGTCAAGGCACTGTCTTGCATAGGCGGCATCTTCGCTGTAGCAGTGGAAAACGGCTCCCTTTGATGGAATCCTGTCCTGAAGTATTTCAAAGATGTCCTTTCCGGCTTCGCGGTTGTGGATGATGACCGGCTTGTCATGTTTCTGGGCAAGGTCAAGCTGGGCGATGAAAAGCTCGATCTGACTTCTCTTGTCACCGTATTTCTTGAAGTAGTCGAGACCTGTTTCTCCAATGGCAACGACATTAGGAAGCTGTACACTTTCTTCTATTATCTTGACCCAGTCGTTTCCAGGATTGTTTACCTCGGAAGGACCTACTCCTACCGCATGGTATATACCCTTCTGGGATTTGAGAATTGGATATTCTTTCTTAAAGTCATGTAGACTGTTATTGATGCTTATGATGCGAGCAACGCCGGCAAGTTTTGCCTGCTGGATAACGCTGATCTGTCTGATTGGATCGTCATAAATCAACCCGATATGGGCATGAGTATCAAAAAATTGCATGGCTTTTTCCTTATTTTTATATTAGAGAATAAAAAAAATATTCTGAAAGCAAATCTTTCAGAATTCCGTCACATAACGAGGTAGTTAACCGATATTACATAAAGGATAACATAGTAGCATTTTCAAGTCAAATGATATTTTGGGGCCCATCTCGCCCTGTTCCGTGGAAGGAAGGCTTCCTGTGGACATTCTGGAGAATTCACTTGAAAAGACTAACGAGTGTTTGATATAATGGAAAAAATGGCCTTTCTATATGGCCTGGAGTAACACGTGGCACATACACGCAGATATAAAAGACTGGAAAAAAATCTTGTTTCCCGAATAGTGCATGCTTTTGGCGCATTTTTTGCAGCCGTTGGCAGAGTATGTGTTCGCATCGTAAAATTTTTTGACGGCAAGCTTACCCTCATGATCGTTCCTCATTCAAATGGAAAAGTAATGAGCGTACAGACAAACGTATTTGCCCTCATGCTTGGGCTTGCAGTCATCTGTGGCGTGGCATGTTCCTTCATCTATTTCAACCATAGAAACACATCTTCCGGAGCTGAGATTTCACGCCTTAGAGAAGAGAACCGCGAGACCCTTGCAAGCCTTGACGAGCTCCGCGACGAGAACAACAATCTCCTTCAGACAGCAAAAAGATTCCAGTCGTCTCTTAGCCAGTCTCTTTCATTGCTGGGCATCAACCAGAGCACACAGACAAGCAAGTCCGCCGGCAAGAATTCCGACTTGTCGTCACTCTTTGACACACAGGATATCACCAGCGGTTCCCTCAAGGAAACTTCCGACATCCGCCAGCTTACTTCATATCTTGAAAATGCGGTTCGTCCTGTAGAGCAGATCGGAAAGATGCTTGAAAACCAGGGAACTCTTTTCTCTGACATTCCTAACGTATGGCCAATCAAAAATGGTATAGGCCACATCTCTATGGAATTCGGACAGAACGTTCATCCTATCACCCAGCAGTGGTATATCCACAAGGGGCTGGACTTTTCTACATGGAGAAGCGGAGATCCTATCATCGCTACGGCAAACGGCCAGGTCGTTACTGTAGGATATGCGGATGACTTTGGTAACTTCATCATCATCAAGCACAAACACGGAATCTATACACGCTATGCCCACCTTGCCACAACTCGTGTAAAGAAAGGTGATATTGTAAACCAGCGCCAGATCATCGGTACCATCGGTAACACAGGTATCTCGACAGGTCCTCACCTTCATTATGAAGTTCATATTGGTTCCGATGTTGTAGACCCTGCAAAATACATCAACGTAAAATAAAATGGCATTCACAGACAACATTTCCATCAACAGCATTCTAGGTTCAGGCTCAGCGATCAAAGGCAATGTGACTATCAACGGATTTGCAAGAATTGACGGCGATATCGACGGAAACTTTGAGGCTACAGGAAACATCATCATCGGTGAGAATGCCAGGATCCGCGGAAATGTTACGGGGCGTTCTGTCACGGTCATAGGCGGAATAATACTCGGCAATGTTGTTGCCCCGGAATTTGTAAGGCTTCTTTCATCAAGTGTTGTCATAGGCGACATCCAGACAAAGAAACTTTATTCCGACGAAAATGTAATCATCCACGGACACTGTATTTCAAGGGAAGAAAATTCTGAATACGAAAAGGCCGCTTCCGATTGGGAGAATGTAAAGGCAATCAGTTCCATGTCAGTCAGGATATAGAATGGCATTAGACTCAATCAATTCCAACATCCATTTCCAGGCAGCGCATACTCTTTCAAGCCAGGCTGCCGCAAAAGCACAGAAAGAGGAAAAGACAAAAAGAACTCCGGAGAAAAAAGGTATCTTCGCATCTCTCTTTGAACGCTCACAGGCAGAGATCACCGTGACCCAGGATGGATTCCCAATCGAGATCGTCGATATGGAAACGGAAGAAGCCGCCATATGGCTTCGTGACCAGGCAGACATTGCCGCCGACATTCTCAAAGACCATCAGACACCTGACGTGTTTGCGGATTATAAAAAGAAGGTCACCCAGTTCCTAAAGTTTGTGACGAAAAACAACCTTGAGCTTAAAAGAAAAAAGAGAATAGGTTATCGCCGCAACGGAACTCCTTTGGAGCCACACATCCAGATAAATGTAATCAACGCGAAGCTTGATGAGATGGCACGATGGCTCATCAATCCGGCCAATGACATCCATAGAAAAACCCTTGGAATGCTTGAGAGAATCAACGAACTTAAAGGACTTTTGGTAGACCTTTTTGCCTCTTGAATGATAGAATAAATAACACTGTATAACAGACGTCCCCACGATGACGGATGGAGATAGAAAATGTCAGATATTTTTGAAAACGATATATACAAAGAAAACGAGGATCTTTCCAGCCTTGAAGACAAGGTGACTCCGGACAACGATAATAAGGAAGACTATGTTTTCCCAAATGAACTATATAAGCTTCGTCTTGCCTATTCCTTTGAGGGCATCTATGCGACAGTTCCACAGGGGATGAAAATCTCCGATGGCGAAGATGTCATAATTCCAACCCGTTACGGACTTGACCTTGCAAAGAATCTTGGACTTTCAAAGTCTCCAGTAGGAATCAAACCTTCAGATATTGTCGAGATAACACGAATCGCGACAAAGGATGACATTGAAAAAGCTGAGCGCCTTAAGGAAACGGAAAAGGATGCTTTTGTAAAATTCAAGGAGAAGGTCGCATTCCACAAGCTGGACATGAAGCTTATCACCGTGCACTTCCTCGTTGGTGAACAGAAGGCTCTTTTCTTCTTCTCCAGCGAAAACCGTGTTGACTTCCGCGACCTTGTAAAGGATCTTGTTTCAATCTTTAAGATGAGGATAGAACTCCGTCAGATTGGTGTCCGCGATGAAAGCCGCATCACTGGTGGACTTGGCGTATGCGGAAGGCCTTACTGCTGCAATTGCATAAGCGACAAACTCCGTCCTGTAAGCATCCGCATGGCTAAGGACCAGAACCTGAGCCTTAATTCCATGAAGATAAGCGGCCAGTGCGGAAGACTTCTATGCTGCCTGAGCTATGAATACGACTGGTATGCAGAAGCAAGAAAACGTCTGCCAAACGAAGGTATCCGCCTTTACTATGACGACACGAACTTCCGTGTTACAGAAGTTAATCCTATCACTTCCATGGTGAAGATGTCCGGTGAAGACGGAAGAATCATCGAGGTCAACGCCAAGCGTTTTGTCCGTGAAGGCAACCGCTGGAAGATAAACTAAAAAAAATGAGCCAGTGAGCAGAATTGCTTACTGGCTTTTTCTTTTTTATTACGAAACCATGACGACGAAAGATTCTTCATTGCCGGTGAAAGGCGTCTTGTCAAAATCCGCATAGAATTCCGCATTTGTGAATCCTGCTTCTTCCGCAAAATGCTCTATCTCGGCTGGTGTCAGTGGATAGACAGGAACATCCTTCAGGACAGGAAGCAATTTTTCAGAGCTGTTCTCAACGTTTGCTGAGATCATGCTGCTTCCGTCTTCCGCCTTGAAAATTTCCGTAAAGAGTTTTGAACGCACGCTTTCCCTTGTCTTAAGCTGGAACATCATGTCATGCTGGTGTGCATCAAAGTTTATCAGCTCAAGGACAAGAACTCCCTGAAGGGCCAGCAGTTTCTTGCAGTCGGAAAAGAAATTTCGGATTGCCTGAGGCCCTGGGAAAAACATGATGCGGCTGTTGAGCACTGAGATTACATTGTAGAAAGATTTGCCCAGGAATTTGGACATATCAGGAATCTGCATCTGAAAGAATCTAATGGACATCAGCTGGCTTCTTCTTCGCAGATTTGCGGTCTGAAGCAGTTCCTCTTCATTCTCTATGCCAGTGACATCATGACCCTGGCGGGCAAGAGAACTTTCAAGGAATCCTGTGCCGCAGTTTACAGAAAGAAAATGAACCGGAGTCTTAGAATTCTTAGAGATGTCTTGATAAAAACTTTTTTTTGCTTCCGATATAGGAAACAATTCATCGTAATATTCTACCAGATTTTTAATTGCATTCATTATTCAATTATAAGGGCAGTTTTTTCAAAAGGCAAACTAAAAAACCCGGAAGACAAATTGTATTGCCACCGGGCTTGATTCAGTCTATTTGCTTCTCTTTGCTTCTATTGCTTTCTTTACACCTTCCGCAAAAAGCGTGTTCTGGTCTGTCCTTAGATTTACGGAGAACTGTGGAGCCCCATCCTTTGGATTGATGCGGTACAGGTTCATCGGATCTGTTGCATAGGCCGGACTTGAAGGATTGTTTACCCACCAGTCAAGAACGGACATGATGCAGTATGTATACTTGATGAGGTTTGCGTTTGTAGCAGCAGTAACCGAAGCTTCCCTCTTTGCGCCAAGGAGAACATCGATTCTCTTTGAAACCGGATTTGGAAGATCAAAGCTGTACTTGTCCCAAGGATTCATTACGCCAAGGACTGTCTTCTTTCCTTCGGAGTTTTCATCGATTCTGCGTACAAGAGTTGTGAATACTGTGCGTACGAAATCTGTTCTTCCATAGAAAGGCTTGTACTTGGTGTCGTTTATCGGCTTCTGAAGTACAGGTGCGTTGAATTTGAAATGTGGAAGGAAGAAATACTTCATTCTCCAGAGAATGTTGTTGAGGTTTTCCTTTCCAAAATTGGTCTGTGCATAGTCTTTCTGCGAGTAAAGAGTGTTCACATATGTGCGGAGATAATCGCCAAGTCTCTTGCCAAAAAGATCCTCGTAGTAGTTGATCCAGTCACTCATGGCGAGATCGATTTTGTCTGGAATCGCTCCAAGAACTTCATCGGCTTCGATGTTGAAGTTGATGTTGCGTACACCCTTGAAAAGATCCTCAAGAATCATGATGAGAACCATAACAACCTGAAGTGGATTTTCAGGATGGATTACATTGAAACCGTCCACAAAGTTGTAGATCGGCTGGAAATATGGATAAAGGTCTGGATGCCTTTCCAGATGAAGGAAGCCTGCTTCCGGGAAGAGCTGGTCAAGGATCCTCAAGCCCATTGTAACGACTTCATTATTTTCGCCCGAAACATGACGGGTCTCTTTCTTTTTTTCTTCTTTCTGTTCAACCTTCTGTTCCGCAGGCTTTTTCTTTTCTGGCAGGAGAAGATCAAATTTTGAGATGCTGAGGAACTTGAGGATTTCTGCGATCTTTACCTTAAAGAAATCAGGGAATTCAACATATTCCGTTGAACACATTCTCATGAGAAGCGGATAGAACCCCTTGATGATCTGGTCATGAAGATAAAGCCATTCGGTAAGACCCTGCTTTGCAAGATTCTGAAGCTTGCCTTTGTCTGCGTTTGTGTATGCGCAGAGATCGTTGTAGATTTCACGGATGAGGGCGGAAACCTGCTGGTCGCCAATGTAGTATACAGTGAGAAGAAGGCGGTACATGGAACGAACGATAGGAATGAGCATCGGCACAGTCAGATAATCCGAAGAATCCTCCACTTCCATTGCAAGAACCTTGAGGTCCTTGATCTGCCATTTTCCGATTGTACGGAGGAACTTGAACTTTAGGTCGGTTTCCGTAGCGATCTTTGCTTTATATGGATCAGGTGATATCTGTATGAATGTCTTGATCGTTGTTACAAAAGCCTGGATATGATCAACGTGACGCTTGATGATATAGTCGCCGATATTCTTCTGGACTCTTTCCTTGTTCTTTGCTGACATTCTATAGATGAAATTGAAAAGACCAAAGTCAGGCTTGATGTTGTAGGCGGCCGACATCATGGCACGATCCATCATCTTAAGCTCGCGGGCAGAAATTTCTGGCAAATCCTCGTCTGTTCTCACTTTTTTTCCTCCACTTGGTTTACCACCTACAAAAGCAGACGATGACGATGAACCAAAGGATGCACTTGCAGAAGAGATGTCTGAAGATGATTTACCAGAGGCACGGATCACTGTTTCACGGTGTCGATTTCTATTCGGTGTATTTATTGGCTCGGAAGGCACATATCTTTCCTTGAGAATTTCACCACCCAGGATTTTCTGCATCTCGATAGCTTCGGCATCATCGATAGGTCCGATGTTTTTTCTTGTCTTGTCGAGTGTTCCCGGTTCCAAAGTACGTTTTGGTGAATTCTGTTCTGACATAGTACCTCCAAGGCCTGCAGATTTTTAAAGTCTTATCAGGTAATTTTCGGCTAATCCCGGCAGTGATTTGAATGTTATTTTCTCACCATCGGCAGTGACGACAGTACCCTCAAAGGTTCCATAGACACTGCGGTATACCGTTCGCAAAATAATCGCACTGATCTTCTTAAGGTTGCTTGAGATCGGAGTAAAGGTCAGGTCCACCATGTTTTCCGTATCCTGGATTACCCATGGGTTGTCCATTCCCATGTTGTGGGTTATGACCACAGGCGGAAGAGGAGTAACCTTTCCATCGCAGAAAAGAACATTGAGATTGTACTTGTCCGTATCTGCGGCGTCATGTGATTCTGCTGCAATGCGGAATGCTATGTCGCGGCCTTTGCTTATCCCAAAGCCCTGTACAAATTCTCCGTGGGAACGGAACTTCATGTATGTTCGTGAAATGTCAAAGCAAGCAACGCCGGCACTGTCTTCCATAGTCCTGGTCTGGCCGTTTTTATAGGCAAGTGTAATGGTTCCGTGTGAAGGAAGAGTGCTGTTGTAGATTGCGGAACAACGCCTTGATGTAGGATTTGGCCTTGAGCATGTAAGCTCCGCAAACTGCCTGTCTGAAAAATCCGCGCTGATGGCACCATGGGCACTCGGCCTGACGGAATCACCCTTGAGATCAAAGACTGCAGAAAGTTTTCCGTGGGCTCTGTCCCAGCTGATTCTCGCATATCTTTTCTTTGAATAGCTTGAAGTAGATGCAAATTCCAGATCATGGGGCACAAAACGTTTTCTCATGCTCATGACGGAATGATATACGAACTTCTGGTTTGTAGATTTGTTCCAGAAAATCACTTCCGAATAACCGATTATCTTTGCGTCAACAAATGTAATGCGTCCTATGTATTCGCCTATGTCAAAAGAAAATGTCAGGCGGCTTTTTATGCGCAGGTTCGTTATGAATGTAGGAAGCGGAATGGTGCCATATGGCTTAAAGACTCCGCGTATGTCCAGACGCTTTGGATGCCCTTTGAAAGTACCGAACACAGGCTTGTAGTTCTTTACCAGGGATTCCGGAGTGTCCATTATTTCACGTGTATACAATTTTGCCTCTTTGCTTCAATTATATAATGAGTTATTGAGGCATGCAAGGTTGCCGGGATCTTTACAGGCGGAAGGTTTTTATATTCACTTCCACTCGAAAGGCACATAATCCACATTGTTTTTCAAGACGGAATATACGATGTTCAGCAATTTATGGCACAAAAATCCCATGGTCTTGTAATGACCTTTGCCATTGCTCGTTTTTCTTCCATATAATTGCATTATTTCCTTGTTGTGGTTCACGTTCACAAAAGCGGCAACCCACAAGGCACGGCGTAGATAAGGAGAGCCTCGTTTGGACATGTGGTTTTCTGTGCTGGTGAATTCTCCCGACTGCTTTATGGACGGATCGATTCCTGCAAAAGCCGTAAGTTTTTTTGCGCTTGAAAAACGCTTTATGTCACCTATCTCGCTCAGGATAGCCGCGCCAAGAACCGGGCCAATTCCGGGAATCTGGGTGATCTTGCTGTCAAAGGTGGTGAAGTTGTCCGCTATTACAGCTTCAAGGTCCGCGATCTGACGTTCCAGGAGCTCTATCTGCTCAAGCATCTGGGTTACAAGGATGGAAAGATTGGTAGGATCCACAAGGGCGCAGAAAGATTGTTCCGCCAGCTGCTTTAACATGACCGCCTTGCCCATCTTGAACCTTCCCCGGCTTGCCTTGCGTATTATTTCCGTAAGATCTTCCAAAGAAATCTGCGAAATGGCCTTTGCGCTGCAGCAGGATTTCAAAACCGCCATGGAAGTTTTTCCAAACATGTCCGAAAAGACGCTTTGGTATTCAGGAAAAATCTTGTCCATGATCACCACGACCTTGCGTTTAAGATCCGCATTCATATCAACGAGAAAAAATCTCTGCCTTGACATGTCACGGATTGCAAGCAGTTTATCATCCGTAAGTCTTGTTTCCGTATATTGACCTATACGTATGACTTGCGCGATGATCTTTGCATCCACGCTGTCTGTCTTTGTTTTTCGGAGGTACAGGTTGCGAAGGGCGTCGGACTGCAATGGATTTATTACGTGCACACGGAACCCCTTGTCCACCAGCCTTGTGTATAGGTTTATCCAGTAGTGCCCTGTGGCTTCCATTCCAATTTCGAATTTCTCACAGGCGGAATCCACTTCGCTGATTTTGCTAAGCAGAATTCCAAAACCATCCAGACTGTTGCTGAACCTGAATGACTTGCAGACTATATTTCCTTCCAGGTCGGTTATGACCGCCTGATGACTCTTTTTTGCGATATCTATTCCCACTATGTACATTAAAAAAAAATCCTTGAAAAAGAAGGGCTACCACAGCTGCAACATTACGGCCGCAGCAGGATTCCTAGTCTTAAATCCGGGCTCGTATGGTCCCAAGGAGGCCATTAGGATAATCCTGGATAACCCTTTCTGTTGAGAACTTAGCATAAAAGAAATTAAAAATCAAATTTTCGGTCCAAGTTGCAGTTTAAGGAGGCTAAGAGATGAAAAAGACTCTTATCGCAGTAGCTGCAGCAGCAGCATTCGCAACATCTGCTTTCGCAGAAGTAACATTCGG
>JAGHUO010000001.1 GCA_018064785.1 Candidatus Treponema equi
ATCAGCCATGACCGCTACTTCCTTGACCGTATCTGTACACATATTCTTGCATACGAAAACAATTCGGAAGTTCGCTGGTTTGAAGGCAACTGGTCTGAATATGTAGAATGGAAGAAGAAGGAGCTTGGTGAGGACAGCGAGATTCCTCACAAGACAGTATACAGAAAGCTTACACGCTAAAAGAACAGGAGCCTGCGGAACGCAGGCTCTTTTTTTATTTAAGCATGAACTTCATTGAGATAGGGTTGTGGTCACTCCACATGAAGTCGTTGTCTATGACCGATGCTGATTCAACGGTCACGTTGTCGGACACGATGAATCCGTCGATTACCGTCACGAAGTTTGTTTTGTCCCAAGGTTTTTTCGTGTCGCGTACTGTAGGAACAGGATTCTTCAAGTCAACCGGTGGAACAAGGTTCAGGTGGCTGTCCAGTTTTTCCTTTGGAAATGTCTTGGTCCAGTTAAGACCGTTGGATTCAAATCCAAAATAAGTGGACATGCCTTCAATTACTTCACGGTTAAGGTCTCCGCCACAGACTATGTAGTTTCCTTTGTTGTATTCTTCCACCATGTCGTTGTTCAGCATCTCGATCTGACGTGTGCTTGTTTCCGCATTGGTCGTATATGCGCTCATGTGGGTGTTGTACAGTACAAGTTTCTTTCCGTTGTCTACATCGATATAGGTCTTCATGAAACAGCGGTCCAGGTCGATGAATTTTGATAGTCCTGTCTCAATTGGAAATGATCTTCTCATTGAATCATAGGCCTTGTATTCTGTTGCGACCATGATTCCGGATTTGTTTGCTCCATGTGGCTGGGTAAGTGGCCAGAAAAGAAATGCGCTGTCGTAGTTTTGGGCAAAGACCGTGTTTGTCTTTCCCATGCTTTCCTTGAGAGTTTCTGATATCAAATTTCTTTCATCAACATGACGGCTTCTTGTCGCATCAAAATCCACTTCCTGGAAAAGAAAGAAATCAGGTTTGAATTTAATCAATGAATTCACGGAACCTGTGATGTTCTTTACGACTTCATCCTTTGAATAAGCCCAGCTGTATTTGCCTCCGTCCATGAAGAAAGAAAAATCCTGGCTGTAGGCACCAAATCCCAGGTTGGCAGACACGATGGTGTAGGAGGTTCCGCATGAAACCTTTTCCTTGTCATGAACTCCTCTGGTCTCAAGAGACATGTTGTCCGGAAGTCTGCTGTATGAAAGCAAAAGATATGCTGAATATGAAAGCGAGGCGACCAATAAAAGGGCCACGAAAATGATGGAGGTTTTTACAACGATTTTTAACATATGTTTATCCACTTTAAAGACAGTTTAAAGGAAAATCATGAGCATGTCACCATAAATACAAATTTTTCAGGTTTATAAAAGCATAGGATTCTGCTAAAATATCTGCATGAGTAATAATACTGTTTACGTTCTGGATTCCTACGGACTTATCTATAGAGCATATTTTGCGTTGATGAACCATCCCCTTACAAACAAAAAGGGTGAGAACATCAGTGCCGTTGTCATTTTCTTCAAGAACTTGAAGGCCCTTCTGGACAAATATAAGCCTGGTTATCTTGCGGCGGCTTTTGATTCACGTACGAAAACTTTCAGACATGACATGTATTCGGAATATAAAGCCAACCGTGCAAAGACACCTGAGGACCTTCATGCCCAGGTTCCGTGGATTGAAGAAATCCTTACGGAATTCGGTGTGCCTGTTCTTCGTGCCGACAAATACGAGGCTGATGACATCATCGCGGCTGTCGCTAAGAAATGTCAGGAAGAAGGACGCCAGTGCAGAATCCTTAGCGGTGACAAGGATCTTCTTCAGCTGGTTTCTGATACATGCAAGGAGATGCAGCCTGACAAGGCCAACGGTGGTTGGGAAACAATAGGCGTAGAGGAAGTAAATGAAAAGTGGGGCATAGGACCTGAGAAGATCCTCGATTATCTTTCTCTCGTTGGTGATGCCGCCGACAACGTGCCTGGTGTAAAAGGTGTCGGTGATAAGACTGCCCTCAAGTTGCTTTCCCAGTACGGAACCTTGGACGGAATCTATGACCATGCTGATGAGATCAAGGGTGCCCTTGGTGAGAAAATCCGTGGCGATAAGGAAAATGCATATTTCTCAAAAAAACTTATAACCCTTGAACCAGGCGTTCCTGTTGAAATTGATTTTGAAAAATTTTCAACCAGTACAAATGACTATAAAGCCTGTGCCAATGCCCTTGCAAAATACGGAGCCTTTGCTGTGGCCAAAGCCTATGATGGTGGTGCAGTTTCAGGCGGAACTACTGGGGCTTCCGAAAAGAAGTCAGAGATCCCTGGTGAGGTGTCGTCTTCATTTGAAGAACCGCAAGAAGAAAAACTTCCTGAAGTAAAGCAGAACAAAGGAAATTACCGTGCCGTCACAGAGCTCAAGGATCTTGTCTCATTTGTTGGCGATATTCTTGCCTCAAAGGAAAAGACTTGTGCCTTTGATACTGAAACAGATGGTCTTGAGACATACAAAGCAAACCTGGTTGGATTCAGCCTTAGCTTCAAGAAGGGGGAAGGCATCTATGTTCCTGTGATTCTTGCAGGCGGAATGTTTGCTCCTCCCACAATTTCAAAGAAAGACTGCCTTGGACAGCTGTGCCGTCTTCTTTGTGATCCTCAGGTTACTGTTGTAATGCACAACGCCAAATTTGATATTGAAATACTCAAATCCAATGGTTTTGAGCCTGAAATCACATGCAGACTCTTTGACACCATGATCGCAGCTTGGCTTCTTAATCCAAGTGCCTTGGGCAAGTCGCCTTTCAGCCTTGAATATCTTGGTGAGACAAAGCTGGGACTCAAGGGCGTGGAATTCAAGGATCTTGTAAAGAAAGGTCAGACTTTTGCTGATGTTCCATTGGAGCAGGCGGCAGACTACGGCGCAGAGGACAGCGATTTCACTTTGCAGCTACATGACATTTTTGCAAAACAGCTTTCAGAAAAAAAACTTGAAGACCTGTATGCAATGGAAATGAGGATACTTCCTATCCTTGTGGACATGGAGATGACAGGTATCCATCTTGATGAAAAGGCTCTTGGAAGATACAGCAAGGAACTTGAAAAATTAATAGAAGAAAAGGAAAAAGAAATCCATGGCCTTGCTGGACATGAGTTCAACATTGCTTCTACAAAGCAATTGCAGACAGTGCTTTTTGTTGAAAAGGGATTCAAGACCGCAAAGAAGACAAAGACAGGTTACAGCACCGATACTGTTGTTCTTGAAGAACTGGCAGAGACCACTGACGATCCTCTTCCAAAGGCAATCCTGGATTACCGTTCGTATACAAAACTGCAGTCAACTTATGTAGAAGCCCTTCCGCTTCTTTCTGACAAGGAAGGACGCATCCATACATCATTCATGCAGACCGGAACTGCCACAGGCCGTCTTTCAAGCCGAGATCCAAACTTGCAGAACATTCCTGTCCGTGATGATGCAGGAAGAAGAATCAGAGCTGCATTCACTGCGCTTCCAGGAAAGGTTTTGATTTCCGCCGACTACAGCCAGATCGAGCTTGTTGTCCTTGCCCACCTTAGCGGTGACAAGAACCTGAGCGATGCCTTCATAAAAGGAATTGATGTCCACAAGGCCACAGCAGCTCTTGTATACAACATAAAGCCTGAGGATGTCTCTCCTGACCAGAGAAGATTCGCTAAAACCGTAAACTTTGGAGTCATGTACGGCATGAGTGCTTTCCGTCTGGCAAATGAACTGGACATCAGCCGCACGGAAGCAAAAGGATTCATTGACCAGTATTTTGCGACCTACTGTGATGTCAAAAAGTTTCTTGATGAGACAAAGGAAAATGCAAAGGCGAAAGGATATGTGGAGACCATAACAAACCGTCGCCGTTACATACCTGAGATAAAGTCATCCAACAAGGTGGTGCAGCAGTCGGCGGAACGTATTGCCATCAATACACCTATACAGGGAAGTGCTGCAGACATAGTAAAGACTGCCATGATAAACATCTGGAATAAAATTCGTGAGACAGGAAGTCCACTTAAGATGCTGCTTCAGGTTCATGATGAACTTATATTTGAGTGCCCTGATGATGAATCAGAAATCAAAAAGGCAATCGACCTCATCCAGAACGAAATGGAGAATGCATTCAAGCTCAACGTGCCTCTTCGTGTAAGCATCGAATATGGAAAGAACTGGGGAGAATTCCACTGATGGTCATATGCGTCACAGGGCCAATGGCTGCAGGAAAAAATCATATCTCCTCGATCCTTGAGAAAATGACCCTTGATGGAAAATCATTTGTTTCCATCGATGCCGACCTGGTCTGTCATGAGGCAGTGGATGATTCCGCGGAAAAAATCATAGAAGCCTTTGGTGAACTTGCTAAAAAAAGCGGAATACCTATAGCTGATGAGACCGGTAAAATCATACGACGCAATCTTGGTGCCCTTATATTTGGCAAGCCGGAACTTGTTGCAAAACAGGAATCCATCGTATATCCGCAAATCACGAATAAGATCAAGAATTATATAGAAGAAAATAAAAATTCCAATGTCATAGTGAACGCTACGGTTCTTTATAAGATTCCGCTTATGAAGGAAATGGATGCCGTTCTTTTTGTCGATTGTCCCTTGCCTATGAGATTTTTACGCGCTAGGAAACGGGATTCAATGAAAGTCGCCCAGATAATGGCCAGGTTCCGAAGCCAGGGCGGTCTGTATTCCGCCTATAAAAAGACAGGTATTCCAGTGGTCAAGATATGGAACTGCGGTTCTGGTGACTTGCAAAAAAAACTGTTAACTATTATTTCAAGGTTCCGATAATTATTGTATGGATACTGGCATTGCATGTTTTGCAATCTATTGCCAGCAGGGGATAATTATGGAACAGAAAAGAACAATTTGGATAGTACTGGCAGCAGGAATATTCCTCATGGTTGTAATCGGTACAGCTGTAATCATTCACAAGAAAGATTCGCTTAAGGATACAACTGCCATCGTACAGAATGAAAATGGTACAGTTTGGATGTCTCCAGAAACAGCTCAGGCAAAGAGAGAAAATCTCCTTGAGAAGGCTGAACCTGAAACAGCTCCTGTAGAGGAACTTCCAGTAATTGAGAGCCCTAATGTGACAACTGCAATCGCTGCTCCTGTTGAAGGAACAACTCAGATTGAAAACATGACTGTGATTGCCACAGGAAATACAAACGTTTATACAATTGGTGCAGAAGGTCCTGCAACAATCGATCTTGGTTCAACAAACAACGAGCCTGTAGATGTAGTTCCAGCTGTAACAGCAAAGAACAACAAAGCTGAAGTTGCAATCAGGGAAACAAATACTGTAAGACGCAACGTTGAGACAAATGATGTTCTCATCGAAAAGTCATACAGAGAAGAATTTCCTGTTGTCGCAAAGGCTTCAAGCAACAAGAAGACAGAAGTAAAGAAGGCGGAACCAGTTGTTGCTCCTAAGACTGCCGCTGTCAAGCCTGCACCAAAAGCTGCTGCTCCTAAGGCAGAGAAAGTTCCTGACAGATTCTGGGTTCAGGCTGGTTCATACGGAACAAAGAAGAATGCCGATGAAGCCAAGAGCATTCTTGAACAGAAGAAAATCCAGTGCGATGTGTTTACACATACAGACGATTCTGGAAAGCTTTACTACCGTGTACGTGTAGGTCCTTACACAACAAAGGGTGAGGCAGCTTACTGGAAGAAACAGATCGATGCCATTCCACTCTTTGCAAAGAATGGATCATTCGTTACAAACACATCAACTGCTAAATAAGTTTCCATACGGAATGAAAGAAGGCTGCCTTTTATGGCAGCCATTTTTTTTGTATAATCAAGTCTATGAAAAAGACAAATGCAATGAGAATCCTTGATGGTCTGAAAATTCCATACGAGGCAAAGGAATATGATGATGACGGTGAACATGAGCTTGCCAAAGGTGCTGCTGAACGTACAGCGGAAAAGCTTGGTGTTGCACCGGAATGTGTCTTCAAGACGATAGTTTTCCGTACTGATTCAAAGGAAATTGTTGTTTTCTGCCAAAGCGCAGTGCATGAAATAAACCTTAAGAAAGCACGCAACGCCTGTGGAGCAAAGGAAGTCACTCCTGTAAAGCAGGAAGAACTGCTTGCCTTGACTGGTTATATCCGCGGCGGTTGTTCGCCAGTGGGAATGAAAAGAAAGTTCCGCACTTTCATCGATAGTTCCGCAATGACTCAGGAAAAGATAAACATAAGCGGAGGTCAGCGCGGAATCCAGTTGACCCTTGCTCCTGCAGATCTTGTAAAGGCCTGCGATGCAGAAGTTGTTGACCTGATCCTTGAATAAAAAAAAGGGATGTCCCCAAAGTATGCAGCGTAGCGCTCATTGAGCTTGTCGAAATGACAGCTACGCTATTAGTGGTGGTTTCGACAAACTCAACCACCGTAAATCATACTTGTTGGGCATCCCCTTCGTTTTTTATGCAGGCCTATTAAGCCTTGTAGAAGTTGATAAGACAACCTGCAAGGATGATCTTGCGTTCGTCGTCTGTCATGTCTCCTGTTGTAAGCTCAAATTCTGTTACCTTGCCTGAAGCATTTACTGCATAAGCCTTGTA
>JAGHUO010000004.1 GCA_018064785.1 Candidatus Treponema equi
CGTGTTCCTTTTGTCTATCATGACGGCAATGTAAGGATTACTTTCGACCGGAACATAAGAAGTTCCGACTGTATTGAAAAATTCTTTGACCAGGACTGTCCTTTCCGCCCGATTCTGGAAAATGAAACCAATATGATGGAAGTGAAGTTCGATGAGCTTCTTCCGGATTTCATCAATGAAAGCCTTCAGACAGGAAGACTAAACCAGACTTCCTTTTCAAAATATTACCTTTGCAGAAAATACAATATGAGGAGCACTCTATGACAACATTCAAGGATGTATTCAAAAAATCGTTCATCGAAGGATTTACAAGATACGATGCGACACCGGAGAACATTATCATTGTTTTTACAATCTCCCTCTTTTTTGCGCTCTATCTGTTTTTTGCCTACAGGCTGCTGACAAGGAAGACCTTCTATTCAAAAAGCTTCAACATTGCCCTTCCGGCCCTTGTTCTCATAACTGCGGGCGTAATCCTCACGATCCAGTCCAGTGTCGTGATTTCCCTCGGTATGGTCGGTGCTCTTTCCATCGTTCGTTTCAGGACAGCCGTCAAGGATCCAATGGACCTTGTGTTCCTTTTCTGGGCCATAAGCACAGGTATCATCTGCGGAGCTGGCCTTGCACAGATCGCCTCAGCCCTTGCTGTCGTACTCACCATAGCTCTGTTTGTTTTTGACAGGATTCCGGTTGCAAAGGCACCAAAGATCCTTATGGTAAGTGCCGATGGATATGAAGCGGAAAAGGACATAATGGCGATTGTTGAAAAGCACTGCAGAATTTTTGTTGTAAAGAGCCGTGCCCTTTCAAACAACAAGATCAACATTGTTGTGGAAGTCCGCGCAAAAGAGGAAGCTTCCCTTGTCCAGGAGATTGCCGCACTTTCTTCCGTAACTGCTTCCACACTTCTTGCCCATGACGGTGAAGTAACATATTAGGATGAAATATAAGAGATATACATGCCGCTACGGAATCATCATGTTTGTCATGGGACTGCTGGCGGTTCAGTTTTTCGTCGTCTCAAGTCTAAGGCAGGCAACAGTCGCAAACTGCCGGCGAATGGGATTTCCCGTGCTTTCCATAATGACGGAGAAAAACAAACCCATAAAACAGAAAGAAAAATACATAAAGGCGGAATACAACCTTGACGGCCTTGAAGGAACCTGCAGAATTCGTGGTCACGGAAATTCCACATGGAAATCCAGGCTGACCTCAAAGAAGCCTTATCTCCTGAACCTTGATGAGGAGCAGAGCCTTTGTGGCATGAATGCTTCAAGAAAATGGATTCTTATGGCCAATGCCTGTGACCGTTCCATGCTCAGAAACTACTACGCGGAATATCTTTCCCATAACGTCTGGAATTCCATGAAGTGGAATCCTTCCTCAAAGTATATCTTCCTTTTTCTCAATGGAAAATTCATGGGGCTCTATGGCCTTACGGAAAAAATAGAGATAGAGCCTGGCCGCATGAACTTTGAAGGCGATGGTTTCATTGCTGAAGTCGATTCCCACGACGGCCGTCCATATACCTTTACGACTGAAAGAAAAGGTAAAAGAGTGCATATCAGACGTCCTGCCGATCAGACCGTTGAGCAATATAAAAAATACGAAGAGACAATAAATGAGATTGAGAGAACTGTCTGGCGTCTTGCTGTAAACACGAATTTAAGTTTTCCGTCAAACTTCGATAAGGATAGTTTTGTAGACTGGTATCTTCTCTCGGAATTCTCGCAGAACTACGATTCGGACTTTTTCAATTCCGTATATATGAACTATGACTACGGAACCGGAATATTTTCTATGGGACCTTTATGGGATCATGACATAGCCTTTGGCAATACACATCACGAATCTGCAAGGAATCCCCATAACCTTTATATATCCAAGGCTCCATGGTTCACCATTTTTCTTGCGAACAAGGATTTCAGGAAGTCTGTTAATGAAAGGTGGAAGGAAAAAAGACCTGCCCTTGAAGAATCCATTGAATGGCTCAAGGAAAGAGGTGCTGAGATCAATGATGCCGCGGAACTTACGGATACGGTCTGGCACATTCTTGGAAGTCCAAACTGGCCAAGAACTCCGGGATGGAAGGAAAGAAAAACCCACCAATCTGAGATCGACTATCTGGTGGGTTGGGTCGAAGAACGTATGAAGTATCTTGATTCCGTATATGGAATCTAAGATGAATCTCTTTTAGTTTTTCTTTGCCTGCTTTCTGCTCAGAAGGTAAGTGCTGATAAGAATCGCAGTTCCTCCAAGAATCATGAGGAAGCAGAGGATCTGTCCTGTGCTTATGTTAAGCAAGGATGTGTTTGTGTAGAGGGCTGTGCTTCCGTCACGGGAAATCACAAAACCTATGTCCGCATCAGGCTCGCGGAAATACTCTATGACAAAACGTACGAGACCATAGCCGATGGTGTAGCATCCGCTCAGGAAACCGTCGAACTTCTTGACCTTGCGAAGGTTCCATAGACAGATGAAGAGGAAGACTCCTTCAAAGAAGGCTTCGTAGAGCTGGCTTGGATGACGTGGCAGGTTGACCAGCTTTGTGTTAAGTTCCATGCCGATTTCTCCGGCAAAGACCTTTACCCATTCAAGGCTTGCGCTGTATCGTTCCGCACGTGGAAAAACCATTCCCCATGGCATTGTCGTGATTCGTCCGTAAAGCTCACCGTTGAGGAAGTTTCCAAGACGTCCGAAAGTATATCCCAATGGTATAGCGACAACCATGGCATCGATCCACTTCCACATAGGGCGCTTGTTTTTTTTGCACCAGAAAATCATTCCAAGGAATCCACCTATGAATCCGCCGTGATATGACATTCCTGCAAGACCGGTGAATTTCTTTGTGTTGACGTCAAATGGCCAGAATATGAGCCATGGCTTTCTCCAGTAGTCTCCGCTTGTGTCATATACCAGAGTGGCAAAGATACGGGCACCGATGAGCAGGAAAACGATTCCGCAGGCGATGAAACTGAAGATGTCGTCCTCTGTTGTCTTCTGTTCCAGTGTATCAAGGGCACCCTGCTTGAGGAGCTTCTTCAGGACAAAGAAGGCTGCCGAAAATGCAAAGACATACATGAGTCCATACCAGCGGATGAGGCCAAGCAAAGGTACGCCTGGAAAAATTTCCGGCTTGATCCATGAAGGATAGTTGATGTACAAAAGACTATTCATAAAAAACCACTTGTTAAAATATGTTGAAGAACAGATTAAACCTTGAATCCCTGTGCGGCGGCTTCCAGGAGCTTTTTCTTGAGAAGGTTGTTTTCATTCTTCAAGGCTGTAAGCTCGTACTGCTGCTGTCTCAAGGTCTCGGCAAGTTCACCTGGTGTAAGTGCGCCGGTGCCTGCCAGTTCTTCTATGTATGCCATTCTCTGGCCAAAATCATCTGCAGCTTCTTCCGTCGCGATCTCAAAGGAAGTGTCGGAAGCCTGTGTGATGTCGTAGTCCGAATCGAATTTCAGTGTCTCAGACTGAATGATTTTCTCTGCCACGCGGAATATTGCCTGTCCGATTATAGACTGAGGCTTGTATACGATTACAGGAAGTCTTGAAGCAAGGGCCTTGTCCTGCAATGTGTCGCGGTATATTACGCCAAGGTGCTCAAGGTCCAGGTCAAGATACTGCTGGCATGAGCGGCGGATTCTCTGGGCACGTTCCGAATCCTTTGGGTCATCTATCATGTTCAGGACCAGACGTGGATGGAATTCCTTCATGCGTCTCTTGAACAGGGCTGTTGCCTCAGGATCTTCCTTCTCAAGGATCTCAATGAGCTTTGGTATGTAAAGACGCTGCAACGAGGCGGAATCTTTTTTCAATGTCTCAAGATAGTTGTATGCAGGTGAACCTTTCTTGAAGGTGTTGTACATCATGCGGAACACCACGTTCTTGAGGAAAAGGTATCCGTTCAATGTAGCAGTAACTGTCGGTGCCGTCACGATGATTCCCTGTGGTGAAAGAAGGAACATGTCAAGGATAGTAAGGTGTGTTCCTGCACCAAGGTCAAGGATAAGGTAGTCAAAGGTGTTCTCAAGTTTATTGAAGCTTTTGATGAGCTCGTTTTTCTGGCTTACTTTAAGCGATGTAAGGCCTGGAATCTCGGAATCTCCCGCAATGAAGGACACGTTCATGTAGTCCGTCTGATGGATGATGTCCTCAAATTTTGACTGGCCTGTAAGGAAAGTACCTATTCCTTCCTTTGTGTCTGGATGACCAAGAACAAGGTGAAGGTTCGATGCCCCCAAATCAAGATCAGCCAATAGAACTCTCTTTCCCGCCTGTCCAAGCGCAATTGCAAGATTTGCGCTGAGAAGACTTTTTCCGACGCCGCCTTTTCCGCTGGCTACTGGTATTATCTGCATAATACTCAGTTTACCACAAATCATACCATGTAGCAAATTTCAAAAAGCGATGGGGACTCATATTTTCTTGTAAATTCCCTCAAAACCATCTAAAATGAATTCACTGTTTTAAATATAAAAATAAGGACCAGAGGTTATCAAATCAATGAAAAAAATAAGAAAATATGTACTTCTTGCCGTAAATACACTTTGGCTTTCAATATTTGCGTCCCAGTGCTTTGCCCAGTCACAGACTGCCACCGCAGACCAGCAGAAGGCCAACAACAGCAAATATATAGGAATAATCAACCAGCTTTACTATTTCATCCAGCAGAACTATGTAGAGGAAGTCGATCCTCAGATTCTCTATGAAGGTGCCCTCCGTGGCATGCTCAGTGCCCTGGATGATCCTTATTCCGTATATATGGACAAAAGTGAGTGGCGCAACATCTCTGATACAACTCAGGGAAGCTTTGGCGGTGTCGGACTTTCCATCACAAAGCCATCTACGACCACAAAGGACAAACCTGCCTATGTTGAAGTTGTTCAGCCTATAGACGATACTCCTGGTGCCCGTGCCGGAATTCAGCCTGGTGACCTTATCATCAAGATCGACGGGGTGGACACAGCCACAATCACAATGGATGAAGTCCTTGGCATGCTCCGCGGAACCATCGGCGAAAGCGTCACGGTCACCATCCGCCGCAAGACAGTGGAATTTGACCGTGTCCTTGTACGCGCCCTCATTGAAAATCCTACAGTCAAGTTTGGAATGGTGGAGACCGTAGGCTACATCAGGCTCTCTGAATTCTCCACAAATACAGCAGGTCATGTGCAGGAAGCAATCGATTCCTTCAAGAAGGCCAAAAAGTGCACTGGAATCATCATCGACTTGAGAAACAACGGCGGTGGACTTCTTTCTTCAGCCGTTGAGATCGCAGATAAATTCATCGACAGCGGAATCATCGTGCAGACAAAAAGCAGGATAGATTATGAAAATGCCGTGTACCACGCAAATCCTTCTACGACTGTCGTAAAGGACATTCCTGTTGTTGTCCTTGTGAACAGGGCAAGTGCCAGCGCAAGTGAGATCCTTACAGGCGCCCTCAAGGATACACGCAAGGCCTATGTGGTCGGAGAAAAGACATACGGAAAGGGAAGCGTACAGATTCCAAGCGGTCTCGTAAACAAGGATGGATTCAAGATAACTGTTGCACGTTACTATTCACCTCTTGATGTGAACATAGACAAACGTGGCATCAGGCCTGACCTTGAAGTCCTCTATCCGGAATTCAACGAGGAGCAGAAAAAGGAATGGGAGAACCTTGAAAAGGCAAATGTGATCTCGCCTTATGTTGAAGCACATTCCGACATGTCGGAGGCAGACATCTCTGCCTATGCAAAGCAGCTCAAAAAGACATATAAGCTTGAGGAAAGCTTCCTCAGAAAAATCATCCGCAATGAGGTTGATCGTACAAGACCTGCCCGTCTCTATGACCTTGATTATGACATCCAGCTTAAGGCTGCCATCGATGTGATAAGGAAGGGCAATGTTGAAAAGCTTCTGAAGACAACAAAGACCCTCAAGGATCAGTTTGATGAGGATGAGGCTGCAAAGAAAGATGAATCGTCCTCAGCTGAAACAAAATAAATGAGGCAGTTCGTTTCTGACACGCAGCTTGATAAAGGCTGTATTTTCGTTGAAGGCAAAAAATTCCGCTATCTCAATTCCGTTCTCAGGGTTGAGGAAGGTGACATGATCGACGTCCGTCTTCCAGGCGGAATACTTCAGCCTATGACGGTTGCCAGAATCGACCGTACGGCAAAAAGAATCACAATGCAGGTTGCCGGCGACCAGGTTCAGCCTGCGGAACAGAAAGAAAGCGACGGCATGCAAGAGGGACAGGGTCCTCTGTTTGACTACGACCTGTGGCTCTTTCAGTTTGTGGCCAAGCCGCCAAAGATGGATCTGATCATCAGGCAGGCTGTGGAATGCGGTGTCGCAAGGATTGTTCCCGTTGAAGGTGTTTTCTGCCAGAAAGGAAACATTGAGTCTGCGCGCATAAAGGCAGGCGGCAAAGACGACAGGTGGCAGCGGGTTATCACCGAGGCACGCGAGCAAAGCGGTTCCCCTGTCGAGACCAAAGTAATGCCATGCGTAAGTGTCGCCAAGGCGTGCGAGATGGTGGCGGCGATGGAAAGCAAGGCGGCTGTTGTTCTCTACGAGCGTTCGGAGGACACGGTTTCCATAGGGCAGGCGCTGGCAGGCAAGGGTGATGTAAAGAACGTGGTTCTTGCCGTAGGTGCCGAAGGCGGTATTTCGCCGGAAGAGATAGAGTTGCTTAAAGATGCAGGATTTTCTGCAGTACATATAAAAACAAACATACTTCGTTGTGAGACTGCCGCTCTTTACGGGGCTGCCGCAGTCCAGACAGTGATGTCAGAGTCAGGAGAATAGAATAAGATGTCGGTACAGCGCATAAGAATACTTGGTGTTCCCGTTGATGTATGCCAGAAAACAGAACTTGAAGAAAAGATTCTAGAGCTCATGGAAAAGGACGGACCGTCGCAGATTATTTTCCTCAACATCTGGGATCTGCTCAAGGCTCGTGGTAAGAATGAATTCGGCGAATGCGTAAGGAATGCCGACCTTGTGCTTCCTGTGTCAAAAAGCATCCTCAAGGGTGCAAAATTCCTCAAGAAGACAGTGCCTGTGCGTTACAATCCTTTTGATGCGACCATCAGCATCCTTGGCCTTCTGGAAAACCGCTACAAGTCGTTCTATATGTTTGGCGGAAGAAAAAAAGCCCTTGTGGAAGCCGAAAAGAACGTAAAGAAGACCTTCAAGACCCTTCGTGTGGTCGGCCGCTATGTTGGATATTACAAGGCCGGTGCGGAAGATGGAATCATCGAGGCCATACGCAAATCAAGTCCATCCCTTGTCCTCCTCAGCGAAGGTGTAAAAAACAGGGAATTGTGGCCATATCAGAACCGTGAGAAATTCACCACAAGCATCTTCATGTATTACCGTGATGCAGTCGGAATTTTTGGCCGCAGAATAAAGCGGGTCAATCCAAGTACATTCGAGAAGGGTCATGAAATCTATGGTGAGGTGCTCCGCAACCCATTGAAGTTGTTTTTGCTTTTTCCTTATTCGTGGTATATAATCTGTCTTGTCTGGCACCGTCTTTTTAAACGAGAGGACTAGTATAAAAAGTTGATTGAAGAAAAAACTTCTACTCATTTCAGACAGCAAAGAGTTGTACTTTTTCTGTTCCCGAAAACTTTCTTCCTGTTGTTGTGTCCTTCGTCTGCAAGGCAATGATTCCAAAAAATTTCTTATACCACCTGATGCGTCGGATATAGCCTGTGTCCTTCTTGATACTGCAGAGCGCGACTCCTGTGAAATATCATCCATCCGTTCCATGGTCGCAGAAGAATTTGACTGTCCTTTTTTCACCATTGATTCATGGGAGGACCTGGATCCGTCGGAATTTTATTTTCTAAATGACAGCGTCATAGAAGACAATCTCCTTGAGGTCCAGGAACCATCTCCTGTATTCAGTAGCGCACAGGTCAAAAGTTACAAGTACGTTCTTGAGAAGTATGCCCTTCAGGAAGATCCAATACTTCTTCTTGGAGAAAGTGGAGTAGGAAAAACCTATGCCGCCAAAATAATACATGAAAAGTCATTGAGAAAAGGAAAGCCTTTCATCTCCTGCAGCATCGCGGATTTCAATCCCTTTCTTATTGAAAGTGAACTTTTCGGCTGTGTGAAAGGTGCCTATACCGATGCTGTCGAAAAGGCCGGTATTTTTGAGATGGCTCAGGGCGGAATTCTTTTCCTGGATGAGCTGGGCGAACTCTCCCTTGAGAACCAGGCAAAGTTTCTTGGTGTTCTTACCACAGGAAAATTCAGCCGTGTAGGAAGCCATGTCGAAATTCCATTGAAATGCCGTCTTGTGTTTGCGACGGACGCCGACCTTAAGAAGAGGGTCCTGGAACATACTTTCAGCAAGCAGCTTTACTGGAGGATTGAAAAATTTACGGTGACAATACCCCCATTAAGGGAACGCCGTGATGAGATAAGAGAACTTTCCGTTGGTTTTGCAAAGGCAAAGGGAAAAGTGTTGTCTGAAGATGCCATTGAATTCCTTGAACGTCAGGACTGGCCTGGAAACATAAGGCAGCTTAAGTCCTGCATAGAACGGTCCGCTGCCCTTTGTGACAGTGAAATCATGTCATCAGGGGATCTGTTCCTGTGATTTTTTCTGGGCAAGGCCGCTGGCCTTGTCGAATATTTTCTCAAGGTACTGGGCTTCTCCTTCACTGAGAGCGGCCCTTGAAAGTATATCTCGCCAGAAATGTTCCATATCGCTTCTTCCGGTGACCTTGAAAAATCCGATTTTCTGCAGATTGTCGGCGATTGTATCCACAGTTCTCTTGAGACGTTTTCTTTCAATCGGCGTGTAGCCGGTCTTTCCTTTGCCTTCATGGCGGAACAGTGTATAGCACATAATCTGGACGGCATGGCTAAGGTTCATGGAGCCAAACTCATCGCTTGAAGGGATTGTCACTCCCATGGTGCATTCAAGGATTTCATTGTCATCAAGACCGGTTCTCTCATTGCCAAAGACAACGGCGACTTTTCCGCCCTGGCTGTTCTTTTTTCCTGTGGTAATCTTATCTGCGGTTGCGGCGAATTCTTCCGGCAAAAGAAGCTTGCCCTTTCGTTTTTTTCCACGGCGTCTCGTTGTACCTGCGGCACAGACACAGTCGGCTGTGGCTTCCGTTATGGATGTAAAGAATTCCGCATTGTCAAAAAGATATGCTGCATGGATTGCCAGGACGTGTACCTTTTCTACGTCGATCTCTTCCTTTTTTCCTACTATGCGCAGGGTATGTATGTTGCTGTTTGCCATGGCGCGGCACACGGCACCTATGTTGCGTGGTTCTTCCGGTCTGTCCAGTACGATGACTATGTTGTCTAGGTTCATTTCAAATTTTCCTTTCCGTAAAGGTAACCTCTAAGAAAATATTTTTCAATGGAATGTTTCCAGGGTAGGGCCAATAAAAAAGGGTTCATTCTATATCTCATAGAACGAACCCTTTTTTTATGAAGGTTGCTTTTATCCAAGGAAAACGTTTCCGCTCTGGTCGATGGCAAGGATTGCCTTGCAGTCAGAGCACTTGAATCTTCCGCTTCTTGAAGCCTTGAGCTTTCTTGAGCATACAGGGCAGCTGAAGACCTTAGGGAAGATCGAAGTCGTCGTAACAGTATTGTCCTGCTTGAAGTGGTTTACAGCGTCCTCGATTGTCTCCTTGATGTTGAAGAACTGGCTGAATCCAAGAAGCTGGAATACTTCATAGACCTTAGGCTGGATATTGAGGAGAACGATGTCTCCGTTCTTTGGTTTTACAAGCTTGAGGAAAGCTGTGAAAGAACCGATACCTGTCGATGATACGTAGTTGAGGTTCGAGCAGTTGAAGACGATGTTGACAAATCCTGCGGCAACAATCTTGTTTACCTGCTTCTGGAAATATACGGAATTATATGTGTCGATATAGCCGTTGAGGATGACAAGAACTGCGTTGTCAACGTCTTCACACTTTTCCAGAGAAATCTTAAGGCTGTCGTCCTTTTCTTCGTTGAATCCAGGAACCAAATCGTTGTTATTCATAAAACATCCCCGCAGCGGAAAATAGAAAACACTTCCGCATACTAAACAATATTTTAAATGACTACTTTAAGGATATAATAATTCCATACAGTTGTCAAACAAAGTGAGCTTATTATGGCGAAAAAACTCTAAAAACTCCAGTTCAGCTGATAAAAATTATATAACACTTTTCCAAAATTTTCGGTATTTCCAGCAATTTTCTTTAGATTTTTTTCACTACAAATTGCAAAACAGGCGATAATTCTGTATTTTATGGGCATAGAAAACAACCTTTTTTTGGAGTATATGCTATGAAAGAAATGGAATTGAAGTATGGCTGCAACCCTAACCAGAAGCCTGCCCGTGTATTTATGGAAGAAGGTGACCTTCCAGTTACCGTTCTCAACGGAAGACCTGGATTCATCAATCTTCTTGATGCCCTCAATGGATGGCAGCTTGTAAAGGAACTCAAGGAAGCAACAGGAATGCCTGCGGCAACTTCATTCAAGCATGTATCTCCTGCAGGTGCGGCTATCGGACGTCCTCTCAGCGACACTCTCAAGAAAATCTACTACACAGACGATGTGGAGCTTACTCCTCTTGCATGTGCCTATGCCCGTGCTCGTGGTGCAGACCGTATGTCTTCTTTCGGTGATTTCATTTCCCTTTCCGACAAGTGCGACAAGGCAACAGCCCTCCTCATCAAGAAGGAAGTTTCAGACGGAATCATAGCACCTGACTATGATGACGATGCCCTCGAGATCCTCAAGGCAAAGAAGAAGGGCGGATACTGCGTCCTCAAGATCGATCCACACTATGTTCCTGCAGAGACAGAAAAGAAGCAGGTTTTTGGTGTAACCTTCGAGCAGGGACACAACTTCATCAAGCTTGATGAAAGCGTTCTTTCAAACATCGTTACAGAAAACAAGGAACTCTCAAAGGAAGACAAGGACAATCTCGTCATTGCCCTCATCGTCCTCAAGTATACACAGTCAAACAGCGTCTGCTACGTAAAGGATGGTCAGGCAATCGGAATCGGCGCAGGGCAGCAGTCTCGCGTTCACTGTACACGTCTTGCAGGAGACAAGGCAGACAAGTGGTGGCTCCGCCAGGCTCCACAGGTTCTCGGTCTTGACTTCAAGGCAGACATCAAGAGAGCTGACCGCGACAATACAATCGATGTCTACACAAGCGATGACTATGATGATGTTCTCGCAGACGGCATCTGGCAGAATTTCTTCAATACAAAGCCAGCCGTGTTCACACGTGAAGAACGCAAGGCCTGGATCGCAAAGAACACAGACGTTGCCCTCGGTTCAGACGCATTCTTCCCATTTGGTGACAACATCGAACGTGCTCACCGCAGCGGTGTAAAGGTAATTGCACAGCCAGGCGGAAGCGTAAGAGACGACAATGTCATCGAGTGCGCAAACAAGTACAACATGACAATGTGCTTCAACGGAATCAGACTTTTCCACCATTAATACGAAAATCAAGTGTTAATAATGTGTGAAAAATTTCTTTAAAAAACCTTGACTTAAAAGGAGAATGATTCTATAGTAATCTCGGCTTGTAAAAAGCTGATAAACTCTCTCCGATGTCCGAGCAATCGGACGGTAGCAGCGCCGGAACTTTTCTGGCGCTGCTATTTTTTTTATTGTTGCAATTTGATATAGTGGTAGCCATGAGTACAACAATCGACAGCGCCGTTCAGGGAATCCTTGATTCCTACAACAAATACGGTGGAATAAACCTTGAAGAATCAACGGATTTTCCTAACCGAGAGAATGTCATCGCGGTCCTCCGTGACCTGCAGTGTCTGATTTTTCCTGGTTACAGAACCGCTGAAGAACTTGATTCCGCAACCCTCCGCTTTGTTACCGGAGAACGCGTGAACCGTATTCTCTCCATGCTTACCCGTGAGATCAAGAAGGCTCTGTCTTTTGTAATCCAGGACAGCAAGGTGGAGACCTCCCATTGCTTTGACCTTGCGGAAAAGGCTGCCCTTGCCCTCATCGAGGAGATTCCGGAGATCCGTAGAAAGATCGGTCTTGACGTGCAGGCTGCCAATGCCGGTGATCCTGCCGCAAAGTCCAATGAGGAAGTAATCATCTCATATCCTGGTCTTGAGGCCATAACTGTATATAGAATCGCAAATTTCCTTTGTCGTAGCGGTGTTCCTGTCATTCCGCGCATCATGAGCGAGCATGCCCACAGCCGTACTGGAATCGACATCAATCCTGGAGCATCCATCGGCGAAAGTTTCTTCATCGACCATGGAACAGGTGTCGTAATCGGTGAAAGCTGCGTGATCGGCAACAACGTGAAGATCTATCAGGGTGTCACTCTTGGTGCCATGAGCGTAAAAAAGGAGCTTATGAACAAGAAGCGCCATCCTACAATTGAAGACAATGTTACGATCTATGCCAATGCGACTATTCTAGGCGGAACTACGGTTATCGGCGAAGGGTCGGTCATCGGCGGAAATACATGGATCACAAAATCCGTGGAACCTCACACGACTGTCCTTCAGAACGAGCAGTAGGCCCTGGAATTCCGCGGAATTTCTGGAATTTTCATGAATTTACCAAAATTCATTAGTGAATTTGGCTTGAATTCAGGGAATTCTTATTGACTTAATTATATTGTTAATATATATTTTCGAAACATTCATTTTTACGGGATTATTGTAACCCGAACACGCTCTTATAGCTCAGTCGGTAGAGCACATCGTTGGTAACGATGAGGTCAGCGGTCCGATTCCGCTTGGGAGCTATGAGAAAAGAACTTTTAGGAGTAAATAAAATGGGAAGCAAGAAGAAGACTGCTGTTGAAATCATCGCTTTGCAGTGTACAGAGTGTAAGCGCAAGAACTACACAACATACAAGAACCGCAAGAATATCACAGGAAAGCTCGAGAAGGCTAAGTACTGTCCATTCTGCCGCAAGTCAATCCTTCACAAGGAAACAAAGGTTAAATAATTTATAATTGATATAAATTAATTTAGGTCAGTAGCTCAGTTGGTAGAGTCCCGGTCTCCAAAACCGGTTGTCGCGGGTTCGAGTCCTGCCTGGCCTGTTATTTTTTTCATATAGAGGATGAAGATGAAAAAGAACAATAAGTTTATTCAGTTTATCAAAGACTGCGCAGGTGAGCTTAGAAAGGTTACATGGCCTACACGCAGCGAGGTTCTTTCTTCGACAAAAGTAGTTTTCATCTCTACAATTGTTGTAGCTATTATTCTTGGTCTTCTTGATTGGCTCTTCACAAAGGGTCTCATGTTGGTATTCTAATACACTAGGGAAATTAATTTATGGCAAGAAACTGGTATATCGTTCAGGTCTATACTGGATACGAGCAGAAAATCTATCGTACCCTCTCTGAAATGATCACGGACAATAAAGTTGACCCAGCAGTTCTCATCCAGATTAAAGTTCCTACAGAAGAGATTACTGAAGTACGCAACGGTAAAAAGCATTCAAAGAACAATCTTCTTCTTCCTGGTTACATTATGGTAGAAATGGACCTTCCGCAGATTGGATGGAAGGACGTTTGTTCACAGATTCGCCGTATCCAGGGTGTCACAGGTTTCGTTGGAACTTCTCCTTCTGAAAGACCTCGCCCAATTTCAGCTGAGGAAGCAAAGAGAATGCTTCTTGCAGCAGGTGAACTCAAGGGAGAAAAGGCAGTTCGCGTCAAGCAGTCTTATGATGTTGGTGACAACGTCAAGATTACAGAAGGTCCATTTGCCACATTCAGCGGTACCGTTGAAGAGGTTATGGCAGAGAAGAGCAAGCTTCGTGTCAATGTTCAGATCTTTGGACGTGTCACACCGGTTGAAGTTGATGTTCTTCAGGTTGAAAAAATTTAATTTAGCATGAGCCTGCTTCCAGCGGGCTTTTGTCGTCTATAGACACATTTTTAGTGTCCTGATATTTGATAAGTAATTGATGTTAAACCGCCAGGTTTTCATCTTTTTCTTAATATTTGGGAGAAGTACAAGTCCGTTGGACAAAGGTGCTTCGCTAGGGTTTCTTCCGCACGGATGAAAACCCACACCAATTTTTAAGGAGCTATATTATGGCTACAAAAAAGGTACAGACTTACATCAAGTTACAGTGCCCAGCAGGTGCTGCTACTCCTGCACCTCCAATTGGACCAGCTCTTGGACCTCACGGTGTTCCTGCACCAAAGTTCGTACAGGAATTCAATGACCGCACCAAGAACATGGAAAAGGGACTCATCATCCCTGTTGTTATCACTGTTTATCAGGATAAATCATTCACTTTCATTCTCAAGACACCTCCAGCAGCTGTTCTCATCA
>JAGHUO010000038.1 GCA_018064785.1 Candidatus Treponema equi
TCAAACTGGGGTCTCATCGAACTCCGCGAAGAAATCGCAAAGTACATGAGCCGCTACGACCTTCACTACAATCCACAGAATGAAGTTTTGATTACTGTTGGTGCTTCGGAAGGCGTTGATGCAGTTCTCCGTGCAATCCTGAACCCGGGCGACGAAATCATCATTGCACAGCCTTGCTACGTTAACTATGTTCCTCTTGCAGAACTATGCCAGGTAAAGGCTGTTCCTATCGACACAAGTGTAAACGGTTACTACCCTACAGCTGAACAGATTGAAAAGGCTATTACACCAAAGACAAAGGCTGTAATGATCTGTTCACCAAACAATCCTACAGGAACAATGATTCCTCGCGATGAACTTGAAAAGATTGCGGAAGTCGTAAAGAAGCACCAGATCTGGGTTATCAGCGACGAAATCTACTGCGAACTTGCCTACGACAACAGTGAACATGTTTCCATCGGTTCTTTCCCTGGAATGAAAGATTATACAATCATCCTCAACGGATTCTCAAAATCTTTCGCCATGACAGGATGGAGAATCGGGTACATCGCTGCCCCTAGCGATCTTCTTGGACAGGTTGTAAAGCTCCACGGCTACAACACAATCTGTGCTCCAATCTTCAGCCAGTATGCAGCCGCAGAGGGCTTACGCAACAGCTGGGATGAAGTTGAAAAGATGCGCGTAAGCTACCAGCAGAGGCGCAACCTCATGTACAAGGCTTTCTGCGACATGGGACTTCCTGTTCCTGAGCCGACAGGTGCCTTCTACATGTTCCCGGACATTTCTTCAACAGGACTTACATCAGAAGAATTTGCGACACAGCTTTTTCAGAAGTACAATGTTGCCGTAGTTCCGGGAAGCGTATTCGGTGCAGGTGGTGAAGGACACATCCGCTGCTGTTATGCTACAGCCGTGGACAAGATCAAGATTGCCCTCGATAAAATCGCTGAATTTGTTGCTGAACTGAAGAAAAACTAAAAATCTGCCGATAATCTACTAGGAAAGTTTTTATTTAAGGTAGAAGTTATGTCATTTTTAATAGCAGCAGTTATCATGATTGCTCTTTGTGCTGTCCTCACCCTTTTCATGGGAAAGAAAGACCCAAAGAAAGGCAACAGCACAAAGAACAAGGCACAGATCATTAGGGAAGCAAACAAACGCCTTGCAAAGAATCCTCACGATCCACTTGGTCTCATTCCCCTCGGTGAAATTTATTTTGACAGCCAGTTGTGGGACAAGGCTTTCACCGTTTACAGTGATCTTGTAAAACTTGCCCTTGCAAACAAAGACGGAACTATCGATCTTTACACCTCATTCCTTCGCCAGGGTATTACTGCCCTTAAACTTGAAAAACTTCCGGAAGCAACCCAGAGCCTCATCAACGCAACAAAGATGAACAGCGTTGCCTTTGAACCTAACTATTATCTTGGCCAGGCAATGACTAAGCTTGATCAGTTTGACAAGGCCATTCCGCTTTATAAGAAAGCTCTCCTTGCAAAACCGGACGCCTCGGAAATCTACATGCAGCTTGGGCTTTGCTATTACAAAGCAAAAAAATACCGCGACAGTCTCCCCTGCTTTAAGAAAGCTCTGGACGAAGATCCGGGAAACAAGGAAGCCCTTTTCAATATGGCAGATGCCATGTCCAATGAAGGCCATCCTGAAAAAGCCATCAAGGTATTCATGCATCTTAGGGCAGACCCGGTTTATGGTCCACGTTCATGCCTCCAGGCAGGCCAGTACCACGCAAAAATTTCCGATTCAAATTCGGCAATCCAGGATTTTGAAATCGGGCTGAAACACGAATCAACTCCACCGGAAATCAAGATTGAACTTGAATACAATCTTGCCCGCTGCTACTTTGAGAAAAATATGATTCAGAAAGGCCTCATGATGTGCAAATCCATCCGTGCAAAAAATGCAAACTACAAGGATGTTAATACTCTCATCAGCCGCTATCAGGAACTCAGCCAGAACTCAAACCTTCAGATTTACATTTCTGCAAACTCGAGCGACTTTGTTACATTGTGCCGCAAGTTCATCATGACAAAGTACAAGAACTCTACAATCAAGATTCAGAGCATTGATGTTGATGTTCTATATACAGATATTCTTGCAGAAATCTATTCTTCAAAATGGGAAGATGTCGCCTTATTCCGCTTCTTTAGAACAACAGGCGCTACAGGCGAAATCTATGTGCGCGAATTCCATGGGCACATGAGCGATGTAAAGGCTGCACGCGGTTTCTGTATCAGCGCTGGAACCTTTACGGAAGAAGCCCGCAAGTACATTGAAGGCCGCCCGATCGACCTTATCGAGAAGAATGACCTTACAAAGATTTTGAAGCAGATCACGATTTAGTCTGACATTGAGCAGTATTCAAAATAATCATTGAAGGAAATTTCATCCAGATTGTTTGTCAGTATTTCATCTATCTGTTGAAA
>JAGHUO010000032.1 GCA_018064785.1 Candidatus Treponema equi
GAACTTAAGAAACGCCACTTTCTTAGCGGTGCAGGTTTTATCAAATGGATCATTGACGGCATTGTTGAACCAAGCCGCGGTTATGGTACAGAAGTGGTAAAACTTACACAGCCTACTTTTGAATTCAATCCTGTTGGAAAAAGCGGAGTAATATCACAGCAGTGGAACCTTACATTCACATTGGACTGGTGCAGAAACCTTGCTTCGGAAGCCTATGAGGTACGCTCAAGCAGGGAAGGTAATTTCAGAACAGCCGGTCTTGATGTAAACCACAACTGGTTTGCTTCAGACATTGTAAACGGACAGCTTGTGAATTCCGCAGGGTACATAAAGAATACGGGCTACAGCGTTGACAGAATCAAGTCCATGCTCTATGTCCTTGCAGTGACAGAACCTGACTGGTTCTACCTTGGTGCCGTGCGCCAGGGATCAAAAATCAAACCTGATGAACTTGTTTTCAACAACTGCGTTGCTTTCTTCCCATATTTTGACAAGAACGGCAAATTCGGATGCTTTATTTTTGATCAGGGTGAAGAAATCACTTTGGACAAATTCATAGAGAAATATAGTGGGGCATATGTTCATCTGGAGAGAGTAAAAGCAACAGAGGCATTCTTCCCATATGAAAAGAAGTAAAAAAGAAAAAAAAGTATTTGCGATTTTAACAGGCCTGCTTATGTCCGCCATGGCTTTTGCAGGACCTTCAGATTCTGTTTCCAGTGATTCCTGGATCTATTCCGAAATAGTTTCCGCATACTCCGGCGCCGCATATCCATCGGTAATCGAGCATGTGGATACCCTGGAACGTACATATCCTGATTCCGCATATCTGTATAAATCCATCCTCTACAAGGGCGAAAGTCTTTTTTGTCTTGGCCGTTTTTCAGAGGCGGAATCTGTACTGCTCCGTGGAACAATAAGCGACAGCATAGATGTCCAGGTCCAGTCATGGTATTGGCTTGGACGCACGAGACTTATGCTTGAAAAAAACAAGGAGTCCCTCGAGGCCTTCTATAGATGCTGTCAGATTTCAAGCGAGAAAAAAATCTCAAAAAAATCAGAGAACTATTATAATCTTGCCCTTTACTATGCTGGTAAGACCTACTTTGCCATGGGACAGTATTCCGACTGCATTCCGATCTTTGAATCTGTGGTGACACGTGGAAACGAGTATCCGGTCTCTGTATATTCCGACAGTTTTACTTTGCTTTTCAGAAGCTATAATGAAACAGGCAGGACAAAGGATCTCCTTAGTCTTTACAGAAAGACACCAAAGGGAAATACACCAGAGCTTGCATCTCTTTATGGTCAGCTTTCTCTTTATGCAGCCGAAGCTTACGAAAAGGGTGGTGACTACAAAAACGCATGGAAGTGCTGTCTTGCCGCATTGGATTGTGGTGATGGAGCCCTTGCGTCGGAGGCGTTCCGTACTGCCTATAGAATCTCCGGAAAATATGAAAAACAGTCCGGAGAGGATACAGCTCCAGTTCTTGAGAAAGCATCGGAAAAGCTTGCAGGCAATCCAGACCTTCTTGCGGAATTCTGGACACGCATTGCCACTGACTGCTATGAAGATGGTGATTACGAAGGCGCAAAAAAATATTTTGACAAGGCACAGGAAAACGATGTAAACAAGAAATATGCATCCCTCATCGCCTTGTATCGTGCCAGATTGAACGGTGAGACGTTGCAGCTTGTTGGATCTGTGAACGAAGACGGCGAACTTTACGTTGATTACGAGATTTCCTTTGCCGAACAGTATGCCGCCATAGATGACTGGAAGCTTTGCTACAGCCATAGCCAGAAGGCTTATGAAAAGCTGGATCCAAAACTTCATAACGAGGATCTTTGCCGCAAGACAGCCTATTATTATGCACTTGCTATCCTTTCTTACGGAAAGGCTACGGATGCTGAAAACATCATTGAAAAAGGAAAGGCAACCTTTGTTAAAAACGGTTCATACTACAGTGCTTCAAGAAAACTTCTTGCACGCTGCTATTCAGTTACAGGAAAGGAAGCCGATGCCCTCAATGTATATTCGTCACTGGATAAAAACGGTGAGCTTGCAGGAGAAGAAAAGGCAGACTACGCAAAGCTTCTTTTCTCATGCGGTTATCTTTCGTCAAGCAAGAAAGTCGGAATCGCCAGCGGCACACAGGAAGGAAAATACGTAGCGGCCCTTTCATGCTTTAACCTTAAGGAATGGCAACAGGCGGAACAGCTCTTTGAGCAGTATCTTGTAGGAAAGTCCCGAAAGAACACAGGCTATGCTGTTTTCTACCTTGGTTACTGTCAGTATAGGCTTGCAAAGAAAAATGCCGTTGACACCCTTGAGAATTTTGGCACTCGTTTTAAAGGACATACATTGTGCTACAGCGCTGCCATCGTCTGCGCCAATGCTGCTCTACAGAACGGTGATTATGAAAAGGCCGCCGCTCAGGCCAATGCTGCCTGCAATTATGCAAAGACCCAGGGTGAAAAGGAAAATGCTGTTCTTTTATGTGCTTCAGTCTATGCCGACGCAGGCAAAACAGACCTGGCCATCAATTCCCTTGCTCCTTACATAAAGGACAGCAGCGAATTTGGTGTTGCCGCAAGATATAGGACCGCCATCATGCAGTCTCGTATGGGCAGGATCAACGAAAGCGACAGGCTTTTTGCTGAGATACAGAATAAATTCCCGGAATCAGTTTATGCAGAAGAAAGTTCCTACCGCAGGGGAGAGCTGTTCTATACAGCAAAGAATTATTCCGCTGCAGTCACACGTTTTGATGAATATAGAAAAAAGTATCCAAAGGGAAACTTCTACGAAAGCGCAATTTTCTACAGCGGTGACAGCCATGTGAATCTCAAGGAAAAGGATAAGGCAATACTTGATTATCAGCTTCTCCTACTTGAAAATCCAAAGTCTCCCTACGGTTTTGCCAGCGCAAAAAATCTTGTGAGCCTCTACAAGGAACAGAAGAACTATGACAAAGCCATGGAATACAGCAAGGTAATGTATGAAAGCGCCTTGACTGCAGACCAGAAAGCTGAGGCAAAAAAAGAAAGCGACCTTCTTGGTAAAATCGCAAAATCCGGTGAGCCTACAAAGGCTGTTGAGCTCAGGGAAAAATACAATTCTCTTGGCGGCATAAAGACAGCTGAAGGACGTATGACAGGGACCGAATATGCGGAATACCTGTGGAATGAAAACCAGAACAGGGATGAAGCTCTTGATCTTTGTGAGAAGCTCCATGCAGCCCAGACTAAGGCACGCAACATAGGACAGGAATGTGGATATGCCGCAAGGACTGCAGTGATACTTGCATTGAGTGAACGTTCCGCCAACCAGAATGCTTCCAGTGCAGAGATTTTCCTTTCTGCCGCAAAATATGCAAGGCAGGCTGGCGATGATGCCCTTGCTTCCAGATGCCTTTATGGTGCAGCAGAAGCTTTTGATGCCGCAGGGAAGAAAGGAGATTCCAGGGCTACGGCTGAAAATCTTATGGAAATGTATCCGGGTACAGAATACGCAAAAAGTGCCCGTGTTTTTATAAAGTAGTATTTAAGGACAGTATATGAAAAAGATTTCATTTATTTTGATCGCTGCGATTGCCTGCATGGGGGTTGCAGCCGCACAGAACGCAGAAGAGGAAAGAATACAGCTTCCTGAAATGACAACGACTGTTTCAGGTGACACAGTTGTGGCTGGCCGTGATGCCGTTCCTGATTTTTCAAAGGTTGTTCCATCTGCCGGTGCTGAAAAGAACATCATGCCAAAGCTTCCTGGTGAAAGGATCATGGCTGAAGACGCCGGTGCTGAGCCGGTGGCTGACTTTGTAAGCGGCGACCACAAGAATGTCTATGCACAGGGCCTTGTTGGGGGTGGCTTTCCAGGAGATTTCATCGGAGATTTTTCTGTCTATAAGACCGAAGGTACAGATCCTTTCAGAATCGACTTCTCCCACTTCAGCAGAAACGGATACGGCAAGCATGATGGTGGTGACGGTTTCTTTGACAACGGAACAAAGCTCTATGCAGAAAAATCATTCCGTGCCATGTCTTCTGACTTCACTATCGGTGGCAGATACGACAGGGCTGGTTCCGGCCTTCAGGGAAAAAGCGACAACTTCTACGACATGAATTCACAGAAGGTTACAGCCTGTTTTCTTTTTGACCATGTCTTTGGAGATTCCGGCTTTGAATTCTATTCTGATTCCGAGGCCTACTGGTACAACAGATATTGCGGCATGAAGCTTGATGATCCTAGCCTTACAATTCAGGAAAAGGATATTGATGTGTTCTTTGCTGATCCTGGTTTTGTGTTTTCATTTTATAGCCAGGGATTCTCAGCATCCTTGGACCTGAACATGCAGATTGAATCATTCCTGGGCAAGCATGACACAGCAGCCATCGATGATCTTTTCCGTGTAGACGCCGCCATCGTGACAGGTTATGAGAACGACATAGTTACTGCTTTCGCAAAGGGTGGTATCGCAGGCGGAACTGAAATCGGCGAGGGTAGAACTATCGTTCCTTTCTTTGCTACCGGTGCGGAAGTAAGGGTTGAGATGGGCAGTACAGGAAGAACTCTTGTAGTGGGCCTTAACGGTGGTCTTGAAACCAAGCACGAGGAATTTGCCGGCCTTGAAAGAAAATATAAATTTGCCCAGCTTGATTCTTTGACTGATGAAACAACAGACTGGTTTGTAAATTCAAAGATCGTCCTTCCTTTGTTTGAGACTATATCTTTCAACAGCGGTGTGGAATTCCGTAAATCAGCTTTTGGCAACGGAATCTTTGAGGCAGACTACAGCCATAGAATGCCAAACGGCGTGTACAAGTTCCATATGGATGAAAGGACACAGGTAACCACTGACAACGGAATCACATTCCGCATGGGAATCTTTACTGTCCGCGGTGGTTGGAGAGCACACTGGTCCCATGTACCTGCAAATGACTACAGGCATACAGTCGAAGGTACCATCGGATATGACGATGACGACGGAAAGTGGGGATTCTCTGCTGGGGTTGCGGAAGCAATTGACTCAGACAGCGACAAATGTCCTAACCTAAGGGCTAGCATCTACTTTAACATCAAGACTGTCATGAAGCTTTCCCTCGAGGTTGAGGATGCAATAAAACTTTTCTCTGGCAGCGACAGAGATTTTGTTGAAACTGATTATCTTGTCAGAGCAGGAAGCGTGACTTTGCTTTCACGTTTCTTCTTCTGATAGAAAAAATATGGGAGTAAAAATATGTTCCAGATATTGAAAAACGGTGGAATCCTCATGGTTCCAATCATTGCTTGTGGTGTTCTTGTTGTGTTCATCGTGGCTGAACGCCTTTACTACTACTTCACAGTTAAAAAGCGTGAAGAATCTTTTGCCGATGACATTGACGCCGCACTTTCAAAGGGCGACTACACGGTTGCAGAAAATCTTTGCAACAACGCGGGAACACCTTGCGCTTCCGTGGTAAAGGATGCCATCAACTGCCGTGGTCTTGCAGAACAGGACCTTAAGGAATATGTCCAGACAAAAATGGATCTTGCCGTTCCTCGCTTTGAGCACCTTCTTTCCGCCCTTGGCACAATCTCCAATGTTGCAACCCTTCTTGGACTTCTTGGTACTGTAACAGGTAACATCAAGGCTTTTGGTGTTCTTGGTAACGGCGGAACCATGGGAGACCCAGCCTTGCTTGCCTCAAGCATCGGTGAAGCTCTTGTGACTACAGTTGCTGGTCTTGTAGTTGCAATTCCTGCAATCATTTTCCACAGCTACTTCAATTCACAGGTGAACCATCTTGTAAAGAGAATGGAACTTACCGTGACAAGAGTTATGTTCCGTCTTACAGGAAAGAACCTGTAATAAAAGGAGTGAAATCGTGAAAGTATCTTCCAGAAGCGGACAAAAATCCATCGGCGGAGTAGACCTTTCGCCAATGCTGGACGTCATCTTCCAGCTTATCCTCTTCTTCCTGGTATCTACGACTTTTTCCGTTTTGCCTGCAATCAACGTCAATCTTCCTGAAAGTTCAACTTCCCAGGGAGTAGAGACAAGCAGCATTACAATCACAGCCCAGGAAGACGGAACCATGTGGTTCAATGAAGAAAAGGTATCCATGAAGGAGTTGGAAAAACTTCTCAAGGATTTTGATACAGGTTCTGTGCCAAGAAATGAATTCCCGGTATCAATCTCAGCTGACAGCAATGTTACAAACGGAAAGATCGTCGCTCTTTTTGATGTCATAAGATTCAGCGGGTTCAGCGCAGTAAGCCTTCGTACTACAGGAAAGAAATGACAGAAATTGAATCAAGGGGCAGAAAATTTGCCCTGCAGGTTACATCAGCATTCTTCCTCTTTCTCTTTGTTCTGTGCCTTGTTGTGCGCATAAAGCCGCAACCAAAGTACCAGGAACTCGCAATACGCCTGGATAGTGTTCCGGTTGTAAAGGAAAAACCAAAGCAGAGTCCTGTAAAAAAGGCAGATACCACTAAAAAAGAGACAAAGTCCAAGTCCGAGCAGAAGACCCAGGAAAAACCTGCGGACCAGAAGCAGCAGACTGTAAAAAAGACTGAAAAAAAGGCTGAACCTGCAAAAAAAGCTCCTACAAAGGCAAAGGAAGAACCTAAGAAGGTGGAGGAGCCTAAGATAAAGAAAAGTGTTGAAGAACTCATGGCAGAGCAGAATTCACCAAAGAAAAAGAAGGTGGAATTTGATGAAAGCCTCTTTGCCGACACCCCGGAACCAGTCCAGACAAGGGAATCGCCTGCCGCAAAGAAGGTTGTGGCTCCAAAAAGCTCCCTTAGCGGTAGTTCCGCCGTTGCTGATACAAAAAAGGATACTGGAGGGGCCGCAAGCTCTTCTTCTTCCTCAAGTGACAGTGCGGTCTCTGATGCCACAAGACAGGCTTTAAGCGGAATCAAGAGCACTTCCTACAGCTCTACCGTCACCGAAGGTGTGAAAAGCAAGGCTTCCGTCGCAAGCTCAAAGAGCAGTACAGGTGCCGTTTCAATCCAGATGTCGGACGGTTCCACAAGGCAGCTTCTTTATCCAAAAAATCCTGCCATCTACATCAGCGAGGAAAACGCCCGTCTTATAGACAGCACCAGAAACGTAAAGATCACATTTAGCGTAAAGGCAGATGGATCAGTACCTTTCGGAGAAATAACCATACGTCCTGCGTCCCTTCTTCCGGATCCTATCCAAAGGGAAATAAAGATGCAGATAAGCGAATGGAAGTTTTCTGAGGATTCTTCAGGGAGAACAGGTATAGCTACATTCGACTATACGCTTGAGATAAGGTGATTTATCTACTATAATAGTAGTATGTACCAGAATATCCAGGCCGTGGCATTCGACATAGACGGAACTCTTTATCCTTCATGGAAGCTGTTTATCCGTATGCCACTGCATGTTCTGAAGAACTTCAGACTGTATCTCCACTTCAACAAGACTCGTCACAAGATGCACAGAACAGCTCCTCTTGCTGATTTTTATGAATATCAGGCTAGGATGTTCTCTGAAGTTTCAAAAATAAAAAGTCCAAGGGCCAAGCAGATCATCAATGATGTATGTTATGACGGCCTCAAAAAATTCTTCAAGAAAATCAAACCATATCCGCACGCATATGAATGCATAAAGGCAATGAAAGATGCCGGACTAAAGATAGGTATACTGTCGGATTTTCCACCAGAACAGAAAGGGGATATCTGGGGAATCCGCGACCTGTGTGATGTCTGCATCGGTTCCGAGGAATCGGGAGCATTGAAGCCTTCCGTCTATCCATTTGGGATACTTGAGCGCAAGCTTGGGGTTCCGGCTGATAGAATCCTCTATGTGGGCAACAGCGTAAAGTATGACGTCAAAGGAGCATCAAAAGCCGGAATGAAGACTGCATTCATACTTACGGGATTGAAAAGGTTATTCAATATCAAACTTCCGGAAGCTGACATTTCGTTCAAAAATTATCGCCAGCTGCAGGAAATCGTGCTAGAATAGACTAAATAAAATTGGGTGGGAATAAAAAGTGATTATAGTTGGTATCATTATCTCTGTTATATTGTCTGCTGTTGTGTCAGTCGTGATTCGCCAGATGGATAAGAATGAAAACCAGATGGAGAAAGTCAAAAACTATGCCGACAAGCGCAAGAAGGAATTTGACGAATACTTTGAAGGACAGAGGGATTCTCAGAATTTCATCATCAATGAACTCAAGACAAAAGAAATAGAAACAGAAGCTGCTATCCGTAGAATGGACCAGCAGATCGAAGAATGTAAAAAAACAACCGAAAGCTTTGAAAATCCAGTTCAGGCAGTGGAAAACATCCACAACAAGATCAACGCATATGACAATGTCCTCAAGAACCTTATGGACATGACTGCCGCCGTAGAACAGAATCTTGCCTCCGTAAAAAACGAAACAATCCTTATTGATAAAGTAAACCAGAGACTCAACAAGCAGCAGAAGGCCGCTGAAATTCTTGAAAGCAAGGTTGCTGATCTTGTAAAGCAGTTCTCTTCAAAAAATGCGGAACAGCTCAAGACCATCGGCGAAGATCTTCTCAAAGCCTTTGAGGAACGTGCTTCGGAAGTTGAGAATTCTACAGAACTTGCAAAGAAACAGAATGAAGCCATCATGAAGAAAATCGAAGATGACATCCGCAATGCTTATTCTGCCGCCATCGAAAATGCAAAGAAACTTGAGGATGAATCCTTCAGTCAGCTTCGTGATGAATCACAGAAGAGAATCAGTGACTGTCTTAATGAAATCAATGCCCAGGCAAAGCAGATCAATGCGGTCATCGATGCACGAATCAAGGAAACACAGTCAGCCCTTAACGATAAATCAAAAACTCTTTCTGAATCTTTCAAGGTATACAGCACAGATATTGAGAAGAAGTTCAAGGAAAGAACGGAATCAATGCAGCAGATGCTTGATGCCAGAAGCAACACTCTTCATGACAGCTGGCAGAAGAAACTTGTATCTCTCGAAGATGACCTTAAGGAACGCTCCGAGAACTTTGATTCCATGCTTGATGGTGCCACAAATACAATTAAGACAAACATCGAACAGAGAATTGCATCCATTGAAGGTGATGTGGCTGAAAGGACTGGAAACATTGAAAGCAACCTTACAGCAAAAGTTGATGAACTTTCAAACCGTGTAGAGGAAACTATATCGAACCTTTCTGACAAGGTTGAGGAAGCAACATCTTCTATGGTCCAGCAGGTTGAAAACGCCACGTCAGGACTTTCCAACGACATCTACGAGAAGATCAACGATGTCCGCAGCGAACTTGACAACAGCACATATGAAATGCGCGAAACCATTACCAGCCGCATAAATGAATTCAGAGATAACCTTGAGAATTCCACATCTGGCATCGAAGAAAGAATCGACAGCCGCATAGATCAGCTTAATGCAAAGATCGATGACGGTCTTTCTGGACTTGAAGGCGACTATACTCAGCGTGCAGACAGCCTTGAACAGAATCTTGGCCAGAGATTTGCCCAGCTTGAATCTGACTTTACTGAAAAGACTGACAACTTCGACAGGATATTCACAGAACGTTCCGCAGCCTTTGAGGAAAAAACTACAGCCTTTGAGTCGGCAGTCCGTGAAGAAGTTGAAAAGATCAACACTGTCATTGATTCCAACGCAAATGGCTTTGCCGAGAAAATGGACAGCCGTATCGCAGAACTTAATGATGCTCTTGCAGAAAAGACACAGAGCCTTGATATGCTTTTCCATGACAGGACAAAGTCTCTTGAAAATGATTTCAATACAAAGTCCGATGAGCTTTCAAGAAGTCTGGAAAGCAAATATGCAGACATGGTAGGTTCCATCGACAGCCGTCTCAAGGATATTACAAAGGGTTACGAAGACAGGATGCAGGAAATGGACCAGAAGCTTGCAGATACTTCTTCAAGCGTAATCCAGCTCTTTGAAGACAAGAACCGTGAGCTTGAGACAGCCTATGACGTCAAGTCAAAGAATCTTCGCGAGACTTTGGATACAAGCACAGACAATGCTGAATCTGAAATGAAGGAAAAGTCACAGAAGCTTATTTCTCTTTTCAATGAAAAGGCAGCCGCCCTTGATGCAAAGCTCAAACAGAAGATTGCTTCCGTAGATGAGGATATCGACAAGAACTTTGATGAACTTGCCGACAAACTTAAACAGCGTACAACAGCAGCGAACACTAACCTTGATACTTCAATCGCAAAGATTGAGACAGAAATCAAGCAGAGGACTACAGCCCTCAATACAAACTTCACAGACAAGGCAGACAATGTGGATGCTTTGATACGCAAGAAGCTTGAAGACCTTAACAACCGTGCTCTTTCCATTTCTTCCGACATCAAGACAAGAACTGACAGCCTTGAGGATGATGTAAGAAAGAAGCTTAATGATCTTACAGAAGATGTCCGTGAACAGACTGCACAGGCTGTTGATAAGTATAGGGAAACAACTTCTTCTTATACTCAGGATATCGAGGAACGCACTGATCTTCTTAGAAAGGAACTTGCAGAAAGAACTGAAAAACTTGAACGCCAGCTTCGTGACCGCACTGGAGAAATCGAAGGCAAACTTGAAGAGCTGGTCAACAATGTTGAAAACCAGACTCACGGTGCCATCGAACAGTACAAGATCACAACCTCAGATTACACATCGAGAATTGAAAACCAGACAAGGACACTCCAAGAAGAACTTGAAACAAAGAGCCGTGTTCTTGAAGAACTCATACAGGCCAATGCAGCTGCCCTTGAAAACAAGACAAAGGAACTTGAAGAAGAGATTGGTGCAAAGGCGGAAGAAATCCGTGATGAAGCCAACAGCATGCTCAAGTCTGTAAGGGAAGGACTTGCTGAAGAAGCCGATGCCGCAAGAAGAGATGCCGCAAATGAAATCGACAGCGTGAAGGGACAGTTCTCCGAAGCTGCCGACAAGCTTGTCACAGAAATGCGTGATACTATTTCCGATGTACAGAGAAGGGTATCTGATGCAGTGGACAATGCAAGAAGCGCCTTTGATTCCATTTCCGTTGATACAAGAGCCAACGCAGAAAAACTTGAACAGCTGCAGGCTTCCGTGGATAGACAGTCGGAAGACCTTAAGGAACGCTATGACGGAATGTTCAACAGCATCCTTGAAAAAGCTGAAAGGGAAGAATCTGAAGCCTACGAAAAGTTCAGTGCACTCAGTTCCTCTAACCTTGATAAATACAAGAAGGATGTCCAGGACCGCGTGGACCAGATGCACACCGATGTAAAGAATACATTGGGAACTCTTGATGAGCAGGCAAAGACCTACAATGAGAATATCAGTGTTGTCATTGCTGAAATCCAGAATAAATTCCAGGAAATCCAGTCTAGTGCCGCTGAAGTTTCATCGCGCATAGAAAATGAGACGGCAGACCATTCTGCAAAACTTGACCAGTTCTCTTCAGAATTGAATGGAAAACTTGCTGAGATGAATGCAACTCTCCTTGGTGCTTCCCGTGATATTGCCGCTGAATGTGATGCAAGACAGACAAAGTACCTTGCGGAACTGGACAATACTCTTGATGAATACAAGAAGGAAATGGAATACCGTTTCAAGAAGCTCAATACAGCCGGTGCAGATGTAGACAAACTTGAAGCATCCCTTAGAAAGCTGATGGAGCAGAGTCAGAAAAAGGTTGCCGGCGAATTTGAAAAGTTTACTGAAGCGGCAATCAGGAACCAGGATGACTTTGAGAAGAACCTCAACGGCAGATTTGAGAAGGTAAAGGAAGAACTTGATACAGTACAGACATCCCTTGATGAGATAAAGAGGGAATCTGCCGCAAGACTTAGCAGCAAGGTCAAGGTTTTTGAAGATACTTTCATCCAGGAACTTACAAAGCGTGAAGAAGATGTTTCAAACCAGCTTGCTACATGGAAGAACAAGTTTGATTCTCAGTTTGAGAGTTTCACTGGTGAGTATGAAGACCGCAGAACAACTCTTGAAAGACAGTATGAGGAGACTCTGAGCCAGCGTATCCTTGATCTCCAGAAGAAGACCCAGGATCAGGAAAAGAAGTTCCAGGCTGCTCTTCTTGCAGGACAGACAACGATCCAGGAACAAATCAATTCTGTTAACCAGAGGATCCATGACTTTATTGAACAGTATCGTGCTGAAATAAAGAAGGCTATCGAAAGCGTTGATGGCGAGCTTAAGGTTGAGTCCGACGAGTATAAGGCACGCATGAACGAGAACCTTGAACGTACTGAACGTGAGCTTAACTCTAGAATCACGGAACTCAAGGACATTCTTGTTTCAAAGCAGGATACACAGTCTGCAACCATTGATGCTGCAGTCCAGGAATTTGCGGAATGGAAAACCCGTCTCAAGGGACAGTACGACGATTACTATCAGCAGATTGATGACCAGTTGAAGGTCCTTGCGGATACAAACCAGCAGAAGATTGATGAACTGCAGACAGATTTCTCTGCTGCTGCAAAACGTGCAGGTGATATCCTCAGTGGATTTGATGCCAACAGCAAGAAGCGTCTTGAAGAATTCGACACCATGTACAATGAGATGATGTCCAGCGTAAAGAGCTATACTGAAGAACAGACAAAGAACGCTGAGCTTAAGATCAAGGATCTTAAAAAAGCATTCTCTGAAAAAGCCGATGAATACAAGTCTGCATATCAGGGAGCTACAGACAGACTCAACGATGAGACAAACAATCTTCAGATGAAGGTTGATGAAATCAAGAAGAGCATCGCAAACTTCGTCGCAGAGTCAGGAGCTTTTGAACAGGCAGACATACTTAAGCGTCAGCTTGCTGATGACATCGATGACCTTGGTAAGAAAATCGCCTCTGTAAAGAATTTTGACGGCAAACTTAATGAACTTGGCACACAGATCAGACAGCTTGAACGTCTTGGTGATGATGTAAACCAGAAGCTTAATGCCTACAGTGCTGATAAATCCCGCATTGACAGCATTGAACATAAGTTTGATACGCTTCTCAAACTTTCAAATGGAATTGATTCGAAACTGCTTGAAGTACAGAAGATCAATGACGACTTCATGAACATCCAGTCAAGCATCCGCAAGTATAGCGATTCAATGTCTGGTATGGAAACAAAGTTTGACCGCATTGAAAAGAAGAGCCAGACCGTTGACCGTGTTGCGGAAGCAGTGGACCATTCTTTTGAGAACATCGCAGAACTTGAAAAACGTCTTGATGAATACAGCGGAAGGTTTGAAGATATTCCTGAGCAGATGGAAAAGATCAAGAAGAACATGGATGAGATCCTTAAGAACGGCGCACAGATCAATGAGGCTGTTGAAAAGGTTGAGACTCTCCAGGGAATTCTTGAGGAAGTTGACAAGCAGATCGATGAGATTGAAAATTCCAAGAAGGGATTCAATGCGACTGAAGAAAGAGTCAGAAAACTTTATGAAGACAGTGAAAAGCAGCTTGATCTTCTTCATTCCATCGCAAAGAGTGCAAGCAAGAAAAAGACCGCTACTGGAAACAGCATTTCTCCTCAGATCAGAAGCAATGTTGTTTCACTTAAGAAACAGGGCTGGTCGAACGAAGAAATCGCAAGAAGCCTGAAGATAGAGGAAAACATGGTTTCCCTTATCCTTGAGCTTGGAACTGACGAGTAAATAATGAAGACCTGTGTTTTACACAGGTCTTTTTTTATTGTCTTTCAAGAAGACAGACACAATAGGCTTTTATGGCATTTCCGGCGCCTACGGAATCCTGTTTTTCGTTGGTCTTTGCCTTGACGAAAACACGACTGGTTTCTGTTTCAAGTACAGAAGCTATGGATTCGATTATCTTTTCACGCCATGGAAGGACTTTAGGTTTTTCAGTCTCAACTACGCAGTCAAGGTTGTTCAGCTTCCATCCTGCTTTAAGGACATCATCCCATATTTTTTTCAAAAGCATCTTTGAATCTGCGTTTTTCCACTGCGGTTCATCAGGAGGAAAATAGGATCCTATGTCACCAAGTCCGCCTGCGCCAAGAAGGGCATCTGCTATGGCATGGAGAAGAACATCTCCATCCGAGTGTCCGTCCTCACCTTTGTCACAAGGGATCTCGATTCCGCCAAGATAAAATTTTCTGCCTTCAACAAGTCTATGGAGGTCTGTTCCGATTCCTATTCGTGTCATTGTGTTGTTTTCCGGTATGTCCTGTACGAATGTTATTTTCTTATTTGCTTTGTTGCCTTCTACGACAAAAACTTTTTTTCCGTCTGTAAATTCAGGAAAATTGTCCCAGATTTCTGTGTCATCTGTGTATTCAAATTTCTTTTCGGCCGCTTTTGCATGGCAGGCAAGCAAAGGTTCAAGAAGGAAACCTTGTGGTGTCTGGACTGCAACAAGATCTTTCCTTACAAGATGACGCTTTATTGTTCCGTCTGAATCGATTTCTTTCTGTGTGTCTACAGGTGCTATGGCAGGGACGGCAGCTCCATATTGTTCCACGGCATCAATGACATTTTCAATGATTTCCTTTGAGACGAAAGGGCGGGCTGCATCATGTATCAGTACGATTGAATCTTTTTCAGGAATTGCTTTGATGGCATTGAATACAGAAGACTGTCTGGTTGCTCCGCCTTCAACAAAGAGGAGATTTTTATCTTTTAGAAGTCTTTCTGTTTCCGGATCAGCAAAAAGGGCTTTCTGCGCATCTTTCTCACCGTTTTCAGGTATCGCTATGACGACAGTTTTAAAATCTGCTGTTTCCAAAAAAATGCGGGCGGCACAAGAAAGAACTGTACCGCCACCCATTTTAAGATATTCTTTTTTTGTGCCAAGGCCCATCCTGGTGGATGAGCCCGCAGCTGCAAGAACAAGTGCAAGTGATTTCAAGAATTAATCCTCGTCATCATCGTCATTGTCTTTAGATGATGATGTATCTTCTTCAAATTCATCCTCATCTTCTTCGTCTTCTGTATATGTCTGCTTCTTTTCGATCTTGAGACCAAGTGGTTCAAGCTTAGCATGGAGCATTACTTCAACTTCCTTTGCGGAAATTCCGTATGCTTCTGCTATTTCATTTTCAAGAAGTGTCTTTGCATTCTCGTAGAGCTTGCGTTCAAGAATAGGAAGTTCCTTTACCTTTGAACGGTGGTAAAGACAGCGTACGATTGCTGCGATATCACCGATTGTTCCCTTCTTGAGAAGGTCAAGGTTCTGCTGGTAACGAAGCTTCCAGTCTGACGTTGGTGGCTCGTAATCGTCGCTGATGGACTCAAGGGCTCTTTTGGCTTCTGCTTTAGAGACAATTGCTCGGATTCCAAGTACTTTGGCGTTGTCTACAGGAACAATGACATTCATGTCAGAAACTTCAATGTAGATCTTGTAGTGGTATACCATTTCGCCTTTGAATTCACGCTTGAATACATCGACGATTTTACCGACTCCCTGGCTTGGGTAAACGATTGTCTGGTTTACTGTAAATTCTGTCTTAGGTTTTGCCATAGTTTCCTATTATATCACAAATTTATTAAAGTATCAAATTCAGCATTCTGAATTGTTTTTTGGATGCGAGTCCGTAAAAAACAATTACTGCTGGATATTTGAGGCCTTTATGATGGTATCCTTGATGTCGTTGTCGTACCACTGGTTTGTCTTTCTGTTGAAAAAGCCAAAGGATTCCGCAGGATTTTCCTCGTTGTTTTCGATTCCGTTGTCCCAGAGAACAGATACGATTCCGCGTTTTGCAGATTCCTTGATGTAGTAATCAAACCAGATAAGGCGTTCCTTTTTGTTGTTTTTGTTTGTGGCACCATATTCACCGATGATGACCGGATATCCCTTGTTGATGAAGTTTTTCTTGAGCATGTCAAAGTGGTCGTCAAGGTCCTTCTTTGTCTGCATGGAGAAGTCTGTATAGCCACCTTCACCGCAGTTCATGGCAAAATTGTATGGTGTGTACATGTGCACTGAAAGGGCGATTTTTCCCTGGTTGCCTTGAATGTCTGCCGGGAATGCGAATTCCTTGCTCAAGGCCGCATAAGGAGAAGCTACATAAGCCGGAACCATGATCAGGCGGTCTTTGTTTACCCCCGATGCTGCACGTATGGTATCTACAGCAGCCTGGTTGAGCACCTTTATGACTTCCATTGCTTCCTGGCATTTTTCGCAGGTGCCTTCGTAGTTCCATTCGTGTTCATGGCCGCGAAGACGAGGTTCATTGAGGGTTTCAAAAATGACGGATCTGTATTCATCATCTGCAAAGACTTCTGAAACCTGCTTCCATACTTCAGTAACGTATTTGATGGATTTTTCCTTTGCGAAGTTGTTTGGGTAGTATCCCTGGAATGCATATACCATGTTCTGGTTGATGTAGTTGTCGTGATGGATGTTGAGGATTACATACATGTCGCATTCCATGCACCAGTCGACGATAGTCTTTACACGGTTCATCCATTCAGAGTTGATTACATAGTCTGCGTTTATATGTGGTGTCCAGCTTACCGGAAGTCTGATGGTTTTGATTCCGCTTTTGGCAAGACCTTCTATCATTTCCTTTGTTGTTGTAGGCTGTCCCCAGCTTGTCTCTGTATCTGCCGGCTGATTTTCAAAGCTGTCTGCATTATGGGCATCCAATGTGTTGCCAAGGTTCCATCCTGTACCAAGATTCATATGTTTCCTCGTAGTATGTTTTGTGAGTTTATTGAAATTTTATGATTTATTGACTAGTTGAACTGATCCAGTGTGCTGTCGATCCATTGGCGGCTGAGCTCTGGATATGTTTCTTCAAGTGCAAGAAATCTTGTGAGGGCAGAAGGGAAGTTTCCTGTATAGTAGTATGCCTCTCCAAGATAGAAGGCTGCTCTGTCCGAAACTTCCTTTGTTCTGTTCTGGGCAAGGAATTTCCGGAGTGTTGAAATGGATTCCGTATACTGCTTTCTGATGAAATATGTCTTAAGGATCTCAAAGAGAAGGTATTCGTCTCCGCCTGCTGGGCTTACAAGGTCTTCCTCAAAAATGTGAACAGGAAGAGGTTCCCTTTTGTAGGTCTTGTTTGAAGTTCCGGCAAGGTTTTTTGCCATTCTTTTTGATTCAGGGGAGATTGTTGGTTCCCTGACTGGTTTTTCATCAAGAACATCGATGTATGGAAGTGGAGTTTCCCTGAGTTCTCCGTTTTCGTATGTCTTTTTCTGTGGTGCTGCCTTCTGGATCTTTGCCTTCTGCTGTCTTCTCTTTACAGGCTGAACCCTTGCACCTTTGACGGTGGCATTTACACCTGGGAGCACTGTCTTTAGCACTGTGTCGCTGTCATTCATTACTTCTTTGCCGTCGGTTTCTTCGTCATAGTAGTATGCCGATTCCGCCTCTGGTTTTGATGAAAGGACCGAGATGACCACATAGAAATATTCCTGGGAAGTCCTAAGCATGTCCGTATATGATGTTTCTCCGGCTCTCAATGTCGCCGCAGGTTCAATGTCCTCAACCTGATTGTATGATGTGAAAGGTTTTGTTCCTCTGTAGAGAAGGAGGGCAGAGACTTCGGTGGTCTGGGCTGGACTGTTCCATGTTACGGTCACGGAATTGCCTGAGGATGGTTCCGCTTTGATCCCTGTGACTACAGCTTTTGTTGACTGTGCGAATAAAGATGAAACTGACAATAATATAGTAGAAACTAATAAAACGACACGAACCTTTGCTTTCATAAGTATCATTTTAGGTCAACTTGGTCTGTTTGACAATAGATGTCGTTTCAATTATTCTTTAAGGTATGTTTGTATCTGTAATGATTGAACCGGGAAGCCTTGATAGCGGTAAATCCTTGGTTGATATTCTCACACGCTATGGCTTCACGAAGATTCAGAGATCCTGCTGGGAAAGCATGAAGGTCCGTGAAGATGAGCTTTCAAACCTTAAGAAAGATCTGGACCGTGTTACAGACTATTATGACAAGATCAGACTCTATCAGTTTCCGGTCAACGGACTTTTTGTCATCACTGAGATGAAACAGAAAAAATGGCGCAAGTGCCAGTTCAGCGGAACTCCAAAACAGTGACGGTGATATTCAGGGCGTAGAGTTAAAAAAATCATTTTGAGGAAATATTTATTATGGTAGAAGATTTTCAGGAACCCATCGCACAGCTTAAGGAAGGGATTCTTTCCGTATGGGGTCGTCTTGACGTTGATGATATAAATAAGAAAATTGCCGACAAGGAAGCTCTTTCCAATGCTCCAGGATTCTGGGATGACAATGCGAAAGCCACAAAGGTGATGAATGACATCAAGCTTCTTAAGGGAAGAATCGAGCCATGGCAGAAGCTTGTGGCCGATATCGATGACATTGAGACCATGTACCAGATGGCATTGGAAGAAAATGACCAGGCTCTGGAGGCGGAACTCAAGGACATGTATGAGGCTGCCAACAAGGATTATGAGCACTACAGTATCCTTAACCTTCTTAGCGATGAAGTAGACAAGAACGACTGCTTCCTTTCTGTCCATGCTGGTGCAGGTGGTACTGAAGCCTGTGACTGGACTTTCATGCTCAGCCGTATGTACCAGAGATGGGCTGAACGCCATGGATATAAAATTGAGATTGTTTCCCAGGAAGAAGCTGAAGGTGGCCTTAAGTCAATCAACATGAGGATTTCCGGCGACTATGTCTATGGATATACAAAGGGAGAGGCTGGAGTACATCGTCTTGTCCGCATTTCTCCATTTGATGCCAACGCAAGACGTCATACATCATTTGCTTCTGTATACGTTTTCCCTGTTCTTGATGAAAACATCGAGGTCAACATTGATCCTAAGGACCTTCGTGTTGATACATATCGTTCAGGCGGAAAGGGTGGTCAGCATGTAAACAAGACCGAGTCTGCCGTTCGTTTTACCCATATTCCTACTGGAATCGTTGTTGCCTGTGACAGTGAAAGATCACAGCTCATGAACCGTGCTACTGCAATGAGCATCCTTCGTTCAAGACTTTATGAGTATTACAAGGAACAGAAGGAAAAGGAAAATTCCAAGTTTGCTGGAGAAAAGAAGGACATCTCTTTTGGAAGCCAGATCCGCTCATATGTTTTCCAGCCTTACACAATGGTGAATGACCACCGCACAAAGCTTAAGATTGGAAACATCCATGATGTCATGGACGGAAACATCGATCCGTTCCTTGATGAATTCCTTTCTGCTAAATGGAAGGGACTTTCTGTTACACCAGATGATGACGATATGGATGATGTTGAATAAAAGGAGCATCCTGTTATTCTTTTCTGCATTTCTATTTATCTCTTTTGTCTTTCCAGGTGACTGGGTTCTTGCCGCAAAGAAATTTGATTTTGTCCAGAATAAGAAGAGGGACCTTTATGAGCAGGAATTTTCTTCCCTGGTGCCTCAGATGGTCCTGGAACAGATTTCAGAAGGTCTTATAAGAAGCACTTCCGAAAAAGAAATGATGGACAGAACACTTGATACCTATCTTGTGGAACGCCAGTCTCTTTTCCTTAATCTTGCAAAGGAAAACAAGGTCAGGGATGGTCTTGTTCTTTCAAATCCTACTGAAAAGAAATTCAAGAAGGCTCTTGCTGCCCAACAGAAAAAAATCCAGGAAGTCGAAGAGAAAATCGATGAGAACCTGGAGAAAACCAGGCAGATTCGTGAAGAATACCAGAATTCCCTGGTGAATGAAGAAAAAAAGAACAAGACGGAATCTGACTTCAATATTTTTTTCAATCCTTTGACAAACCTTTTTGTAAAGAAAACCGAAAAACTTCTGCCTGATGCTGAGGACGAAAAAGTCACACTTTACAAGAAAGATTCTTCTGCACTTTATGTTCCAAGCGAGAACTATAAAAACAATGGGCCGGACAGCCGTGCGTTTGAAAAGGAAATGGTGTCTGCCAAGATCAATGGTTTCTTGGACGGAACGTTGACTTTATACGGAGATTATTTTTCCGTCACTTGCACACTTTGGCTTTACCCTGGAAGACAGGTTCTTGGAAGCATAACTGAAGTCGGAAAAATCCGTGATTGCGGTACCGTTGCTTCAAACATAGCATCTTATATGGCTCCGCTTCTTGCAAACCATATGCCTGTGGATATTATCTTTGAGGTTACTCCGGAAGAAATAGTCGATAAATCCAGTGTCACAGTTGATGGAATATATTACGAAAAGATTCCTGAAAAACTTGTTCTTGATTCAGGCAAACATTCCATAAAGGTTGAATGCAAGGACTACTATTCGCGAATGATCACCTATGAATTCACTGGCGCGGACAAGTTTGTGATCCAAGCTGATATGATCAAGCAGGAAAATTCTGAGCTGTCTGTCGCAATCCTGAAACCTATAAAAGGTACAGTCTATGCGGATGGAAAATTTTCCGGCGATATCCTTGATGGCAATATCTATGGTAATTTTTCCGCAGACGGAAGTCCTGTAATTGGTCAGTTCATAGCCATGGATAAAGACAAGAAAGGAAACAAGCAGAGTTTCTTCTATTACGTTCCTGAGCATCTACAGCAGAATGGAACCGTTCTTGCAGTCAATGGTACTGCGAGAGATCATGAGTCCTATGTTGATAAAAGAAGAATCTGGACTTACAGGGCCTATACACTTCTTGTTCTGTCCATGCCTTTTACCTTATACAGCACAGGAAAATATAATTCGGCTGTAAGGGCATACAACTCAAAATCTTTTAATGATCTGGATGAAGTCTACAGGTTGCAGGACAGAAAAAACATATGCCTTGGAATTACGGCGGCATGCACGGGACTTTTTGTCATTGAACTGGTGCGCTATCTGATCGCTGCCAATTCCGTATTGCCAGCCAGTGTTCACAAGGCTTCTTCCAGTGAGATACATAAGGCAGAAGAAAAGCAAAAGAAAATGTATCCTGTTGTTGAAACAGTCCTTGAGCAGGAAAATGATGCTGCGGATGAACAACCGGATGGTGATGTTGAAATTACAGAAGAAAAGGAAACAAGTGGAGAAGAATAATGGCTAAGATTTCATTTGCGGAAAAATTAAGAAGCCTCTTTGGCTCAAAAAAAGATAATGTTGAAGAATTCTTCGAGGATCTTACTGATGCCCTTATAGAAGGTGATGTAGGTGCAAAGAATGCCGTTGAGATCGTTGATGAGCTTGAGGCTAAATGCAAGGAAGATAAAATTACCGATGAGGATGAGATTCTTAAAAATCTTAAGGAAATCCTTGTTGGAAATATAAAGGAAATTTCGCTTGAGCCGGAATCAGGAAAGACAAATGTCTGGATGGTTCTTGGTGTCAATGGTGTTGGAAAAACAACTTCTGTCGCAAAAGTCGCAAAAATGTATTCTGACAAAGGTTGCAATGTCATAATGGCTGCCTCTGATACATTCCGTGCTGCTGCAGTTGATCAGATTTCCATGCATGGAGAAAGACTTGGTATCCGTGTGGTCAAACACCAGATGGGAAGTGATCCTTCTTCCGTTGTTTTTGATGCCGCTGATGCATGCCGTGCCAATGGTGGCGGGCTTGTTCTTGCTGATACTGCAGGACGTCTCCACAACAAAGAAAACCTTGTAAATGAATTAAAGAAGATCGACAGGATCTGCAGTTCCAAGGCAGATGAGGGATGCTACAAGAAAATTCTTGTCATTGATGCGACTACAGGACAGAATGCCGTAAGACAGGTTGAAGTATTCAATGAGGCGGTAGGTGTCGATGCCATCATTCTTACAAAATATGATTCAACGGCGAAAGGTGGTTGTGTTGTTTCCATAGGCCGTGATTTTGGCATTCCGGCTCTTTTTGTCTGCACAGGCGAAAAATATGAGAACATCGAGGCCTTTGAAAAAGAAAAGTACGTAAAGGAATTCCTTGGTCAACAGTAAATGGATATAGTTTCTGCGGCATTAAGCCTTTACCTTTTATTTCCAATCCTCACAGACAGACAGCAAAGATATTCAGAGCTCATAAAAAAGAATCTTACATCGAGTCCTGCTGAAGTTGAAAAGCGGCTGGAACTTTTAAAATTTCTTGGTTTTGATGAATCCGGTTTTGAACTTGATATTCCGGAAGAAGACGAAGAAGGCATGGATTTCTTTGAGATTGCGGAAGGGGCTAATGAAGAAGGTGATGCTGAAACCACGCAGGAAGAGCCTAAAGAAAATATTGCAGAAATCTACCTTAGAAATACAAACAGCCATCTGAAACTTTTTGAGCATGGAGAGGAAAAACTCTCTGTAGGTGACAAGGAAGGTAAAAGATCTTCGGTTGTCTCCGTGAACCAGGATGTGGTCACCAGGACAAAGTATGATTCCGAATACAGAATGATAGAACAGATCACCTGGAAAAACAAAAGCTCACTTTCGGAATCCATGATGCTTACAAGACGGAACTGGTTTTACAGGGATGATTCCACCTATATGACAGAAGAAGATTTTGAGAACAATATCTTCACTGACACGGTATTCAATATGAAGGACCTGCCAGTAAAGGTCATGGAGCATAAGGTCGAGGATGTAAAGACTGATGGCGATGAAAAGGTTCAGAAAAAGAACCTGGCAAGAATTCTTCTATATGAGTATGATGACGAAAACCGTGTCATTGTAGATAGGGAAGAAGTCTACGAACAGAAGAAGAACGAATCCACCGGCAGAGTAAAGGATGTTGTAATTTTCTCCCAGGAAAAGAAATATACATATACTGAAAATTCAGAGACTCCTGATCTTAAATATTATGAAGATGGCTTCCTTAGAATCGAGACTCAGCAGATAAGCGATGACGTGTACTATGAATCCTTGTATTTTCCAGGCGGAAGCGGTGTAAGAACAAAATATGAGAACGGGTTGAAAGTCGATGAGAAGATGTTCCTGTACAAGGAAGGTCAATGATGTCGGACTTCAAATGGATTCTCTTTGTTTCCCAAAGATTCTCAAAGGTCGACAGAAAGGGCAGGACGGCAGTGACTTCCTGGCTTGCTTCCCTTGGTGTCTGCTTTGGAGTCATGGCGCTCATTGTGATTATGGCTGTCATGAACGGATTCCAGATGTCATTCATTGATTCCATAATGGAAATCTCTTCATGCCACGTGCGTGTGTCCGGTATTACTTCTGAGAGGGAAGCTGAATTCATTTCCTTCTGCAAAGAAAGTCCGGAGATCAAAGCCTGCGTTCCTTTCTATGAAGCACATGGTCTTCTAGCCGGAAGCAGGGGACTTCAGACCGCTTCCATCATCCGCACTGTTCCTAAGAATGTGCTTTCTATGGATGAAGGCTTCAAAAAAGAACTGAGGATAGTCTCCGGGAAATTTGATCTGACCGATCCAGATTCCATCGTCATCGGAAATACCATTGCATATAACCTAAAACTCAGAAAAGGTAGCAAAGTAAACATTGCGGCCTTGAGCGGTTCTTCCGATACGGCCTTGCTTTCTTCCAGCAGGGTTTTTACCGTCAAAGGAATTTTTTTCTGTGGCTATGCAGACATAAATGCAGGCTATTGTTTTATAAGCAACGAATCAGGTGAGGCAAATTTTGGCAGGAATGCCACCAGAACATACGGAATAAAGCTGACCTCAAGTCACAGGGATGTGGCGTTCATTGATTCCGTCAAGAAGAACTTTCCTGAAGCAAAGATCGTAAGCTGGCGTGAATTCAACAGGAGCTTCTTTGGCGTACTCCGCATGGAAAAGAACATTCTTTTTACCCTTGTCTTTCTTATTTTTATAGTCGTTGCTGTAAACATCTATAATTCCATGAAAAGACTCGTCTATGAGCGCAAGGAAGAAATAGCGGTGCTTTCCGCACTTGGAGCTTCTCCTGTAAGCGTCCACCACATTTTTCTGGCCCAGGGAGCTAAGACCGGTATCTGCGGTGCTTTTCCGGGCCTTCTTCTTGGTATTGTAGTAAGTAAAAACATTTCTTCTTTTTTTGATTTTCTTGGCAGGATCACAGGCAATCCAATGTTTGGTGCCTATGCAGCCATTCCAGGACGGTTGGTTGCCGGTGAGGTCTTCATGATATTTATGTTTGGCCTGATGTCAGCACTTGTCGCTTCATGGCTTGCAGGAAGATGTGTCCTTAAGATGACTGTTTCGGAGGTTCTAAGAGATGAATAGCGAAATCGTTCTTGAATTGAAAAACATAGAAAAGACATACAGGTCAAGCGGTGAGACTCTGACAATCCTTAAGGACCTTGATCTTTCCCTTGAACGCGGAAAAAAATGTGTCATTGTAGGAAAAAGCGGAAGCGGAAAATCTACCTTGCTCAACATAATGGGTGGCCTTGATGATGCGACGGCAGGTTCCGTCATAGTAAATGGCATGGACATCTGTGGCATGAATGATAAGCAAAGAAATGAATTCAGAAAAAAAGTTCTTGGGCTTGTTTTTCAGTTTCATTATCTTCTGAAGGATTTTACTGCTCTGGAAAATATTTTTCTTCCGGCCTATATGGCAGGCATTTCAAAAAAAGACGCCATGGAAAAAGCACGTGCTCTTCTTGAAGAAGTGGGGCTTTCGGACAGGGCTGACCATCTGCCGTCGCAGCTGTCTGGAGGAGAACGCCAAAGGGTTGCTGTTGCCCGTTGCCTTGTGAACGAACCTGAAATAATTCTTGCTGATGAGCCTACAGGAAATCTTGATCCTGAGAATGCCTTGCTTATCGGCGACATGCTTTTTTCACTTTCTGAAAAACACGGAAAGACCCTTGTCCTTGTGACCCACGACATGAACCTTGCATCAAAAGGTGATGTAAGATATTCAATCGAAAACGGAAAACTGCTGCAGGTCTAAGATGACGTTAGGTTCATGTTTTTTATACGCAAAAAAAGTATTTTTCTCAAAGTCAGCAAGAGGAGCAGACAAGACTGCCGGCCATAGATCACTCTCGGGTGCAGTGGCATGCATCGCAGTGAGCCTTGTTCCGCTTGTTGCAGTGATCTCTGTAAGCAGCGGTATGATAAGCGGAATAACCGGGAGACTCATAACCTTGTCTTCCCATGACATACAGGTGGTGCTGGATTCCGGCTGTAAAAAGACAGAGACAATGGAAAATTTCCTTGAAGCCGCAGACAGCTATTCCACTTTGGAATCTGTTGTAAAAGTAAATCCAGAAGTCCGTGGAATGGGCCTTGCCGCCGGTGCGTCATATAGAAGTGGGGCCACAATAAGGGCTGTAAAGCAGGATGTCTTCAACGACAGCACTTTCTCGGATTTTTTTCATGTGGTTGAAGGAACTGTCGATCTAACTTCAAAAAAGAATGCGGTCATTGGTCAGAAGCTTGCCCAGGATCTTGAACTGCATCCAGGTGATACCCTCAGGCTTATCAGTCTTTCGACAAAAAATGAAAGAATTTCTCCAAAGGTAAATCTCTTCAAGGTCACAGGAATTGTATCCAGTGGCTATCAGGAACTTGATGCACTCTGGGTTTTTGTTCCTCTTGAAAATGCTTTCACTTCCTTCAGAGGATGTTCCATGGAATTCATCCTTGGCCTTGATACGGACTGCACTTTTGACAGTGGTCTTGAAAAGGTCATGTCAGACGTGAGAAAGAAACTTGTGGCCGATGAGGATTCCGGTTCAAGCACTGCCGGTACATGGAGAAGTGTCAACGCAGCCCAGTTTGAGAATTTTGCCTCCACCAAGGCTCTTCTTGTTGTCATAATGTTCGCCATCATTCTGGTGGCAAGCATCAATATCAGTTCTGCCATCGTCATGATCGTAATGGAACGCCGAAAGGAAATTGCAATTCTAAAAAGCACCGGTGGATCTTCTTCCGGCATCGCCTTGGCTTTTGTCATGACAGGTCTTTTCGCAGGCATAAGCGGAATCCTCATAGGCGTGCCTTGCGGACTTCTTGTCTCCGTGTTCATAAATCCGATCATAAGCGGCATAGAAGTCGTGCTGAATTTTGTCCTTTCATTTGCCGGGGCAGGTCATGTAAAGCTTCTTGATCCTGCCTTCTATCTGCAGGAAATTCCTGTTGTTATTCCATGGAATGAGGTTGCTCTCATCATAGTTATGACTTTGATTCTCTCCGCTGTCATGTCGGTTATTCCGTCTGTAAGAGCCGGAAAATCAAAGATTATCGAGACATTAAGCAAGAACTGACTTGTTTTTCCTAAAATTTTGAATTTTTCCTCTTTTTCTTGTATATTAAATATGAAAACAACGAGGGGAATTCAATGATTTGTGACTTTTGCCACGAAAGAGAAGCAGCTATCTTTATGGAACAGATGACCGGTATAGGTCAGCGCCGTAAAATCAACATATGCCTGGAATGTGCCATGGAAAGGGGAATCTCGCCTGATCCAAAGAACATAGAATCTTCAATAGGCAATCTTTTCAAGGAGCTTGCCGACGTCTCAAAGAAAATATCAGACAGAGAAAACAAGGTCTGCCCAGTCTGCGGAACTAAACTCGGCGATATAAGAAAGACCGGACATACTGGCTGTCCTGAATGCTATGCCATTTTCAAGAATGACATCCGACAGCTTCTGGAAAACAACGGAGTCAAGGAAGTCTTCAAGGGAACCATGCCGGCACGTCTTTCAACAATACATTCCGTCCTCAACGACAGGGTGATACTTCAGAATAAACTTAATGATGCCCTTGAGCGTGAGGATTATGAAAAGGCCGCCATGTACCGCGACTATCTCAAGGCTCTTGAAAAGCAGTCCGTTTCCGATGGTTCCGATGTGGAACAGGGAGAGGCTGACTGATGGCAAAGAAAAACAATTCCTCTGTGACCGACACCTGGTATTCCGTGAAGGGCAGGGAACAGGATGTGGTTGTATCCACAATGTCTACGTTAAGACGCAACCTTGCAAACTTTCCTTTTCCGTCACAGCTTCGTGAACCTGAAAGTGAAAGAATACAATCCATAATGTTCGATGCCTTCAACTATCTTCCTGATGCGGAATTCTACCAGGCGGTTCCTCTTGAAAAACTTGATGACACAGGCCGCAAAGTCATGTATGAACGCTGCGTAGTCGAGGACAGCGAAGTAAAGAAAGGTGGACTCATCCTGCGCAATGACGGAAGGATCAGCTGTACTGTGAACACCGGTGACCATGTCGTAGTTTCATCCTTTGCTTCCGGTTTTGCTCCAGATATTACGACTAAAACAGTCTACGAGGTGGACTGCGAGCTACAGAAGCACGTGCAGTTTGCCGCCAGCTATGATTTTGGATACCTGACCAATTTTGTCATGAACTCAGGAAGCGGACTTTGTATTTCTGCGGTCCTCCATCTTCCGGCTCTCTCTCTTCTTCATGAAGTAGGCGGAATTGCCGAGCGCCTTTCAAAGGATGGATTTGTCCTTAGTGAAAGATATGGTTCAGGTGGATATGAGAATGTCAGTGGCTATGGCAGTTATGGTTCCGCACTTGGTACCTATTACAGGCTTTCGACAAAAAGCAGCGCAGGCGGAACTGAACTGGAACAGCTTGCTTCCATGCAGATCGTGTTGAAGGATGTGATCAACGAAGAGCGTGAGGCAAGAAAGAAATGCCGCACAAACCATGTCACGGAAATAGCCAACTACACCTACAGATCACTTGCCCTTGCAAAATCAAGTTTCTTTATAAACTTGAGGGAATCTGTCGATATTATAAGTGGCGTCAAATTCGGCGCCGACATGGGTATTCTGAGCGGAATCGATGACACTGAACTCCATGCCCTTCTTTACAGGGTGCAGGAAGGTCATCTTGAATATGTTCTCAATACGGGTAAATTCAAGTTTGAAAAGGACATCCAGGAAAACAAGCACAAGCAGATTGAAAGGCTGAGGGCGCTTATTCTTCAGGAATCCTTTGAGAATATTGAGAAATAAAAATCGGGTGGGTTATGTACGATAATTTTTCACCAAGAGCACGCAGACTTCTTGTTGCTCTTGCACAGGATGAGGCTTACTATTCCGGAAGCAAGGTCATTGATCCGGAACATATCATTCTTGCTCTTTTGAAATCAGCAGACGGTCTCGGCTACATTGCGCTTCAGAATCTGAGGATCAATGTGCTTACGATGCAGCTTGCCATTGAACAGAATTTCCATAGCAGATATCCAGATGCGGAACTCAAGACAATCCCTAATTCGGAACGCACGGAAAAATTCCTTAACCAGTGTTCTTTTATCGCAAAGGCCATGGGCAACAATTATGTTGGAACTGAGCATATGGTTCTTGCGGCCATTACGGAAGAACATTCACTTTTGTGGACTTATTTCCGCAAAGCCGGAATTTCCGTTGACCAGGTAAAGAAGACGGTTTCCGAAATACAGAAAAAAATCCCTTCTTCGGCAGCAAACTCAGAAGATGATGCCGATGGCGGAAATTTCATAAATGAGAAAGCCGTTCCATTCATGGCTGACGGAAGTTCACAGCAGAAAAAACAGAAGCCACAGAGCATTCTGGAACAGTTTTCCCGTGACCTTACTCAGGCTGCCCGTGACGGTCTTCTTGATCCTGTCGTAGGCCGGGAAAAGGAAGTGCTCCGTACGGTGCAGATTCTGAGCCGTCGTTCAAAAAACAATCCTGTACTCATTGGTGAACCTGGCGTTGGAAAGACAGCCATTGTAGAAGGTCTTGCCCAGAGAATCGAAAAAGGCACTGTACCTGTAGATCTCCTTAACAAGCGTGTTCTTCAGCTTGATCTTGCTGCCATGATTGCCGGTACAAAGTATCGCGGTGAATTCGAGGAAAGACTCAAGCGTGTCATGAAGGAAATCAAGGAAGCAAAGAATGTCATCCTTTTCATCGATGAACTTCATACAATAATTGGTGCCGGTGGACCGGAAGGAAGCATGGATGCAGGAAACATGATAAAGCCTGCCCTGAGCCGTGCCGAGCTCCAGATCATTGGAGCCACAACAACAAAGGAATACAGAAAATATTTTGAGAAGGACAGCGCCCTTGTACGTCGTTTCCAGACAGTACGCGTTGAAGAACCTTCTGAAAATGAAACAGAGCAGATCCTTCTTGGACTTAAATCAAACTACGAGGAGTATCACCATGTAAGATATGATGATGATGTAATTCCTCTCATTGTCAAATATTCAAAACGTTACATCAATGAAAGGTTCCTGCCGGACAAGGCAATCGACATTCTTGATGAAGCCGGTGCCGCAAAGAAGATCACAGAAAACTCACGTCCTGACGGGCTTGAACAGCTTGAACTTGAATATGCAAAGGCAAACGAACAGAAGCGTGAACTTGTAGCAGCTCAGGAATACGAGAAGGCCGCATGGATGCGTGACAAGATGAACAGCCTTAAGCTTGAGATCGATGAGCTTAACCGCAAGTGGAAGTCTGCTGATGCAGGACGCAACCGTTGCGTAAGCGCAGAGGATGTATGCCGCATCATTTCTTCAATGACAGGAATTGATGTCTCAAAGCTTGATGACGGAAAATCTTCAAGGCTCCTTAATATGGAACGTGAAATTCATCGCGAGGTCATTGGCCAGAATGAAGCCGTAAGCCTCATAAGCAGCGCAGTACGTAGAAACAGGGCTGGTGTCTCTTCTGGACGCAGACCTATGGGATCCTTCATTTTCCTTGGACCAACAGGTGTTGGAAAAACACAGCTGGCAAAGAGTCTTGCGAAATTCCTCTTTGGAACCGAGGATGCCCTTATCCGTGTTGATATGAGTGATTATATGGAAAAGCAGAATGCTTCCCGCCTTGTAGGTGCACCTCCTGGATATGTTGGATATGAGGAAGGCGGAATGCTTACAGAACAGGTCAGACAGCATCCTTATTCCGTTGTGCTCCTTGATGAGATCGAGAAGGCCCATCATGACATCTTCAATCTTCTTCTTCAGATGCTTGAAGAAGGCGAACTTAAGGACAATCTTGGACATACGGTTTCTTTCCGTAACTGTCTTGTGATCATGACAAGCAATGCTGGCGCAAGGGAAATCACAGCCGACAGCCGCATGGGATTTTCTACGGTCAAGGAAGGCGTGCTTCCTTATGAGGACATCAAGGCAAGCGCCATGGAAGAACTTAAGCGCATCATGTCTCCAGAACTCCTCAACCGTGTGGATGATGTTGTCGTATTCAACGCCCTTTCTCATGAAGAAGTGGACAATATCCTCAACATTCAGCTTGATGAGCTCAAGTCAAGGATTGCGGAAAAAGGAATCTCTCTTGATGTGAAACCAAAGGCCCGCCAGTGGCTGGTTGAAAACGGATATAAACCTTCCATGGGTGCCCGTCCTATGAGGCGCCTCATCCAGCGTCAGATTGAAGATCCTCTTTCTGTCCTTCTCCTTGAGAATTCAGAGTTTGCCGATGAGACAAAACCAAAGACCGTTGTCCTTGATTTTGACGGAGAAAAACTCACCCTCAAGATGAAGAAGGCCAGGGTAAGGGTAGTCAACCAGAACGAAGAGCTTCTTGTCTGATGGCTTGTAAAATCATTCCGGGGAATCGGTGTTTATTGACACAGGTTCCCTGAAATGATATATTTTCGTTACATTGTGATTAACCTTAGAACTGAGCCCTTCCAAAAGGCTCTTTTTTTTTGGTGTTTCGCTTACTTTTAAACAGAGGCATAACTTGGAATATATTTCATTAAACAGTATTCCCTACTTCAACGAATGTTCTGCTGTAGTATCGGCAGAAGGATTGAAACTTGTGGAGCTTCAGATTGTTCCGCAGAAAACACTTACAAGAATCACGGCTGTGATCGCTTCCGGTGACCCGACTAAAGATGTTGGTGTCTCGGATTGTTCAAAGGCTCACAGGGCACTGGCACCAAAGTTGATGGCTCTTCTCAACAAGACTGAAGATGACATCGGAATGGAAGTCTGTTCTCCTGGAATCGAGCGCAACCTTAAGAATGCCGCAGAGTTCCAGATTTTCCAGGGGCGCCAGGTGCGTGTCTGGGACAGGAACATCAACGACTGGGCTTCAGGTTCCATCAAGAGTTCAGATGACAAATCGGTGACTCTTGTTTCAGAAGACGGAACTGAAATCACTTTCCAGTTTGCCGACATCGCAAAAGCAAAGTTTATCCATATATAGAGATTAGATAACAGGAGTATAGAAAATGGCTAAGAAAACAAAAAAGGACAATTCAGAACCAATCGCCGATATCATCCGTGCACTTGCTGCAGAAAAGGGAATCGATGAGACAGCTGTAAAGGCAACTGTTACAAAAATGATTACTGCTGCATATCAGAAGTCATTCGGAAAGATATATGACAACTGTATCGTTGACATTTCAGACGACCTTTCAAGTGTAAATGTATATGCAGAAAAGACAGTTGTAGACGGAGTTTATGACCCTGTTATTGAAATTGAACTTGAGGAAGCAAAGCAGCTTGTGGCAAGTGCGGAAGTAAATGACGTTCTTCGCATTCAGCTTGATCCTAAGAAAGATTTCCAGCGTGGAGCAGTTTCTGTAGGAAAGCAGGAAGCACACAAGGATCTCAGCGAAAATTCAAGCAGAAAGCTTATCGACGAATACAAGGACAAGATCGGTGAGACAATCATCGGTTATTTCCAGCGTTCATACAAGGACAACATCTATGTTGATCTTGGCGGAAAGGTTGAAGGTGTTCTTCCTAAGAAGTACCAGAGCCCAAGAGAAGTCTATGAAAACAAGTCGGATAGAATCAAGGCCCTCATCAAGGAAGTAAAGAAGGTTAACTCTGGAGTTCAGGTTATCCTCAGCCGTACAGATGAAAACCTTGTACGCAACATCCTCGAAGGTGAAGTTACAGAAATCCAGGACGGAATCGTTGTCATCAACAGCATCGCCCGTGAAGCTGGTTACCGCACAAAGATCGCAGTTTCATCAACAAAGATGGATGTTGATCCAGTAGGTGCATGTGTAGGTCTCAAGGGTGTGCGTATCCAGAACGTAATCCGCGAACTTGAAGGTGAAAAGATCGATGTTCTCCGTTATGACGAGGATCCACATGTATTCATCAGAAACGCACTTTCACCTGCAGAAGTTCTTCAGGTCATCATCAAGGATTCCGAGAAGCGTGAAGCTCTTGCCATCGTTTCTGATGAGAACTTCTCGATTGCCATCGGTAAGCAGGGACAGAATGTTCGCCTTGCCAACAGACTCTGCAACTGGATTGTCGATGTAAAGACAGAATCTCAGGCCGCAGAACTTGATCTTACAGAAAACTACACAGCAAAGGCTGATGCTGAAAAGCTCTTTGCAGAAACATCTGATGAAGAAATCACATCTATCACACAGCTTCCTGGAGTTGACCAGGCTGCCGCAGAAATCCTCAAGGCCGCAGGTTTTGATGATATCGAGGCATTCATCACAGCTTATGAAGATGGTTCTTTGAAAAACGTAGAAGGCGTTACACAGGAACAGCTTGATGCTATCAACGCAATAATCGGTGAATACGTAGAGTTCGAAGACGAAGAAGCTGAGAACGAAATTGAAGAAACAGAAGAAGCTGCAGAAGAAGAGGAAGAATACTTCTGTCCAGAATGTGGCGAGAAGATCACACCTGACATGACAAAGTGTCCAAAGTGTGGAACAGAATTCTCATTTGAAGAAGAATAAGGCGCAAGAAGAGGTAGGTATAACAGAGTATGGCAGAAGAATCAGAGAAAAAACCAGGTGTTGTTTTAATAAAGCACACTAAAACAAACGACTCTCAGTCAGCAGAAGCTTCTCAGAAGAAAAAGATTGTTATCAAGAGAAAGACTGCATCAGCTACTCCTTCAGATGCATCTAAGCCTGAGCAGAAAAAACGTATCGTTGTACAGAAGAAACATACGGAACCAACAGCCAAGTCCGAGGAGACAAAGCCTGCAGCAACAGCAGAAGAAACTCCAGCACCAAAGGCTGCTCCTGCTCCAGCTTCAAAACCACAGGTTCAGACACTTGAATTCCCAAGCACAAGACCTAACGTAAAGGCAGGTAACCTCAGCGGTGGTAACCGTGGTGGTTACAATGGCGGATACAACCGTGGCGGTCAGGGCGGCTACAACAATGGTGGCTACAACCGTAATGGTGGCCAGGGTGGCTTTACTGGTGCACAGGCACGTGAAGGCTATCAGAGCAGAGAACGCCAGGGCGGCTACAACAACCGCGGTGGCTACAATAATAATGGCGGTCAGGGCGGATACAACCGTGGCGGCTACAACAACAATGGCGGTCAGGGTGGCTACAACCGTGGCGGCTACAACAACAATGGTGGTCAGGGTGGATACAACCGTGGTCCTAATGGCCAGGGTGGTGGTTTCAACCGTGGACAGAACGGCCAGGGTGGCGGATTCAACCGTGGACCTGGATTCGGTGGACCACGCCCAGGCTTTGGTGGTGGTCGTCCAGGATTTGGCGCACCATCGGCAGTTCCTACACCAGACAGAACACCTGGAAAGAAACAGTTCAAGGGAAAGAAACAGGTATACAACCGCAAGGACAAGGAAGAACTCTTTGACGAAGATGAACTTTATGGAAACAAGAGACATGAAGTTACTCCTGCAAGCGTAGTACCTGAGACAATCGATATCATGGAAACAATTTCTGTTTCCGATCTTGCAAAGAAGATGAACCTCAAGGCTAGTGAAATCATCAGCAAGCTCTTTGGTATGGGTATGATGGTAACAATCAACCAGTCCATCGATTCCGATACTGCTACACTTCTTGCAGATGAATACAACTGTAAGGTTCACCTTGTAAGCCTTTATGATGAGACAGTTATCGCCAGTGACGAAGGTTCTTCAGAAGGAGAACGTCCACGTCCTCCTGTCGTTACAGTCATGGGTCACGTTGACCATGGTAAGACAAAGACATTGGATGCTATCCGCGATGAGAATGTTGCCGCAGGCGAAGCCGGTGGTATCACACAGAAGATCGGTGCTTACCAGGTACGTACAAAGGACGGTCAGGACATTACATTCCTTGATACTCCAGGACACGAAGCATTTACAATGATGCGTGCACGTGGTGCCCAGATTACAGATATCGTTGTTCTTGTTGTTGCAGCAGACGACGGTGTAATGCCTCAGACAGAAGAAGCTATTGACCATGCAAAGCAGGCAAAGGTTCCAATTATTGTTGCAGTAAACAAGTGTGATAAGCCTGATGCTAATCCAGAAAATGTAATGACCCAGCTTTCAAATCTTGGTCTTACTCCTGAAGCATGGGGTGGAGATACTCAGTTCGTAAACATTTCCGCTCTCAAGCGCCAGGGTATTGATGATCTTCTTGATGCTATCCTTATCCAGGCAGAAATGCTTGAACTCAAGGCTCATTATGATTGCCGTGCTGAAGGTAAGGTCATCGAATCACGCACAGACCAGGGACGCGGTGTCGTTGCATCTGTTGTTGTTGAACGCGGAACACTCCGTATTGGTGATCCTCTTGTTGCTGGTATCTACTCTGGTCGTGTTCGTGCACTTTTCAATGACCGCGGACAGAAGGTCAAGGAAGCTACTCCATCAATGCCAGTAGAAGTTCTTGGTCTCGAAAGCATGCCAAACGCAGGTGATCCAATCCAGGTTACAGAAAATGAAAAGGACGCACGTGCATTTGCTGCAAAACGTCAGGAACTTAAGAGATTCGAAGCTGCCAAGGCAGTCAAGAAGATCACTATGGACAACATGTTCAGCGAGCTTGAAAGCCGTGAAGTCAAGGAACTTAAGGTCATCATCAAGGCTGACCTCCAGGGTTCCGCAGAAGCACTCAAGGCATCTTTGGAAAAACTTACTACAAGGGAAATCCGCGTAAATGTAATCCATTCAAGCGCAGGTGCAATCAACGAAAGCGATGTTACACTCGCAGCTGCTGACCAGAATGCAATCATCATTGCCTTCAACGTTCGTCCAACACCAAAGGCAAAGGAACTTGCAGATCAGGAAAAGGTTGAAATCAGAAAGTACAATATCATCTACAAGTGTGTTGAAGAAATCCAGCAGGCTATGGAAGGTATGCTTTCTCCAGATACAAAGGAAGAAACAACAGGTACCGCAGAAGTACGCAATACTTTCAAGGTTCCAAAGGTTGGTGTCATTGCAGGTTGTTACGTTACAGAAGGTTTCATCAAGAGAACATGCAGCGTGAACCTCATCCGCGAAGGTGTCGTTATCTTCACTGGAAAGATTTCTTCCCTCAAGCGTTTCAAGGACGATGCAAAGGAAGTCAAGGACGGATTTGAATGTGGTATCGGTCTCGAAAACTGGCAGGATATCCAGGTTGGTGACCAGATTGAAGCATTCGAAATCATTGAAGTTAAACGTTCCCTTGGAAAGACTCTTGCAGAAGAACAGGCAGAAGCTGCAAAGAAGGCAGGTTCTGCTGAAAGCACAGCAGAATAAGGTAATAAATGGGACAGTTCAGATTACAGAGATTAGGTGAACAATTAAGGGAAGAAATCGCGACAATGGTTCTTAGACATGAAATCAAGGACCCTCGTGTCAATGAGTTTCTTTCCATAAATAGGGTTGAAGTTGCGGCGGACCTGGCATACGCAAAGGTCTACGTATCTTCATTTATGGACGATCAGTCAGTTATTCGCGGTGTCGAAGGCCTTAATAGTGCGGCTGGATTCATCCAGTGCAGGATCGCCAAGAAGCTGACTATTTACAAGTTTCCAAAACTTACCTTTGTGGCAGACTTCAGCATGAAGGAAGGCTACAAGATGGTTCAGAAACTTAATGCTCTTGAGGCTGAATCAAAAGAGCGTGAATCGCAGACTGAAGGTGCAGAAGCCGGCGAAGATGCCGAGACCGATGCAAAATAAAAATCTGTAATATTAGGGACTTCCTTAGTGAAGTCCCTTTATTTTTTCATTCAAAAACATATAATTCTCCTCATTGGGGTTAAAATGAGAGAAAAAAAGAATCCGGGTACAATTTCAATGTTTGCTCTGGCACTTCCTTTGTGCCTTGAACAGGGTTTTAGAATTCTTGTTTCTTCAATAGATACCATAATGCTTTCAAGCTATGACAATGCAGCTGTTGCCGCTGTAGGAATGACAAGCCAGTACGCCTTTTTCATAAACATTCTCTATAATGTTGTCTGCGTCGGCACCATGATCGTCCTGAGCCAGTACATAGGTGCAAAAAAATCCAATGAAGAACTTGGCGGCATTGCTAAGGCAAGCATCCTTATGGTGGTTTCATTTTCCATCATCATGTCTCTTGCTGTAATTTTTGGTACCGGTGCCTTGCTTTCCTGTTACACCCTTGAAGAAAGTGTCCGTAACTACGCCCACGAATATTTTGTGATTTTCTGCGGATATGGTTCAGTGTTCATTGCCTTCAACCTGATGCAGGGAGCGATTGTCCGTGCTTACGGCTATACAAAGCAGATTCTCTATGCAACTATTATTGCAAACTTAATAAATGTAATTGGCAATGCCCTGTCCCTTTACGGATGGTTTGGACTTCCTGTGTTTGGTCTTCCAGGTGTTGCCATTGCCTCTGTAGTAGGTAACTTCTTTTCTTGCGTTTATCTTGCCTGTGTAATCAGAAGAAAAAAGGAAATTCAGTTCAGCGTCAAGAATCTCTTTTCCGCTGATAAAACATATTTTAAGAAGATCCTCAGTATTGGTATTCCTACAGCCGGTGAAAACCTTTCCTATAATGTTGCCCAGATTGTAATCATGGCCATGATAACGACTTTGGGAACAGCCGCCATGAGTGCCCAGGTGTATACAAATACAATTGCCCGTTTTGTTTTCGTGGTTGCAGTGGGAATCGGAAGTGCAACACAGATCAAGACCGGGTTCTTTGTAGGTTCCAAAAATGCAGATGTTGCCTACAGGAATCTGTGGCGCTATCAGTTCTGCGGAACCATGACAAGCATGGTGCTCATTGTCCTCATAAATCTGGGCAAGGGTTTCATCGTGCCTATGTTCACAAAGGATCCTGTCATCATAGGTTATGTCTCATCTCTGCTTCTTTATTCCATCTACATAGAATTTGGTCGTTCCCTGAACCTTATTTCCATCGGCGGACTCAAGGGTGCTGGAGATGTAGGCTTCCCTGTGCTCTATGGAATCTTCTCAATGTGGTGCATCATGGTTCTTTTCAGTTACATACTTGGTATAAAGATGGGACTGGGGCTTATAGGTTTCTGGCTTGCCATTGGTACAGATGAGACGACACGTGGTCTTGTGATGCTTGTGCGCTGGAAAAGCAAGCGTTGGCAGACAAAAGCCCTTGTATGACATCAGATTCTTATTGTCTTATTGAAATTATTTCTATAAAATTGACTGCATGAAAAATAAGGCCGCACCTACAGGGGTAATGCTCTTTGCCAAATCCTCTGGACTGACAAGTTTCTCTTCTCTCTGGAGCATCAAGCACGCCCTTGGTACGGAGAAGGTGGGCCACACTGGAACTCTGGACAGTTTTGCTGATGGTCTTCTTGTTGTTCTTAGCGGAAATCTTACACATCTGGTTCCCCATGTGACAGGCTTTACAAAAACCTATGAAGCCATTGTATGCTTTGGAAAGGAAACCGACACCCTTGATCCTACAGGTGAGATTGTTTCCACGGCGGAACCTGTATCCAAAGATGCCCTGGAAGGTGTGCTTCCAAAATTTACCGGTGCCATACTTCAGACTCCTCCTGCTTTCAGTGCCCTCCATGTGGACGGCAAGCGTGCGAGCGATCTTGTGCGCGAGGGAAAGGAAGTTGTTCTTGAAAGCCGTCAGATATTCATATATGGACTCAAGGTTCTTGATTACTTGGACAACCGCAGCGTTGATGGCTGTACATATGCGAAGCTTGAGGTTGTCTGTTCAAAGGGAACTTACATACGAGCCCTTGCCCGCGACATTGCCCATGAGCTTGGAAGCTGTGCACATCTAAGTGCCCTGCGCCGTACACAGGTCGGTCCGTTCTCTCTCAAAGATGCGGCATGTTATTCTGAACTGAAGGATTTTACCATCAACGCAGGAATAGAAAGCGAAAAGAAATGTCAGGAAGAACGTGAGCACAAAAGTATTCTTGCAAAAGCAGAAGAAAAACTTTTCAGCAAGAAGAAAGAAAAGAAGCCTCGTGAAAAAGACAGCGATCAGAAAATCGCGGACATCAAAAGCCGATTTTTGACTTTCACTCCAGAACTTGCTGCCTTGTGCGGTTTTGAGTGTGATGTCATTAAGCCGGAATCAGAAAAGTCCTATAACAATGGAAGACCTCTTTATTCAAAGATGTTCGATAGAATAGAGAATATTGAAGTTTCAAATGAATTCCGGGTGCAGGATGAAATCGCTGTCTACTATAAGGATGGGACTTTCGCCGGAATCATAAAGAAACATGATGGACGTCTTGGATATGGCTTTGTGGTTCCACACGGCAGAAAATCCATGGGTGTCTTTACCTGGAAAGAAATTTGCGACGGTGCATTCCCTATCCAGTGGAAGAAGAAGGGCAGTGCCATTACGGTTGGAAGTTTTGAGGCTATCCATAAAGGTCATCAGGAACTTGTAGACTATGTTGTTTCAGAAAAAGAAAATGTTTCTGGTATCGTCACATTCGCTTCGAGCATAAGCCGTGATGATGGCCGTGATATATTTACATTGAAACAGCGCCTTGAATACTTTGAATCCCTTGGCCTTGATTTTGCCGTTGTCATTGATTTCAACGATGATTTTGCCAAGCTTTCCGGTGAATCTTTCTTTGCCATTCTTCATGAAAAATGTGGACTCAGATTCCTTGCAGAAGGTAGTGATTTCAAATGCGGTTACAAGGGCAGCTGCGACATGGAACAGATTTCCCTTCTGTCCCAGAAATTTGGATTTACTCTGAAGAAAGCGGAATATGTTGAATATGAAGGCGCCAAGGTAAGTTCAAGCAGAATAAAGAAGGAAATTGACCAGGGTGATTTCCGCGGAATAAAATCCATGCTGGACCGTTCCTTTGAATACAGCCTTGCGGGTTTGAAGTGGACAAAGAAATCTGACTGCCATGAGATGTCGTCTTTTGAATCGTCTCCATCAAGCAACCAGGTTCTTCCTAAGAATGGAAAATATAATGTTGTTGTAAAACTGTCTGACGGAAATATCCTGCATACGGAATTGACCATCGAAGGAAACGCAATTTCATTGCTTCTGCCTACTCAGAAGTATGCAAACAGTGCCCTTTCGATTTATTTTTAGGTCCTGCTACACTAGACAAAAGGTAATATATCAGTAAAATTATATACAACTTTTGCTGTCATGATTCCGCCTGGAGTACAAAGAGCCACTTTTATCCCAGGTCTTATCTTAGGCAAAAGAAACTATATCAAGGAGTAAGTATATGGCACTTACAAAAGAAACAACATCTTCAATCGTTGGCAAGTTCGGCAAGTCAGCAGCTGACACAGGTAACACAAATGTTCAGATTGCTCTTCTTACAGAACGCATCAAGCAGCTTACAGTTCACTGCAAGGCATTCCCAAAGGATACAACAGCATCCCGCGGACTCCTCAAGGCTGTAGGTGCTCGCAGAAGACTTCTTAAGTACCTTCAGAACACAAATCTTGAAGGATACCGCGCTCTCATCAAGGAACTCGGAATTCGTAAGTAAGTTTTCT
>JAGHUO010000159.1 GCA_018064785.1 Candidatus Treponema equi
CTCCCAGAAATCCTCAAGGTTGATGTTGAAGGATGGAAGAAGGAAGTTAAGGACATCCGCGAAAACCACTATCCAAAGTTTGGTTCACACCTTCCAAAGGAACTTACAGCTATCCTCGACGATTTGGAAGCAAGACTTTCAAAGTAAGTTGACCGTTTAGGTTAAAGAACAATGTCCCCTGCCGGAGCAATCCGCCAGGGGATTTTTTTTATCTTGCCCGTCAAAGCGATGACAACCGGCACTCGTCATCATGAGGACAAGCAGCACTCGTCATTGCGAGGAGCAAAGCGACGAAGCAATCCTCATGCCAGCAGCATAAAAATCCACCTGTTACATCCCATTGCCTGCCTGTACAATGGGTTCCTAGAATTCCGTGTGAAAATTCCCTAGAATGGACTTGTTATGACAGACGAAGAAATCAGGGCTTTTTTCTTGATAAGCCCAAGCAACGAAAAATCATATCTTGAACTAAGGGAACGTCTTGGTACAAAGGCAGATTCCGATCCTGAGCTGCTGGTCACTGAAATACTGAAGCAGACCTATGGATTCCCCGTGTCATTTATGGATGAGGGTATGGAAGAAATCGTCACGGCTTCGGAAGAAAAGTCCCAGGCTGCCTATGAAAAGTATGCCCGTGAAATCATAAACGGAGAATACGAAGACCTCTATGATTTTACACAGGAACTTTCCGCCGCATTCGGAAATTTTGAATGACAGGATGCCCCTGTTCCGTTTTCTTGAGTTTTTACCCTTGTTGCTGTATCATTGAAGGATATACGATGAATTTCAATTCACTTAGAAAGGATTTTATATATGGAAACTTTTGAAGTCGGAATTATTGGCGCAGGCGCATGGGGAACAGCACTCGGCACTGCCATTGCGAATGGTGGACACAAGGTTCAGCTCTGGGCAATGGAAGAGGATGTTGTTTCTTCCATCAACAATGAACATGAAAACAAGCGCTATCTTCCAGGCTACAAGCTGAATGAAACAATGACAGCCAGCGGAGACATCAAGGAAGTTGCAACCGGAAAGCAGTTCCTGATAATGGGCAGTCCTTCACTCTATCTTGCTTCTACAATCAGCCGTTTCGTCGATGTTCCAAACATTGCCGACGGTTCTACAATAATTGGTTCCCTTACAAAGGGATTCGTACCTACTGATTCCGAGTTGCCTGCCTTTGTCCTTGAGACCATGGAAAAGGCTCTTCCTCCTTGCTATAAGGACGCTACAGTTTATATAGCAGGTCCAAGCCATGCAGAGGAAGTCGCAAGCGGAAAAATCACAGGCCTAATTTCTGCAAGCCAGCACCATAGGAACGCCGTAAAGATGCGTGACATGCTCCGTGCTGCACCTAATCTTATGGTTTATGCTTCTTTTGATACCATCGGAGTTCAGGTCTGTGCCGCAGTCAAGAATGTCATTGCCGCAGTCTATGGAAGCATGGATGCCCTTGCGGAAAACAGTCCTATCTTTGGTGACAATACAGAAAGCCTTCTCATGGCAGCAGGTTTGAGTGAAATCCAGCAGCTTGGATTTGCCATGGGAGCGACCCATTCCGCAACCTTCTCTTCCATCAGTGGAGTAGGTGACCTTGATGTAACATGCAAGTCAAAGTTTGGCCGCAACAGAAGGTTTGGACAGGACATCATCAAGACCAACATATTGGACCAGTTCAAGGATCTGGATGACCTCATCGCAAACGTAAAGAAAATCGGGTATCTCCCGGAAGGTGCCATCGCATGCAAGTATGTCCATCAGATCATAAAGGCAAAGAACCTAAAGCTGCCTATCTGCGAAGCCCTCTACAAGGTGCTCAACAAGGAAAAGTCGGCAGAAGAATGCCTAAACGAAATAATCGGAATCCGTCTGTAGCTAAGGAATTAAAAAATGCTTGAAAAAATCACAGGAACATTCAGTTCGATTGTAAAGACTTTAAGCGGAAAGTCTTCGATCACAGAAAAGAATATTGAAGAGACAGTTGAACAGATCAAGATGGCTCTTCTTGAGGCTGACGTAAACCTACGTGTTGTACGTCGCTTTGTAAATTCAACAATTGAAGAAGCAAAGGGAGAGAAGGTCCTCAAGGCAGTTGACCCAGGCCAGCAGTTTGTAAAGATCATCCATGACAAGCTTACAGCCATGCTTGGTGACAAGAAGACAGACCTTGCCCTCAAGGGTCCGGACACTCAGTCTGTGGTTCTTTTGCTCGGTCTCAACGGTGCCGGTAAAACTACAGCAGCCCACAAGCTTGCCGCAAAACTCAAGAAGGACGGCCGCAGACCTTTGCTTGTTGCATGTGACCTTGTTCGTCCAGCAGCCGTTGAACAGCTCTGTGTTCTCGGTGAAAAGATCGATGTTCCAGTATACAAGGATGACAATGCCCTTGTTGAGGCTGCCGGAAAAGCAAATCCAAAGGTAGCCGTACGCGTCGCAAACGATGCCCTTACTTATGCAAAGAAGAACGGACTTGATACAGTCATCATCGATACCGCCGGTCGTCTTCAGATAGACAGCGACATGATGGAAGAACTGGTCCAGGTTAAGAAGGCAATGAATCCTGTAGAGACGGTTCTTGTCGCTGATTCCATGACCGGTCAGAATGCTGTGGACATCGCAAAGTCTTTTGACGAGCAGCTTGGCCTTACAGGCGTAATCCTTACAAAGTTTGACTCCGATGCCCGTGGTGGTGCCGCCCTTTCCCTCAAGTCAATCACGGACAAACCAATCCTCTTCATCGGTACCGGTGAAAAGACAGAAGACTTTGAGCAGTTCCATCCGGAACGTATCGCCGGCCGTATCCTTGGCATGGGTGATATCGTTTCACTTGTCGAGAAGGCACAGGAAACTGTTGATCAGGAACAGGCCCTCAAAATGCAGAAGAAGATGCAGAGAAATGAATTCACTCTGCAGGACATGCTTGAGCAGTTTGAGCAGGTAGAAAAGATGGGATCCATGTCAAAGATCATCGACATGATGCCTGGTCTTGCGGGGCAGATAAGCGAAGCCCAGCTTGGACAGGGACAGGAAGCCATCAAGCATCAGAAAGCAATCATCCAGAGCATGACATACAAGGAGCGCTTGAACCATCTCATCATTGGTCCAGCCCGCCGCAAGAGAATCGCGAAGGGTAGCGGTACTTCGGTTCAGGAAGTAAACAAGCTCATCAAGCAGTTTGAGAAGACAAAGCTCACCATGAAGAAGCTCAGCCGCAACCGTGGAGCCCAGGCAAAGATGATGAACCAGCTCGCCGGAATGGACATGAGCCAGTTGCAGAACATGAAGCTTCCTGGCGGAATGCAGCTACCAAAGGGATTCCACTTCTAGACGAAATCTTTAAAAACACAAAGGGCCCGTAGATGATCTATGGGTCCTTTTTTTATCAACTGGTTTATTTAATTCACAACCAACAGCGATGCGATCTTTCCGTCGTTGGTGTAGCATCGTTCCGGATTTCCTTTGTCAGGAAAGGAAGTGATTCCGGTGTAGAAGGCATATTCATATTTTCCAGGTGGAAGTGGAAGTGCGAATTCATAAAGGCCTGGGGAAACCTCCGTCATCTTGTAGATCCAGCTATCCCAGTTTGTAAAACTTCCGCCTACACGGACCTGCTGTCCGCTTTTACCTCTGTAGACAAAATGCACAAGGCCGTCGTTGTTTTTTTCGGTCACAGGCGGAATATATCTGCTGGCATCAAAGTGCGAGAGCGAAAGATTTGCTTCCCTGTTGAACACTACGTCAGGATTCATCGGGTCAACAGTCCATAGGCCATCCACCACAAGTCTGTAATTCAAAGACAGAATATCTTTTGGAAGTTTCATTATGAAGAAGCAGATGGAACCTGATTCCTTGTATTCCATGTCCATGAACTTTTTGATCTGGAAGGAATGGATCGTCCTGTATTCCTCAAAGTCGAAGGCGATGCCAATATGGCGTGCGTTATGTTCCTGGGTAAAGACTACATAGTCACCCTTGAGGTAAGGTGCTTCCACGGCGTCGATTGAATTGACAATTTCTGCATAATCCAGCTGGTCGTCATTGAGATGTGCCTTGGCTTCCGCCGCAAAGGTCATTCCGCAAAGAGAAAGAACAGCCAGAAAAACTAAAAATCCTTTCTTCATATCTGAATTTTCGGCATCAGGGAAGTTCCACTTTAGAATTTTTGCTTTATATATGAAAGAAATCCTGTCGCCTCAACAGAATACAAATATCTAAACTCGCCTAAGGCAAATGCCGATATAATATTGAAACCATGTTTGTTTGAGGAGTATAATTTACCCATGCCAGGACTTAAGCAGCTGCAGCAGTTCAATTCAGACATAATGACTCTCGGAGATGAAGCAAAGATCCGTGCTGCACGCGGAGAAAAACCTGTTTCTGTACCGATTCCAAAAACAGTAAAAGATATTGACGACTCAGACGAATTTATTAACGGCCTCCCTATGCTTTCTGAAGAAGAGCAGGCACAGGCAGACGCCGCAGCAAGAGAACGTGAACGCGAAGCCAATGACTTCTCGGAATTCATTGACAGCGATGATGATAAAGATTCTGCGGAAGAATCACCAAAAGCTTCCGCAAAAAAGGAAGCAGCGGTTCCTGACATGTCAGACCTTCTTCCAACAGATGGAGCAATGGATTTTGCCGACCTTGATCTAAGCGACTTTGAGGAAGCATCTCCAGAGCCGGAACCAGAACCGGAGCCAAAAGAAGTTGCCATCGAGGACATGGATCTTGATTCCCTTCTTGCCTTCAGCGAGCAGCCTAAGGAAGAAGAACCAGAGGAAGAGGAAAGCCTTTTCTTCGATCCAAATGACAGACCACAGAAAACAATAGACACACCTACAGTCGATGTAAGCGATTCTCTTTTTGGATCTTCAGATGAAGAACCTGTAGAGGATCTTGGAGCTACATCTTTTGACACATCTCTCTTTGACATGCCTGAGGAACCTGTTGCAGAAACACAGGACCTTCCTGAGCTGGATGAATCATCCCTCGCGGATACTCTCGGTGGTATCGGAGAACTGAATGAAGACCCTGAGCCTATGGAAGATGTTCCGGCTGTTGAAACAGAGAATGCTGTAGAGGAAATTACCGACTTTGATTTCAGCACTGACGGCATCGAAACTCCGGTTGATGCTGTAGCTGAGGAAGCCATCGATGTTCCTGAATTTGACACCGATGCTCCTGCAGATTCATTCGATTTCAGCACTGATGAAGCTCCTGCATCTGATAGCTTTGACGCTGCGGACTTTGACTTTGGAACAGGCGATGCTTTGACAGAAGATAGTGCCGCAGACGCTGCCCTTGGTGATGAAATTTCATCAGAGGAAATCCCTGCTGTAGAAATGGAAGTTCCTGCAGAAGAACCTCAGGCCGCAGAACCAAAATACTATGAAGGTGAACTTGAAGATCCTAACAAGGATTTTGCGACTACAGAAAGCGTAAGCCTCAATGATGATCTTCCTGTTGAATTCAATGAAATCTCTGATCTTCACAACGAAGAACAGCAGCCTGAAGAAAGCATGGATATGGATCTTCCTGACTTTGGTGAAGATTCTTCCGCTGACATGGGAACAGATGAATTCTCTGTTGATCTTCCAGATGTGGATGAGAATCCTACCGCAGAGATCGCTCCGGCAACAGATGACTTTGCTGGCCTTGATTCGGCACCGGCTGAAGATTTCTCTACTGATGGACTCGACCTTCCTGACTTTGGAGATGGAAGCGCAGATGTTGAGATTCCGTCTTTTGAAGAAAGCACAGACAATTCAATCGCACCGGTTGAAAGCCTTTCCCCTGAGGAAGCAGTTCCAGAAGATGAATTTGGTTCCGTAGAAACTTTCGACACCAGCGACATAAACAACCTTGACTTCAGCAATGAAGAGAACACCGACTTTGCTCTTGGTTCTCTTGATGGCGCAGAGGGCGATGATGAATTCAGCATTCCTGGATTCTCTGATACTGTCACAGCAAACCTGGACAGAAGCCCTAGGGTAGAGACTCCTGATTTCTCTGGAGCAGCAGAGCTCGATGAGAAGGACAAACCAAAGAATACTTTCACAGACGCGGAATACAAACGCTTCCTCAAGAATCTCGCAACATATCCACTCAATGTGCGCATCGCCCTCGAAGACTTCGTTGTAAAAAATGAATTCACAGACGATGCAATTTTCGCTGTACTTGAAAAAGTTCTCCGCAAGGCTCCTGCACGTCAGGTTGCCACTGAACTTGAAAAGCTTCTGGACATCTCCCTTGATGTTCCTCGCGATTTTGAACGCCGTTCAGCCGCAGAGTACGAAGCATACAAGAAGTCGATTGAATATCAGCTCAAGAACAAGATCATTCCTGGCGCAATCATGACCGCGGCAGCTGCGATCCTTGTGTTCTGCATTTTCACTTTGACAAACAATTTCATCTACAAGCCGCTCCGTGCATCCAACCTCTACAAACAGGGATATGCTCTCCTTCAGGACAGCCAGTATCCTCAGTCAGAGGAAAGGTTCAACCAGGCATTGTCTTTCAAGCCTGTTAAGAAGTGGTTCTATACATATGCCGAAGGCTACCGCGACCACAAGCAGTATGACCGCAGCCGCATGATGTACAAGGCAATACTCAGAAGATACAACCATGAAAAGAAGGCCGGTCTCGACTGGGCAAGAATGGAATGGGAAGACCTCTATAATTACGAAGAAAGTGAAAGAATCCTCAAGCGCGAGGTTCTTGATTACCATATCAATGATTCGGAATCGATACTTACTCTTGGAGACCTTTACCTTGACTGGGCCACAGATTCTGATGATTCAAAGTTCCCTCTCGCAAAGCAGAACTATGATCTTCTTGTTGAGCTTTATGGATCAAGCAATCTCTATCTTTCACGCCAGATGAGATATTTCATCAGGACAGACAACCTTCGCCAGGTTCTTGCATACAAGGAAATCTTCATGGGCCAGAAGAAGGGTCTTGTTCCGGCTGATGAAATCGAACTTTCAGGCTATATGCTGGACAAGAGATTCGGCAAGCTTCGTCCTTCAGAAGAAAAACTTCGTTCTCAGATCGAGGATGTCCGCAAGCTTCTTGAAAGGGCACTCAAGTCTGCTCCTCAGGATCCAGTGGCTCTATACAACATGGGGCGCTACTTCGTCGAGACAAAGAGCGGAAAGAACGCCGCAAGACTTCTTCAGGCTGCCATCGACACCTTTGAGACTCAGACAAGGCGCAACAAGCGTGATACATACAAGTACATCAATTCCTACCGTCTTCTTGGTGAGGAAATGCGCAACCAGCGTGAATACCTTACCGCAGAAACCCTCTATGGACGCGGTATCGATGTCTATGAACATGAGAACGCTTCAAGCAGATTCGAAAGCGACGAGAATGTAGGAAAACTCTATGCTGATCTTGCGGACCTTGATTACTTCATCGCCGCGGACAACGAGGCTGCCCTCATGCATTATGAAAGCGCCGTAAACAACAAGTATGACACATCGTCGGTACGCTATAGGATCGGATACATCCAGTACCAGAACCAGAACTATCCGGCTGCTCTCGGTTCATTCATCAAGAGCCAGGACACAAGCGGAAATGACATACATCTGTTGCTTGCCCTTGCAAACACTTTGAGCCTTTCAAGCGACAACTATGTCGCACGTGGTTACTATGAGCGTCTCATTTCAATCCTTGATGGTGAACGTCAGAAGTACGGAATACTTTTCCCTCAGGTACGTGAAGACCAGGGTGATATCGTTGACACCTACATGAAGGCAAGCAACAACCTTGGTGTTACGCTTTCAAGAATCGCCACAAATACCGGTGACAGTTCCCTCAACGGAAAGGCCATCGTAAACCTTCAGGAAAGCCTCCGTGCATGGGATGCCCTTACAAGAAACCAGACAACCATGATCCGTCTTGAAGGTTCAAACCTTGCGGAACAGAATGTCCGCTATATCACGCATCCAATGTCAGACTATGAACCTGAGATCTACACAGAGATCCCTCGTGTTCTCTTTGGCGAAGAAGGTCTTGAATAATGACCCGTATCCTTATCAAGGAATTCATCAGGAAATCAATACATCTCTGCAGTGCCCTGCTGCCATTCATGCTTTCAAAGTCGCATGATGTGGTGGTTGGGCTGCTGATCTTTGCCTTGGTTTTCTATTGTGTAGCGGAATTCCTTAGGCTCAAGGGTGTGAATGTTTTTCTTGTATCCGTGGTGACGGAGGCAGCTGCCAGAAAAAGGGATGAGAACAAGTTCGTTCTTGGACCTGTCACACTTGTCATTGGAATTCTTGGCGCCATATTTCTTTGGCAGCCTCTTGCGGCCGCAATCGGAATATACGCCCTTGCCTTTGGCGATGGTCTTGCAAGTCTTTCCGGGAAACTTTTTGGCTGTGTAAAGATTCCGCTTACAGACGGAAAATCCGCCGCGGGCAGCTTGACTTGCTTCGCCGCCATATTCATTTCAACTTATCTTGCTCTTTATTTTGCTCCTCAGGCCGGTGTGCAGGACATAACCTTGCTTGCCCTTAAGATCGCAACAGTGGGAATGCTCATAGAGGTGCTGCCTTTGAAAGATCTGGACAACATTGTAATTCCGGTTGTCCTGGGCGGACTGGCTCAGCTCCAGTTGTTTGCCATGTAATGCATTGTTTTCAGATACATTACAATTCCTGTGGTGAACAGTGAGATTCCCACAGCCAAAGCCACAATCGAATCACACATGAAAAGCACAAGAAGACCTCCAGAGAAAATGACAATGCCAAGACATTTGCCATAGACATGCCTGTTGTCCCTGAACCTTGCTCCTGGTGTATAGGAATTGATGAAAGTTGTGATTATGGCGGTCATCAGAATCAGTATGCGGATCACGGCAAAAAGTGATTTCATCCCATATAGCACGGAACAGTTTGATCCTATCTCGCAGGAATTTATTGGATAGAAGAAACCAAAGGCACATGATGTGGCAAAAAGAAAGAATAGATTCCTTTCCGCATTTTCCAATTGTTCGCTTGATGAGAAAAGTGAACCAAACAGAAGGCTCAATGGAGCAAGAATCTTTCCGGTGACAGAAATGCGGCCAAGTGTCACAAGAAGCTTAGATGAACTGTGCCACAGATCCAGCACGGCAATAAGAATGCGTGACTGTTCGGCGATGCAGCTTATGATGACTCCCGAAAAAAACAGGATCTCAAGGGATGATGTTTTCTCAAAGCTTCTATATATAAAGAAAGCAAGGGCCGGCCCGGCAAAACCCAGGTACAGAATGGAAGAAAGGGCAGCCTCAAAACTGAAGGGCAGAAAATTTCCGGCACGATAAGGATCACCTGGAATTTTCAGAAGTCCGTTGAATGCTCCATAGGCAAAAAGAGTCAGGGTAATGGCAAAGAAAGCCAGTCCAACCACAAAAAGAATAAGGAAAAGTCTGTTACGGATTCTGATTGTCATGTTAAAAGAATACAACAAAAAAAAAGGCACCGCAACAAACGGTGCCCTATGATGACATACGGAAATATTATCAGTATCTGTATGTCTCTACCATGTATCTGATGGATGTGCCTGTGTTGTCCACGAGCTTTTTCTGAACTACGAACACGAGGCTTTTTCCGCTTGCGTCTGTATAGATCTTGTCGATCTGGTATCCAGTGATTCCTTTGCGCTTGAAGTCAGGAGTTCCGACTTTGACGGAAGAGATAACGTTGTCATCTCCGTCCTTGCGAACGACATTGATGTAGAACTTTGACTTTGTGTTCTTTCCTGATCCTTCGTAGGTTGGAACCAGCTTGATGTAGTAGAAGATTTCCTTTCCGTCTGCAGAACCTTCAAAATCCTTGAAGACGATCTCATCTGTAGGAGCCTTTGATTCATAGTCCCTCAAATAGAGAAGCTTGTTTGCGTTAGTTGGCTTTGCATTGTACTTTGCGAATTTCCATTCAGTAGAAGACTTGAGCTTGTCATAGGCTTCCTTTCCGCTTGCATTTGCAGAAACGTCGCCCTTCTTTGATCTGTAGACTTCGTTCTTTACGAATTCATTGGCTGCGACATCTACTGTATAGATCTCTGCCCATGGTTCGTAGTTCTTGTCTGTCTTTCCGTATGTTCCAAAGATGTAGTATCTTCCGTCTGCTGAAAAACCAATATCATCAAAAGAAGCTGCGTCTCCGGCAAAAACACTTGCTGCCATAAGCACAACTGCAGCTGCAATAGTAAGAATTCTTTTCATTGTGAATATTCCTCCAAAAGGTACTTCTTATATTTTCGGTATTTTCATTATTTAATTTAGTGTTTTTTTGTTTGCCTACATCAATGAAATTTGGTAAATTAATGCTAACTCAAACCACAGGAGTCTTTATATGATCAAGCGTAATCCAAACTATACAAATCTTGCAAAGGGATATCTTTTCCCAGAAATCGCAAAACGTCGCCGTGAATTCCAGGCCGCACATCCAGATGCAAAAATCATCAGCCTTGGAATCGGCAACACCACAGAGCCTCTTACACCTCATATCGTCGAGGCCATGAAGGACTTCATCACAGCAATGGGAACTCTCGAAGGATACGAGGGATATCAGGATGATTCAGCCGGAATGCCAAAGCTTCGTGAACGCATTGCCCAGGTAATGTACAATGGAGCGATCAAGGCTTCTGAAGTATATGTTTCAGACGGAGCAAAGTGTGACCTTGGCCGTATCCAGACAATGTTTGGATCTACAGTGAATGTCGCTGTTCAGGATCCATCATATCCTGTTTATGTAGACGGAACAGTAATGGCTGGTGCTGGCGGAAAGGAACCTGTAACAGAAACTGGATTCAAGGACATCACATACATGCCTTGTCTCCCGGAAAACGGATTCTTCCCTGATCTTTCAGTCGTAAAGAAGAACAGCCTCATCTACATCTGTTCTCCAAACAACCCAACTGGCGCATGTGCCACAAGAAAGAACCTTGAGGATCTTGTAAAGTTCGCAAAGGAAAACGACTGTTTCGT
>JAGHUO010000056.1 GCA_018064785.1 Candidatus Treponema equi
TTTAAAAGCAGCATAGATTTTGCCCTTGGCCTTTATCCCAACAATCTTGAGCTGTTCTGTCTTGCGGTCCTTCCCGGAACGGATCTTGCTGACAAGGCCGCAGAACTGGGATTGACCTGGCAGAAAACTCCGCCTTATCTTGTCACTGATTCCACAAGTTTCCACAGCGAAGGAATAGAACGTGCCAGAAGCCTGTCAAAGTGCATCAACTGGTTCTATAATGACGGCAAGGCTGTTCCATGGTTTATGAACATCATTCATCCCCTTAAGGAAAAACCTTCAGAGTTCTTTACCGCTTTTGAGAAATACTGCTGGCAGAAGGACATTGACCTTGACGATGATGATTTATCAAAGATTACAAAGGTGCAGATGGAATTCGTAGCCGCAAGATACAAGGAGAAGCATCTGGATAAAATGACTGTGGCTGCCAGGGATCTCATAGCAATGAACAACGCCATCAGCCTTGTTACGGCAGAAGGCAAGGAATCAGTCCTTGAGCTTTCCTATCACCCGGACGATCTTATGAGTGAATACGGAACCGACATATTCTTCTTTGCTCAGAATGCAGGCCGGTACAGGAACCGCACCCGGGTGTTTTCCGGAAAGAACGGTCCTGACTGGCAGGTGCTGAAAAAATAGTTTAGTAGTTGTACCAGCCGCTTGCTGTCTGGTCTGCCATCTGGATCAGAAGAACAAGTGGATTTTCAAGGAAATTGGAATAATTCATCATTTCTGTATCCGTTACATCGCTGAAGCCCATGTGGCGGCTGATGGCTTCTATTACATGGCGTTTCTTGAGGAATGAAGGCATTGATTCAAGAAGAAGAAGTACAGACTCGTTTCCGTGACCAAGGTTTCTTGTTCCGTCCTTTACTGTGAAATATGGAGTCTTTTTCCAGTTTCCGAATATGTCCTTTGTATTTCTGAAGCTTGTTGAATAGAATCCTGCTTTGCAGAAGTCATGGGCAATGGCTGCCGTGAAGATGTCTCCGGCGGTGAAGCTGTATTTTTCTGCATGAGCTGTCTTCATGAAGTCGATGAAAAAAGCACCTGTGAATTTAAGTGCCTGATATGTCACCTGGAGTGAATGCACGCAAAGACCGCTGTCAAAATTTCCGTGGAATCTTGTGGAAGCTGGAGAAGTATAGAATTCGTGGTTTTCCATCCAGTCAAGGAATGCATCCCTTTCATCGGCGTTTTCCAAGGATTTTTCCGCCATCTGCTTTATTGTAAGTTTTATTTTTTCAAGGTCGAAGCCTTCATTTGTAATCGGCATGTTGTTTTCATAAATCGCGATGAGGTCGTTTACATCGCACATGAGTTTTTCAAATTCTTCTTTATTCATATTTATTCTCCATTCAGTCATTACAATATATTATAAAAACTCTTTTGTGCAATAGAAATTATTTCTCAAAAAAGCGGGCCCCAGCAACGACGACAATCGAGGATTCTCTCATTTTTCGTTTGCGTCCCACTTTTTTGAAATAATGCTTTCTACATATAGGCTGTTTTATAACAATGGTAAATTCCTGTTGTTTGAATTTTTTTTACCTTTATGGTAGATTTAATTATTATAGTAGGAAGTAAATATGTCTTTGTCTGATTTGTATAGAAAGGATTTCAATATATTCAATGCGCCGCAGAACAAAGGGGTTGTATACCTGGACAATGCGGCTACAACACACAGGCCTCAATGCGTAATCGATGCCATCGGTAATTTTTACAACAATGACAACGCAAATCCCCTTCGTGGCCTCTATGGCCTTAGTGTAAGGGCTACAGATGACTATGAGAATTCCAGGGCTGTAGTAGGGAAGTTCATCAATTCCGCCTGTGCCGAGGAGATCATTTTTACACGCAATGCATCTGAAAGCCTTAATCTTGTTGCCTATACCTACGGAATGCAGAATGTAAACGAAGGTGACGAGATTGTCATAAGCTGCATGGAACACCATTCCAACATTCTTCCTTGGCAGATGGTTTGCAAGGCTAAGAAGGCAAAACTTGTTTGGCTTGAATGCGGTGATGATGCCGTGATCACAAAAGAAGAATACGAAAGCAAGATTACTTCAAAGACTAAAATTGTTTCCATCGCCCATGTAAGCAACGTTTTTGGCATTACAAATCCGGTGAAGGAAATCGCAGCCTATGCCCATAAAGTTTCTCCTGGATGTGTCGTTGTTGTTGATGGTGCCCAGAGCACACCCCACATGAAGGTTGATGTTCAGGATATAGGCGCTGATTTCTTTGCCTTCAGCGGACACAAGCTTTGCGCTCCTATGGGAATCGGTGCTCTTTATGGACGCAAGGACATTCTTGAAAACATCCAGCCTTTCATGCGTGGTGGTGAGATGATTGAATATGTCACCCGTGAGGATGCTACTTACGCTGAGGTTCCGCATAAATTTGAAGCCGGAACTGTAAATGCCAGCGGTGCAGTCGGTCTTGCCGCAGCCATCAAATATATCGAGAATGTTGGCCTTGAGAACATCGAGGAAAATGACAATCGTCTTGCACAGGTGATAATGGAAGGGCTTTCAAAGAATCCTTATGTCCATGTCATCGGAAACAAGGATTACAGAAAGCATTGCGGCATCGTGACCTTTACGATCGACGGTGTACATCCTCATGATATTTCTTCCGTCCTTGATTCGGAAAACATTGCGATCCGTGCAGGACACCACTGCGCACAGCCTTTGATGCAAAAGCTTGGTGTTGGTTCCACAGCCAGAGCAAGCTGCTATTTCTACAATACAGAAGAAGAATGCCTCAGGTTTGTAGAGGCCGTTGGTCACGTCCGTGGATGGATGGGATATAAAGACAACTGATTTTTTCAGGCATTTTAATCTGCCTGTCTGGAGTAAATTAATATGGATTTGAAAGCCTTATATCAGGAAATTCTCAACGATCATAACCTTAACCCAAACAACAGGGGTGAAACTTCAGATGCAAATTTTGTTCTTCGTGGAGTCAATCCTAGTTGCGGTGATGACATCACTTTGAACCTTAAGGTCAATGATGAAGGTATCATTACAGACGGAACTTTCACAGGTTCCGGTTGTGCAGTAAGCCAGGCAAGTGTCGACATGATGCTTGACGACGTCATCGGCAAATCAAAGGAAGAGGCACTCCGCCTTGCATCCCTTTTTATGGACATGATCAAGGGAGAAGCTGAAGGTGATGCCCTTGAAGACCTTGATGAAGCTGCCAGCCTTCAGAACATAAGCAAGATGCCTGCACGCGTCAAATGTGCTGTCCTTGGATGGCACACCATGGAAGAAATGCTCAAAAACGGCAAGACTACAGCAAGCGGAACAGCAGAGCACTGTTCTACAGAAGGAATGTAAGATGAATCCAAATGTTACAAGAGTTCTCCTTAAGCCAAAAGAGGATAGAGAAATAAACCAGGGATTCCCTTGGGTTTTTGACAATGAGATTGCTTCAGTCAAATACAACGCAAAAGACGGAACTGGCGTAAAGACATCACCCCTTGCTGAATGTGATGTTGATGATGGTACGGTTGTTGAGGTATGCACCAACGCAGGCGGCTTCCTTGGTACAGGTGTGATCAACAGAAAGTCAAAGATCACCATCCGTATTTTCAGCAAGGAACATGCCGACCAGATCATGGCTGATACCTATGGCTATTGGGACAAGGTAATCCGCAATGCAGTAAACATCCGTAAATTGAATTTTGCAGAAGACGACAGCTATCGTCTTGTTTTTGGCGAGGCAGATTTTGTTCCAGGTCTCATCTGCGAACGCTATGTAGATGACGGAAAAGTCTATCTTGTAATACAGTTCCTTGCCCTCGCATGTGAGATCTTCAGAAAGGAAATCCTTGCAGCCCTTGAAAAAGCCTGCAATCCATATGCCATATACGAGCGCAGTGATGCTGCTGTCCGTGAAAAGGAAGGCCTTTCAGAAAAGGCAGGCTGGATTGGAAAAGTAGGAAAGGAAGTCATTACAATCACTGAAAATGGAATAAAAATCGAGGTAGATCTTGCCCGTGGACAGAAGACAGGTTACTTCCTTGACCAGAAGTTCAACCGCGCACGTGTTGCTGAATTCTGTCGTGGAAAGAAAGTTCTTGATACATTCACACATACAGGTGCCTTTGGACTCAATGCCTTCAAGGCAGGAGCAAAGGAAGTTGTGAGCGTTGATATTTCCGATGAGGCTGTGAACCTGGTAAATAGAAACATTGAGAACAACGGTGCCTCAAAAGTTGTAAAGGCTGTATGTGCCGACGTTTTTGATGTCCTAAAGAAATACGAGACGGAAGGCGAAAAGTTTGATGTGATCATTCTTGATCCTCCTGCATTTACAAAGAAGGCAAAGGCCATTGAAAAGGCTTACGGGGGCTATAAGGAAATCAACCTTCGTGCCATGAGAATCCTCAACGAAGGCGGAATCCTGGTGACATGCTCATGTTCTCATTATTTTGATGAGAATACTTTCTACGACATGATCATGCATGCCGCAAAGGACAGCCACAAGAGGGTACAGGTTCTTGAAAAGCGTGGGGCCGCTCCGGATCATCCTGTTCTTCTTGGCTATCCAAAGAGCGAATACCTTAAGTGCGCCATATGCAGAGTTCTGTAAACACCGTCGTTCTTCTTGGACCTACAGCCGTGGGAAAGACATGGCTTGGGGTTCAGCTGGCACGCCATTTTGGATGGGAAATAATCTCCGCTGATTCAAGGCAGGTCTACAAAGGACTTGATCTTGGAAGCGGAAAGGACATCAATGAATATTCCGAAGGGGGCAGTCCTGTTCCCTACCACCTCATAGACATTACGACCCTTGCCAGTGAATATAACGTTTTCAATTTTCAGCAGGATTTCTATAAGATTTTTTCGGAAAACCAGAGGCATGATAAAATGTCTTTCATCGTCGGTGGTACAGGCATGTATGTGGATTCTGTTGTCCGCGATTACGAACTTATTCCTGTTCCAGAAAATCCTGCGCTGCATCAGGAACTTATGGACAGACCTCTGGAAGATCTTGCAAAGGAACTTCTTTCCCTTAAACCTGACCTCCATAACAAAAGCGACCTTGTGCTCAAGGACCGTGTTGTAAAGGCCCTTGAAATCGAGATGTTCAAGAGATCTCCTGAAGGTAAATCTGTCCTTGAAGAAAAAAACGCACGGCCAAAGGTTAAGCCTTTTGTTGTCGGCACTACAATAGACCGAGCCAATCTTCATAAGAACATAGAGAAAAGACTTTTTGAGCGTATTGACCAGGGAATGATCGAGGAAGTTGAAAACCTCCACAAGGAATTTTCATGGGAACGACTTGAAAAACTTGGGCTTGAATACCGCTATGTGAGTTTCTTTCTGGAAGGAAAAATCAAGACTAAAAAAGAAATGGCAGATGAGCTGTATCATGCTATCTGCCAGTTTGCAAAACGCCAGGAAACCTGGTTCCGCGGAATGGAAAGAAAAGGTGTAGAAATCCACTGGCTGCCTAATGACAACGACAAGCAGGTAAAACTAAAGGCTGCCTTGGATTTACTTTCTTAATAGTAATCTCGATTGCATCGCAATTGAGGGGCGAAAGTTAGCTCCGCAGTAAGTAACTTTTTAAGCAAACGCTTTCGCCCTAGATGTTTGCTGCCATCTTGTCTTCTGATGTCTCAATCTTTGTAAGATAGCCGGTTCTGATGCAGCTTTCGAACAATGACTTTGAGATGAAATCTGTTGTGATGTCATCGTATCCGTCCTTGTCGCGAACAATTCTTACTACGAAACCGTCTTCTGTTTCCTTGATGATTGTCATGTAATCGCTTGAGTTTCCAATGCTTTTAAGTGTGTAGTATGCCATATTTTACCCCTCTGACAGGAAATCAACGCTGTTGGTATCGATTCCCAAAATATTAGCTTTAAACTCTCAGGTCTTTATGACCCTATGACTATATTTTCGGAATTTGAAATCAAATGTTTAGAATAAAATGACAATATGGAACAAATCCTGTAGACTAGATTCATGGCCTTCTGTGATGCCCATTTCCATCTTAATGACAGTCTCTCCAAATGCGGAACCGACGCAGTCTGCGGTTTCTTTTCCGGTGATGTCCTGGCTGCCACCTGTGCCCATAGCAAGGAAGAATTCGAAAAGGAATCCATGTTCATAAAGGAAAATTCCCTTGGTTCAAAGATAGTTCAGTGCTTTGGATTGCATCCGCAGATGCCTTTGATAGAAAATGCAGGTTATCTTGAAAGCCTGGTCATTGATAAGAAAATATCTGCCATTGGAGAAACGGGCCATGATTTTTTTACCGATGGTCTGAAGCTGCTTGAAGAAAAACAGTCGGAATGCTTTTCCCTTTGTCTTGATATTGCTCTTTCCTATGACATGCCACTGGTGATCCACAACAGAAAGGCTCTTGAAAAAATCTTTGAAAACAGCAAGAAACTTAAAAAACTGCCTTTTGTGCTTTTCCATTCATTTGCTTTTTCCAGTGTAGAGGCCAATGCCATCCTTAAGCGTGGAATAAACGGCTATTTCTCGTTCTCAAAGCAGATATGCAACGGCAACAGGAAGTCTATATCCTGTGTACATGATCTTGAGACTGGACGTGTCCTCTATGAGACCGATGCTCCCTATCAGACTTTGAAAGGGGAACAATATACTTTTCCTGCTGATATAGAGAAGGTCTATGGAACAGCCGTTGACATAAAAAAAATGTCCCTTGAGACACTTTGCTGTGAAACAAGGAACACCTTCAGTCAGTTATTTGGCCTTTGAAGTCTTTTTGCTTGCCGTCTTTTTTGCGGTCTTTTCAGCAGGCTTCTTGTCTGCCGCTGTCTTTTTGCTTGCCTCGGCAGTTGTTTTCTTTCTTGCAGTTGTTTTTTCAGTTTTTGAAACAGTTTTGGCAGCAGCCGTTTTCTTTACTGTCTTTGTATTCTTTTCTGTGGACGCAGCAGTCTTGGCTTTGGGGGTTGCGGTTGCTTTTTTTGTCCCTGCAGTTTTTTTCTCTGCCGGTTCTTTTCTTGTTTTTGGGGCAGGCTTTTTTACTTCTGCAGGCATGGATGCTGTTACAGGATCCTCTTCCATTGGCTGGATTGTAGGTTCCTGGGGCTGCGGCTGGCATGGAAGGACAGTGGTTTTGATTCCGTATATAGCCCAGAGCACTGTGGCGATGAAAACAAGGAAGAGAAGTGCAGGCAACCAGTCACCAAGCCTTGAATAGACTGTCCCGCGGGACTCATAGATAGGTATGGTGCATGCAAGGACGCCTTCTTCAAAGAGAGGCAGGTCGTTCAAGATGTTGCCCTTTGGATCAAGGACTGCTGTATAGCCAGAATTTGTGCATCTGACCAATGTTGACCTGAATTCCTGGGCGCGGTAGCTTGCCACAATGAAATGCTGTATCTCAGATGACCTGGTCTTAGACCATGAGTCGTTGGTGATGTTCAGGAACACGTCGCTTCCCATTCTGTGAAGGTTTCTGCATATTGAAGGAAATGCGTCTTCAAAGCAAATAGGAGTGGTGAAGTTCAGGAAGGCCTGTGGATTAGGTCCTGCTCCATGGATGTATTTTTTTGTTGTTTTAGGATCTGAAAGGCCCTGGCTGTCAAGACTGATGGTTTCATAGAGCTTCTGGTCAGTGTCCAATGGATCCAGGTCCGATTCATAGGTTTTTAGAGGAATCTTGAACAGAACGTACTGGAAGCCTGATGTGAATGTGCTTGTGAATCCAACCACATTCTTCATGAATGCGTTCATTGCAGGATTGTCTGCATATGGAATCTTTTCCGCAAATGGAACCAGCTGTATCTTGCTGTAGAAGCCTGAATATTCACCGTTGCTGTCAAAGAGAATTGCGCTGTTTGAGGATTTTCCTTTTCTCTGGTTTACCTTTGTGTTTCCGCCAATGAGGAAAGGAGTTCCCTTTGATTTTATGTATTCCGAGAGGCTCTGTTCCCTAGGAAAACGGGAATAGAACTTTCTTGCGGAAGGGAACTTCTTTGAAAGGATTCCTTCGCTCCAAATGACCAGGTCAGGTTCAAGACCTTGTTCAAGAAGTTCCCGGATACCTTTGTCTGAAAGATTCTTTGATATGGCTATGCATTCTTCGTCTCCGGTCTCCCATGGGTCGATGTTCTGCTGGACAAGGACCGCATTGAACCGTTTTTCAACCGGCATAGGCATAAGGAGCTGGAGAATTCCGTATGCTCCAGAAAGACAGAAAAGGGCTGCTGTAAGGATAAGTGCCTGTCTATAGTTTGAAATGACCTTTTCTGGCAGAGAACGATGGAAAATTGCCAGACCTTCAGCAAAAAGAGCTGAAAAAAGGGCAAAGAGGAAGGTTATTCCCCAGATTCCTGTAATGTCTACAATCTGAGTAAAGAGTCGCCATCTGTAGGCTGTCATTGAAAGGGTGCCCCAAGGATAGGCAAGGGCTCCTGTGGATTTCACATATTCATAGAGTACCCAGATGGTGACAAACCAGCCCATTCGTTTAAAGATGAAATAACAATCTGTTCCGGAGTTTTCCTTGAGGAAAGCATCCTTTTTTATGGTCGATGGATATGTCCAGGCCAGGATTCCGACCATTCCGCCTATGAAAGCTGTACCTGCGGCACTTGCCCCCAGCGTAAAGACGGCAAAACCGTGGAAATTCGCAAGCCAGTAGCTGGAAATAAGGTGCGTCGTAAGTACCTGGACTGCAAAAACAACGAAAGAATCTTTATAGGATCTGCATCTGTAGAGGGCGATATAAAGAGGCGCAAGGCAGAAAAGTCCGAGGAAGGGCGAGCCATAGGGAATAACTTCATTGGCAATAGCCATGGACTGGATGGCGCCGGAAAATACAGCATAAAAAACTTGTAAAAGCGCAAAATTCATTGTATTATTTTGGTAGTATATATAGAAAATTTCAATATTCTTTTCATTGCAAAAAGTTGGGGGAGGGCCCTATGGATAAAGTAATTGCTGAACATAAAAAAGAGTATGGGAAGAAGCCGGATGTCATAGCGCAGGCTCCAGGCCGTTTCCATCTTTGTGGAGATCACTCCCGTATATTCAGGGATAAGACCCTTTCTATGGCAGTCAATCTGCCTGTCTATGTGGCAGGTTCCCTTCGCGATGACAATGTCTTCAAATTCAATTTCGTGCAGCTTGAAGAAAAAAAGCATGCGAACCTTTCATCACTTAAGCTTAAAAAAGAAGACAAGTGGGCCAATTCCGTAAAGTCCGTGCTCTATGGATTTACAGGCGGCAATTTTGACCTTAAGGGAATCGATTTCACCATCTATACCGACATCCTTCCTTCCGCAGGATTCGGAATCACTACAGCCATAAAGGTTGCCTCGGCATGGGTAATAAAGGAACTTTGCGGCCTCAAGTGCCCTCAGGAACAGATGCTCAAGGTGCTGGACAGGGCAAACCGCAACTACTACGGCAACGACAACCATCTTGCAGATACTTATTCCGCCCTCTTTTCAAAGGAAGATTCCCTTGTGCTCACTGACTATGCAGAAAAGACCTGGGAGACCATTCCTTTCAAGTTCAAGGGAAAGTCAATAATCCTTACAGACGCAAGCGTTCCTCGTATCGTTACCTGGAACGAAGACAGCCTCATGCAGCCGGAAAACGTGCTTCTTCTTGGTGAGCTTAAGAACCGCAAGGCAAATGTATATGGCGGATGGACCTACGAGGAAAGTCCTTCGGAACTCAATGAGGTTCTTGGCGTGGTGAACGAGGATACAAAGAGACGTCTTTCATGCATCATGAAGGAACATAAGTGCGTCCTTGACTGCATAAGTGGAATCCAGAAAGACGACTTTGCTTCCTTTGCACGTGCTGTAAACAGAAGCCACGACAACATGAAGGAATATGAGATTTCATGTCCTGAGATCGACTGGATAATCAAGCGTGTACGTACATTGGATGAAAATCCTGATGATTTGAGGACACCGGTCAACTGCGGTCGAATTACAGGAAAGGGCTTTGGACGCGGAATCTACACGGTGCTCCGTGATGAAGATGTTGATAAATACAAGGAACGCCTTGCCGAATACGAGCGTATCTTTGGATTTGAAGCCCATTGCTATGAAGTGAAGCCTTGCAAAGGAGTCCATCTCCTATGAGAATTCTTCTGGTCAATGATGACGGAATCAATGCAGCCGGCATTTCTTCCCTTGCAAAAAGATTCAGCAGGGAACATGAAGTGTATATAGTGGCTCCAGATACAAACAAGTCTGCCGCATCCTGTTCCATGATAATGGCACGGCCTTTGGCACTGAACAAGGTACAGTCAGAATCCCTTCCGTCGGTTGCCGCCTACAGTCTTGCCGGGACTCCTGTGGACTGTTCTCTCAGTGCCATTTGCGGTGAGTATATACCAGAAGTGGATGTTGTTGTTTCCGGTATCAATGACGGTCCTAATATCGGTACTGATGTTGTTTTCTCAGGAACATGTGGCGCCGCACGTCAGGCATGCCTTCTTGGTGTTCCGGGTATCGCTCTCAGTGTAGACTGCAATTCATACCGCGATCCTGACGATAAAAGCAATGATCTTTACTATGATTCCCTTGCCGACTTTGCCTGCAGGAATCTTGACAGGCTTATTGCCCTTTGCGGAGAAAAGAAGGTTTATGGCGACCGTCATGTATATGACTGCTTCGTCAATGTCAACTCTCCTTGCCTAAAGAAATACAAGGGTGCTAAGCTTACTAATCCTTGTCTCAGAAGGTACTGGGATAAGATTATACTTGAAAAGAAAGAAGATGGATCCATGACTTCCATGTGCAGTGGAGAGGCTCAGGCCTTCAGCTATGGAGACGAAATCGCGGATTTCAAGGCTACCGAAAGCGGATATGTTTCCGTAAGTTCCGTATATACGGACACTGTTGCGGTGGACTTGAGAGGAATGGAAAATAACTTTATTCTATAGATTCTGTTATTATAGGGTGGGAATAATATGGCAGAAAATATTTTGAAAGAAGGTGTATACCTCTATAACGGCGGTGACTACGCAAACGCACTGGCTTATTTCATATCTTTGCCGGATGATTGCGGGGCGGATCCTATTGATCTTGCATACTATCTTGGTCTCTGCTATTCCAAATTAAAGCGTTATGATGATGCTCTCCTTTATCTTGAGCAGGTTGTTACTGATTCAAATGACAAAAAGGATCTTTCAGAAAAGGAAGAGGACAGGGTGCTTCAGTGTCGCTATCTTCTTGCCGTCCTTTACTGCCTCAGCGGAAGAAAGAAGCTTGCGGACTTTGAGCTGAACAAGCTTATCGATATTGGCTACAAGCCTTCCTCTGTATATGCGTCCCTTGCTTACATTGCATGGGAACAGGGCAACAGCGACCTTAGCTGCCGATATTATGAAAAGGCCCTTGATTATGACGGAACAAATCCAACGGCCCTCAATGGCATGGGGTATGTCCTTGCCTGTGAAGGTACCGATCTTACAAAAGCATTGAGCTGCTGCAAGAAGGCTCTTGATATAATGCCAAACAGCGCGGCCTGCCTTGACAGTCTTGGATGGGTATACTACAGGATGGGTCTTTACTCGGAATCAAAGAAATTCCTTGAACGTGCAAGAAAAGAAGACAGCAGCAATCCTATAATCATGGAACACCTGTCTGAGCTTGCTGAAGCAGAACAACAGTAGGGGATTTTTATACTATGAAAAAAACAACTGCAATAATCACTTCTCTATTAATGACAGCGGCTTTTGCCTTTGCGCAGGTCAATCTTAAGGATACAGCCCGTGAGGATGACAGCAAGGCAAGATCGGCCAACAGCGGATTTGCCGAGGAAGAATTCAGACGTGGTGTACAGAGTTACTATAGAGGTGCCTTCAATGAAAGCATAATGGAATTTGAAAAGGCCCTTTCATATCTTCCTGGAGAGACTCTTATCCTCGACTGGCTTGGAAAAGCCTATTACCGTGCAGGCATCGAGGGTGCTGCCCTTCAGCAGTGGAACTATGCCATCGATTCTGGTCACGGCGGAATCCTTCTGCAGAACAGGGTTGAAGTTGTTGGAAACAGACGTGTCACAGAAAGCGAATATGGTTTTGCCCAGAGATACACAGAATCAGGATCCTTTCCAAATGTGAATGGACAGACACTTATCTACAGCCAGCCTGTTTCTTCAGTCGCAAATCCTGATGGTACAGTTTGGGTCTGTGCATACGGAACAAATGAAATCCTCAAGTTCAATGTGAACGGAGTAGTTGTCAGCAAGACAGGTGGTCCTATAAACGGTTTTGACCGTCCTATGGATATCATCCGTCTTAAGAACGGAAATCTTGCTGTCAGCGAAAGTGCAGGTGACAGAATTAGCATCCTCAACGGCGATGGCGGTTTCATCAAATACATTGGAAGCAAGGGAAGAAAAATAGGTCAGCTTGTTGGACCTCAGTATCTTGCGGAAGATGAATTTGGAAACATCTATGTAACGGAATTTGGAAACAACCGTGTTTCTGTTTTTGACAGCGAAGGAAACGGACTTCTTTTCTTTGGAAAGAAGTCTGGTGATTTCCCTGGATTCAAGTCTCCTACAGGTATCGCTGTTGTTGAAGGCAGAATTCTTGTTGCTGACAGTGTGCTCGGTGGCATATATGAATTTGATCGTGCCGGAAACTATGTCGGTATCTTTGTGAACGATAAGACCTTCGCACGTCCAGAAAGCCTCAAGAAGTGGGGATCGTTCCTTCTTCTTACAGATAAAAACAAAGTATATTCCATTGATACGGAAGATGGTTCTGTATATGAAAATTCCGTCACAGGTAAAGGAAAGAGCCTCATAACAAGTGCTTCTTCCGACAGGAACGGAAATATCATTGTCACTGATTTCAAGGCAAACGAAGTCATTGTAATGTCAAAGATGACCGAGCTTGTAGGTGGCTTCTTTGTCCAGTTTGAACGTGTCATTGCAGACAACTTCCCGGAAGTTACCGTTGAAGTCCGTGTTGAGAACAGACGCCGCCAGCCGGTGGTAGGCTTGGGACCTACCAATTTCTTCATGTCAGAAGGAAAAAAGCCTGTGAATTTTGAACTTGTGGGACAGGCAAACAATAACGATATCGCCGACATTACGATACTCATCGACAGAGGAATCGCCATGAAGGCTTATGAAGACCGCTTGAACGCTGCTGTCCGCGAGATCGCACAGTCAATGGATGGCCGTGGAACAATGACCATCATCTCAGCGGGAAAAGTACCTGTAAATGAATTTACAGGTAATCCAGCGCAGCTTTCTGATTTTTCCGCAAAGGCCCTCAAGTGTCCTTATGCCGACACTGTGGCAGCTGACCTTGCCATACGCCTTGCATCAAATGGTCTCATCAATGCAGAAAAGAAAAGAGGCATCATCTTCATTTCCGCAGGTGAGTCTGTTCAGTCCGTGTATTCACAGTACAGCCTTTCAGACCTTACGACATACATGAACAACAATGCAATTTCCTTCAGCACGATTCAGCTTACACAGACAGCTCTTTCTGATGAGACTTCTTACATAACAAATGATACTACCGGTTCCCTGTACTACATCTATAGGTCTGAAGGTCTTGGAAATGTGGTAAATGACATAATCGGTCTTCCTTCAGGATTGTATCAGCTTAAATATACTTCAAGCCTTTCAACTGAATATGGAAGGAAGTATCTTCCTGTTGAAATTGAGACTTATCTTCTTAACCGTTCTGGTAGGGATGAGACGGGATACTTTGCTCCGCTGCAGTAGTTCAGTCTTCTTAAGATCCTAGATTTCTTCTGTCGATGTCCATGAGCCTGGCCTTTCTTAAGCGAAGGTCAGGATTTTTATTTTCCATATCGAATATTGCTTTTTCGACTTTTGCTTTTTTTGCATCTCCAAAGTCAAAGAGCTGCCCCTGCACAGGATTTTCCGTACTTTCGACATTCTGAACTGTCACACCAAGCAGTCTTATTCCTTTTCCTTTTTCATATTTTCTGTTGAAGAGTCTTCTGTATCTTTCAAAGAGATCGTCAGCATTTGCTATTGGGTTGTCAGATGTTTCCTGGATGGAGACCGTCTTGAAATCCTCATATCTGATTTTAAGGCCGACTGTTCTTGCCCTGACGTTTTCTTTATGCATTCTCCATATGAGCTGGTTTGCAAGATCCATTATGGCTGTTTCTATGACGTAAAGATCTGTAAGATCATATACGAATGTTGTTTCTGCGCTCAGTGAATGGCTTTTGGCGTCTTCTCCAAAGACCATGTCTTCGTTGCCTCTCACTGCATTGTAAAGGAACTGTCCAGTGGCATCGCCAAAAAGAGTTACCAGCAGCGCCTTTGATTTTGAGTAGATATCTTTAACTGTTTTTATTCCACAGGCTTCCATTCGTTCCTGTGTCTTTGAACCGGCACCCCAGACTTTATCAAGTGGCAGCGACAGCATGAACTCCGTTTCTTTCCCTTTAGGCACGTAGGTTATTCCGTCTGGTTTCCTATATCCTGATGCGATTTTTGCGATGTACATGGTGCTGGCTATTCCGACGCTGACAGTAAGACCGGTTTCCTCTTTTACGCGTTCCTTGATTTTTTTTGCTGCCTCAACGGGAGGTCCAAAAAGATGTTCTGTTCCTGTTATGTCTATGAAGGCTTCGTCTATGGACATCTGAATGACGGTCGGTGAAAAGTCTCCAAAGATAGCCATGATCTGGGCTGATACCTGTGAGTAGCGTTGATAGTTTCCCCTAAGATAGATGCCGTTGGGACAAAGTTTTACAGCCTTGAAGGTGGGCATGGCGGAATGTACTCCATACTTGCGTGCTTCATAGGATGCTGTTGAGACTACTGATCTTCTGTCTCCAGGAAGTCCTCCCACAATGACAGGTTTACCTTTGTATTCCGGATGGTCATGCTGTTCTACGGAAGCAAAAAAAGCGTCCAGGTCCACGTGAAGGAATACTTTTTCAAATTGCTTTTCCATCTGAAAGTTTTCCTGTAAGGTCGATTTCTCTTGTTTCGCGAAGGGCGTGGGTGTCATCAGCCATGATGTAGAATTCAAGGACTGCATGGACTGGTGTTCCGTAGTCACTGCTGAACATGACTGTAAGGTCTCCGTCAAAGCCGTCTGGAATTTCTACGACCGCCTCTTTAGCCGATTTCATGGAGTAGTTGTAGTTGCATTCGTAAACTGGTGTTGACATTTCGCTGGATAGGGTAAGGTTGCATCTGAGGATCTCTCTTTCCGACGTTGATGATATTTCCAGCTTATGGGTAATGAGGTCAAAGTTGTCCGATGTGGAATATTTTATTTTTACAAGAGGTTCCGTTGTTTCTGTGACTTCAATGGCCACTGGCTGTTTTTCGCTGTCGAAACGCGAGGCGATTGTTTTTGTTCCGCCTGCAAAAACAAAAAATATCAATGATGCTGCCAGACATGAAATTATTATTCCGGATACCAAGGCTTTTGTTTTATTGCCTGCGGACATTTCATCCTTAAGATTCATGAGAAGTGTACATCGGCTCCATTGGAACACGAAAGGCATGATGACGAAAGCATAGAGGATGTTTCCTGCAAAACCTGTTGTGAAAATAGATACGAGCTTGTCATGGTTTGTGTTTATGTAAAGACTGACTGACGGCTGGATAAGAGGCATTGTCATGAATACCAGTGTCGCCAGTGCGATGTATTTGTTGCTTGTCCTTCGTGAAAGGTAGACTATTATGTATTCAATGATGAAGACAAACATCAGTGAAAGATCCAGGAAAGTAAAAATGAAGATGTTCAGCGCGCTTACAATTATGGTTATGAAAGAAATGGAAGACAGTGATATCCTGAACCTATAGAACTTCTGTATGAACGCTATGGAGAAAAGAAGGACAATACAGAAAAGTGTTTTGAGTGAAAAGTGTACCAGTGGGTTGATTTTTGTTCCGCTGAAAATTCCCTGGAAAATCCAAAGGGCAAGGGCTGTCAAAAGTAGATATGCAGGCGTGAAGAACCATGTTCTTGAAAGGTCCTTCAAGATGGCTTCGTTTTTTGCGTTGCTTTTGAATGATGAGAAGCATAGGGAAATGAGGACCAGCACCGCGAAAGACAGATATATGACTGTAAGCAGGGATTCGTTCAGCCAGATGGAAAATCGTCCTGATGTGATGTTGTTGTAGTGGATGTTTCCGCCCTGGATCCTTGTGTTTGATATGTCCTTCTGCAATGTTGACAGGATCGCAAGATCTGTTTTTGTATGTCCTAAAGGAATGGCGCAGCTTGTTATATCGTTGCGCTTGAAGGAAGCAAGCCTTTTGTCTTCCTTGAATATACCGCCAAGATGTCCGTAAAGAAGACCGTTCTGTACTGCGATGGTTTTTTGGTTTGCATGGAATGCGTACTCGGCGGAACGGACGATCCACATTGGTGACATAACACCTGCCGCCGCTGAATTGATCTGAGGGGAACTGTAGGAATCATCGTGGATTATGAATGCGCATGTAGTGTCCGATTCATAAAGACGTTCCGCATAGTAATCCGTTCCGTTCAGATTGTCTCCTGGAACATCCAGGTTTGTAGTTTCACTGTCGGTGGACAGAAGGATGGTGCAGTCGTAGGGGAGTTCATTTTCCTTTGTGGTTTCTATGAAGGATTCAATGAATTCCGGATCCTCAAGGAAAAAATCCTGGGTAAATGCAAAGATTACACGGTCTATGGTATCTGAATCATGTCTTTCTTTAGAAGTGGATACAGACGGAATATCTATGGTTATGTTTGACGGAAATTTTCCTATGAATTCGGAAACTACTGGTATTTTTTGAAAATCATATCCCTTTTCTTTAAGATAATTTTCAGTATTAGTGGCCTTTGTATATGGAGATATGGCCTTGCTGGCATATACGTGGAAAACGCAGGCATAAAGGCTTGTAAGGAGAAAAAAAAGTGTTCGCAACCTGCTTTTCATATAGGTAATTTTACTGTATTGGCTGTAAAAATTCAAACAGCATGATTTTACTTCCATGATATTGTAATTATTTTCACCTTTATACAATAAAGTTTCTTTTTATAGTATCTTGTTTACATAAATTCAAGGATGATGTATAATTTAACGCTATAGGGTGGAATAGTTTTAAACTCGGAAGGAGCTTTTCTGTAAATGTGCGCTGAAAAAAAGAAATTCATATTGGATTTGCCGCTCAAAGTCATTCTCACTGAAGAAGGAACTTCACATTTTCTCAGTCATAAGAAGCAGCTCCTGAACCTTAAGCTGGCTGACAACCGTTCGGCACATGGCGTCAGCATGGAACATTTCTCCCCTGGTTCATTGCAGAACATGATTCTTCTTGATTACATCTCAAAGATGGAAATTTCCATGCCGGAATTTGTTTCCCATCGTCAGGAAGTAATGGACCTTTCCAAGCTTATTGTTTTTTCCATTCTTTACAAGCAGTTTGACCGTGAAATCTACGGTCAGATAATCCAGTGTGAATGTGTTCGTCTCTACAACCGTTCACATCCTAGTGCTCTTATCGATGAAAAGACTCAGATTCCTGAAAAACAGCTTAGGGCAACACTTGCAATGAAGGATGCCACAATCCAGGCCGCAAGAAAAACAATTCTTGATCCTGTCTGGAAAAGCATCATGTCCAATGCTGAATATTCACCGGAGGAAAAAAACGTCTTCCTTCTTATGACAGAAAAGTTCCTTAACCGTCTCAGCCTCATGAACTGGTACATCATCATAAAGTTCTACAAGGAAGATGGCTTTACGGAAATTCTTTCGATCTTGAGACAGCAGCTTGCAAACTATATGACAAAGTCAAAGGTTGCGGAATATATTTCCGTAATGGTCATGGAGCTTGCCCTCAACAATGAAAACAACAACGTAAAGAAGGCTGCAAAGTATCTCTATCAGGGAATCGATAACGCCGATACACTTATTTTTGATCCTAAGATCCGTGCTGAAATCGTCAAGGAACTTCAGCGCAAACATGAACTGGTATTCATTTCATGGACTCTTGGTGGTGGATCAATGTCCATCGGTAAGCAGGGCCTTCTGCAGATCACGCTTTTCAACAAGGATGATGAGTTCCAGGAAGTGAAGGAAAACATCGAAAGCAAAATGTCTTCAAGCAATAAGAAGAAATCTCTTATTGACTTCTATCGACAGATGCCAGAAGGTCAGGAAGGTACAGACCTTGGTCTTTATTACCTTTCATATCTTGAAGATGCATGTAAGAAAGTCAACATCAAGTTTGAGTCTCTTGTTAACCAGTCTTCTACCAGTGACCTTACTATCATCAATCTTAAATTCAATTTCTAAAGAATGAGCAGTTTTCCCAAGATCAGAGTTTCACTGTTTCTCATTCTTTCATTGATTTTCATATCATGTTCTGACGACAATCCAGAAGTTTCAACGGTTGACCATAAGCTGGTTTTTGATTACAAGGATATGGAATCTGCCCCTGAAATCAGAATGTCGGTCTATCTTGTGATGGTAAGTGATGTCAGCCGTGGTGCCTCCATGAAGATTTTGAATGAAGAAAGCGGACTTGAATGGCATTGCGGTTCAGCAGACCTTAGAAGAGTTTCTGGGGCCGGAGGAAAGTGGGCTGGATGTTCTACCTTTGTTCCTGTAGGAAAAGGATGCTTCCCTAAAGGAAGATATAATGTCACCTATGAGGACAAGGCTGAAAACGAATGTGATACAAGCTTTACTTTGAAATATCCTGATGGCCTTGATGAGCTTAAGGCCAGTGAGTTCCCTCTAGGGTTGAAGATTCCGTTTGAGAAACGTCTTGCGATTTATTCCAACGAGGATGTTCTGCTTTATTTTGGTGAAGATAATCCTGCATGGGAGACCAACAAGGATATATTCGCTGAATTCAAGAATGCCTGGAGCAAAAGAGTCTGCTATTCACTGAGCAGAGATTCCATATATTGCCTTATGCCTGTTGAAGAACTTGGCAATGAGGATTTTACAAAGAAGACAGAAGAAAAAAATATAGAAGAAACTAATAGTGAGGAAAATTAATGCCCGACAGTAACAATCAGGAAGAAATGACAGCCGCAGATTCACCTTATCCGTCCCAATCGGAAGGCGGAATTTTTAGAAGACCAATCAAGACTTTTGTAATTCGTGCAGGCAGAATGACCGGCAGCGAACGCCGTAGCTATGATGAACTCCATCATGTATGGTGCATACCTTTTGAGCACAAGACACTTAACTATACGGAAATTTTCAACAATACGAATCCAGTCATAATGGAGATCGGCTTTGGTATGGGGCATGCGACTTCCATTATCGCTGAAAACAATCCGGAGACAAACTACATCGGAAGTGAGGTACATGTTCCTGGTGTAGGCCGTCTTCTTGGAGAAATCAAAAACAAGAACCTGAAGAATCTTTACATCATAGATCACGATGCGCTGGAAATCCTTGAGACAATGATACCAGACAATTCTCTTGCAGGATTCCATATTTTCTTCCCTGATCCTTGGCCAAAGAAAAAGCATCATAAGAGAAGAATGCTCCAGCGTCCACGTACGGAACTCCTTGCAAAGAAACTTGCTCCAGGTGGATATCTTTATTTTGCCACCGACTGGCAGGAATATGCGGAAAGCGCCCTTGAGGAACTTAAGCTTACAGAAGGCCTTGAGAACAAGTATGACGGCTATGCTCCTCATCAGGAATGGAGGCCTCGTACAAAGTTTGAGCAGAAAGGCCTTGATGCAGGACGTGACATATACGAACTTTACTTCGTGAAAAAAGAAGAATAGCAGGTGTATGGGAGGGGACATGGACTTGTTTGACATCGATGCTGCCGCAAAAAAAAGCAGCGAGGATCTTAAAAACTCATCTGTAAAAAGAATCTCGGAGCTTGAAAAACTTATCATAAGATATCAGAAATCCTACTACAACGATGAAGGTGAGATTTCCGATGCTGAGTTTGACAAGCTTTGGGATGAATTGAAATCACTGGACCCTTCCAATCCTATATTGCATAAAGTCGGAGCCGACAGCGGTAATTTTGACAAGGCTCCTCATGTCATGCCTATGGGCAGCCAGGAAAAGGCCGCCAGTCCCGAGGAATTCCTTGAATGGTCCGTAAAGCATTCCTATGGGGAATATCTTGTAGAATACAAACTTGACGGTGCCAGTCTTGAACTTCAGTACAAATCAGGAAAACTTTTACGTGCCGTTACCCGTGGTGACGGTGAGATAGGTGATGTCATAACAGACAATGCCGTAAAAATGAAAGGTGTTGTCCAGAAACTTTCCTGTGACTTTACAGGCGGAATCCGTGGTGAAGTCATCATGACCCATCAGGTACATAAGTCCCTTTATTCCGATAAAGCCAACTGCCGTAATGCAGCCAACGGTCTCATGAAACGCAAGGACGGTGAAGGCAGCGAAAACCTTGTGCTTATTGTCTATGATGTATGGGCTACAGAGGGAGGGCAGCCTTTTAAGGATGAGGAAGGAAAACTTCAGTTTCTTAAGGCATCCGGATTTGAGACTGTTCCTCTTAAGATCGTGAACAGTGCGCAAGAAGTCATTGCCTATCGTGAGCAGGTCATGGAGACCAGAAAGTCTTTGGATTATGACATCGACGGCCTTGTCATCAAGGAACGTGCAGTAAACCACGAAGATGCTAGCCGTGACAGACCAGAAAGACAGATAGCCTTTAAATTCAGCCTTGAGGAAGCAGTTTCTGTTCTTCGCCAGGTTGAATGGGGCGAAACCGGTGCCACTTACACTCCTGTGGCTGTCTTTGATCCGGTTGAACTCAATGGCACTACTGTAAAACGTGCATCCCTGGTCAACACAAATCTCATTGATTCCCTGAACCTTAAGATCGGCAGCCATGTTGTTGTCGTTAAGCGTGGTGAAATAATCCCTAAGATCATAAGTGTCGTCCATGGTCTTTCAGATGAGGAAACAAAGGACATTGAAATACCTTGCCGTTGCTCTACTTGTGGAAGCGATCTTGTAAATGAAGGAACCCGACTTTACTGCCCAAACAAAAACTGCGACAAGAAAGTTCTTCACCAGCTTTTAAAATGGGTTTCTGTAGTTGACATCCGTGATCTGGGAGAAACTCTTGTGACTCAGTTGTTCAATACAAAAAAGGTCAGGTCAATTTCTGATATCTACAGGCTTACCGTGGAAGATCTTGCTCCTTACTTTCTTGATACAGAAAGCCTTGAGGCCGGTAAAAAGTCTCTTGGTGCAGAAAAAGTATACGCTTCAATTCAGGCCCACAGAAAGGTCAGTCTTTCTAAATTCATTGCGGGATTTGATATCGAGGGAATAGGTGAGACTGTTGTAGAGACATTGATGGGTGAAGGATATTCAACTCTGGACAGAATGGTCAACGCTACAGAGGTTGAAATCGCTGGTGTCTATCGTTTTGCAGAAATCCTTGCCCATACCTTTGTAAGCGGAATAAATGAAAACAAGGATGAAATGCTTGCTCTTGTAAAAGACGGAACCATCAACCTTGTCCAGGGAGAAAACACCGGAAGTCTTGCTGGTCTATCATTCTGCTTTACAGGTGAGCTGAAGACAATGAAGCGCGCCGATGCCCAGAATCTTGTGAAAGAAAAAGGTGGCTCGGTGAAATCTTCAGTGGTCAAGGGATTGAGCTATCTTGTGACCAATGATGTATCAAGCGGTTCTTCAAAAAACAAAAAGGCTGCGGAACTTGGTATTCCGATCGTCAACGAAGAAGAATTCCTTGCTTTGCTGAAATAAAAAAAAACTTCCCCGGTTTGGGGAAGTTCATAAGATTCCTTATTTCTTTTTCTTTCCAAGGTAAGCTTCCTTGACGCTTTCGTTTTCAAGGAGTTCCTTGCCGCTGCCAGAAAGTACGATTTTTCCTGTTTCAAGAACATATCCAAGATCAGCGGTTTTCAATGCCATGTTTGCATTCTGTTCGATAAGAAGGATAGTGACTCCAGTCTTGCTTACTTCTTTGATGATTGAGAAGATGTCCTGAACGACAAGAGGTGCAAGACCAAGAGATGGTTCATCCATCATCATCAGCTTAGGACGGCTCATAAGCGCACGGCCAACGGCAAGCATCTGCTGTTCACCGCCAGAAAGTGTTCCGGCATACTGCCAGTTTCTTTCCTTCAGGCGTGGAAAGAGGGTATATACCCACTCAATATCCTTTTCGATTTCCTTTTTGTCGTTTCTAAGGTATGCGCCGATCTTAAGGTTTTCTGCTACTGTAAGGTCTGTGAAAACCTTGCGTCCTTCAGGAACAAGGGCGATTCCTTCTGATACGGTCTTGTATACCTTGTTTCCTACAATATTGTTTCCTAGAAAATCGATTTCACCCGAATCCGGAGAAACAATACCTGCGATTGATTTGAGGAGTGTTGATTTTCCTGCACCGTTTGCTCCGATGAGTGTTACGATTTTTCCTTCTGGTACTTCAAGGCTTACATCCTGAAGTGCCTTGATTCCGCCGTAAGATACGTTAAGGTTTTTTATTTTAAGCATGGTCTGTTCCTCTTATGATACTTTTTCTTCGCCAAGATAAGCGGAAATAACTACAGGATCATTCTGTACTTCTTCTGGTGTTCCCTTTGAGATAAGGGCGCCAAAGTTAAGGACATAGATTCTGTCAGAAATGTTCATTACAAGATCCATGTGATGCTCAATCATGAAAACTGTAAGCTTGAAATCATCACGGATTTTATAGATGAAGTCCGTAAGATCCTGTGTTTCCTGTGGGTTCATTCCTGCTGCAGGTTCATCAAGCAAAAGAAGGGATGGATTTGTAGCAAGGGCACGGGCAATCTCAAGACGACGCTGAAGTCCGTATGGAAGTGATGTACATTTTTCATTTCTTACGTCGTAAAGTCCAAGAATGTTGAGGAGTTCCTCTGTTTCCTGATGCTGAGCCTTTTCCTCTTTTGCGTTCAGACGGAATGTGGCGGTGAAGACATTGCTTGTCCTGCGGCAGTGCTTTGCGATAAGGACATTGTCGAATACACTCTGGCTCTTCCAGAGGCGGATGTTCTGGAATGTACGTGCTATGCCGAGTTTTGTGATGTTGTCAGGTGTAGGTTCAAGATGTCCTTTGTAAAGTCCGTCGTTGAGACCTGCGTAAAGTTTTTTCATCTTTCCCTGTGGATGGTTTTCAATGATCTTCTCACCATTGAAAAATACTGCTCCGTTTGTAGGAGCATAAACTCCTGTGACAACATTGAATGCTGTTGTCTTTCCGGCTCCGTTAGGACCAATAAGGGATACTATTTCGTTTTTGTTTACTTCAAGAGAAAGATTGTTGACTGCCACGACACCACCAAACTGCATGGTGACGTTTTCCATTTTAAGTACGTTTTCTGCCATTTTCTATTCTCCTGCCTGAACCTGTTCTGCGGTCGTGTTTTTCTTTTTCCCGATTTTCTTGAAGAATCTCATGATTCCGGCGATGCTGAATTCTTTTTCACCCATGATACCTCTCTGGTAGAAAAGAACGATTGCCATGATGATCACGCTGAATACAACCTTGCGGAAACCTGGCTTCATGAATCCAAGGTGAAGTCCACCAACGAAAACATTGGAGTTGTCAAGGAAGCGGAGCCACCATTCTGAACATGCGATGAACAGGAAACTTGAAATGCAGCTTCCCGTCACTGATCCCATGCCGCCGATTACGACGATGAGAAGGATTTCGTAGGTCATGGCAGACTTGAACTGGTTTGCCTGGATTGTTGTCTGGAACATGGCAAGAAGGGCTCCCGAAATTCCAGCAAAGAAGGAACTGATAACGAATGCCATTCTCTTGTGGTGTGCAAGGTTGATTCCCATGGCTTCCGCTGCGATTTCATCGTCACGGATAGCTTTGAATGCACGGCCGTAAGTTGAGTTTATGAGAAGAACAATCATGGCTATGCACACGGTTACAACAGCAAAAGGGAAGAGTGTTGAACGGAACACAGGATAGCGGCGGAGAAGGTTTGATCCATTTGTGATCATTCCAATCTTGTCCCACTGGAAAAGTGCACGGATGATTTCCGCAAATCCAAGTGTCGCGATGGCAAGATAGTCAGACTTGAGGCGCAGAACAGGAAGCCCGATAAGGAAAGCGATGAATGCGGCTACAAGACCTGCAAGAACCATTGCGGCAAAAAGCGGAATTGTAAACTGGATGAGTCCACCGTCAAAATACTGGTAAACCTGGGCGCGTGATGCCACAGGAATAGTGAAGATTGCATAGGTGTAGGCACCAAGGAGCATGAAACCAGCCTGTCCAAGAGAGAACAATCCTGTGAATCCGTTGAGGAGGTTCATGCTGACGGCTACGAGAGCATAAATGGCACCTTTCTTGAGTACAGTGAAAAGCATAGATGTTCTTGGAAGCACCTGTTCAAGAACTGCAATTATGACAAAAAGCAAGGCAAGAAGGCCAAAGCTTATGATTGTATTTCTGTTTTTGTTTATGTTGATCAAAATATCCCCCGTGATATGTTATGAATAACTATCTGATTTGTGGAATCAAACTTTATCTGTCTGCTTTTCACCAAAAATACCGGTCGGCATGAACATCAAGACGATTATGAGAAGAACAAAAGTAAAGGCATCGCTGAATGTTGTCCAGCCAAGTCCCTTAATGATGTTTTCACAGATACCGATTATGAAAGCTCCGATAACTGCGCCAGGAATTGAGCCGATTCCGCCAAAGACTGCGGCGACGAAAGCCTTGAGTCCTGGCATTCCGCCTGCTGTAGGAGTGACCCCAGTGTAGTTGGAGAAGAAGAGCAGTGAACCTACCGCAGCAAGGATTGAACCAATGACAAATGTCGTGCTGATGACTCTGTTGATGCGGATTCCCATAAGGTTTGATGTTTCAAAATCCTTTGATACAGCACGCATGGCCATACCGATCTTTGTGTGCTTGATGAGCATTACAAGTGCTAATACAAGAATTACAGTGAGGAAAGGCGTGATGATTGTAACACGCTTTGTCATGGCTGAAGCAATCTGTACCGGGTCAGAGATCCATGGAATAGGTGGATAGTATTTTGTAAGTCCTCCGGTAATGTAGAGGGCGATGTTCTGCAAAAGATATGACATACCGATAGCCGAGATCATGATGGACATGCGAGGTGCCTTTCTCAGCGGCTTGTATGCTGTGCGCTCAATGGCGAATCCAAGGAGTGCTGTTATGATGATCGTGAAAGGAATGGAAATGTAGAGAGGCATGCAGGTATACATGTAGACCATGATAAGTCCCGATGCCATGAATACATCACCATGGGCAAAGTTGATAAGGCGCAGGATACCGTAGACCATAGTGTAACCTATGGCGATGAGGGCATACTGTCCACCGGTGGAAATACCCGCAAGGATATAAGGCAGATTTGTGTTGAAGAAATTCATTTCAATACTCCGTCTGATGATTTTTATTATCAATAATCATTCAAGTCTTTAAGTGATTGTTGATAACAAAAATCAGCCCTCGCGGGCTGATTTTTACTGAATTAGTTGATCTTCTGGATAGCAACGAATTCCCATGATGCATCGCTGTTGTTTGCGTGCTTGATGTAAGCACCGTCACGCTTTGCGTCACCTGTTGAATCGAATTCGATGAGTCCTGTGATACCAGTGTAGCTGATTCCTGGGAGAGCCTTCATGATGTCTTCGCCCTTTGTTGAACCAGCAGCCTTGATAGCTTCAAGAGCAACATTGTATGCGTCGTATGCCATTACTGGATTTGCAGCAACGATGTCGTTTCCACCATTGTCTGTAAGGTATTCGCTCTTAGAGTTGATCCATGAGCGGAAGTCCTTTACGAAGTCAGCAACCTTTGCGTCTGTTGAACCTTCTGCGAAGAATGTTGTTACGTTGATGTCAACGGTTGTTCCCTTTGCTGCGTTGAGGATAACGTTAGAGTCCCATGTATCGCCAGCAAGGATTGGCATGCCAAGCTTCTGTGTGTTTGCCTGTTCAATGATGAGGGCTGCAGCTTCTGTTGAAACTGGTGAACAGAATACGTCAGCACCCATGTTCTTTGCGTTTGTTACGTATGCTGCAAAGTCGCTTGTTCCTTCTGGGAATGTTTCATATACAACTTCGCCACCAAGCTTCTTGAAGCCTTCGATGAAGTAGTTTGCAAGACCTACAGAGTAGTCATCTCCAAGCTTTGCAAGAACATAAGCTTTCTTTGCGTTGAACTTTTCGTGTGCGAGGGATGCGAGAACTGTTCCCTGGAATGGATCGAGGAAGCAGATGCGGAAGTAGTGGTCGTTGCCAAGTGTAACCTGTGGGTTTGTACATGTGATACCGATAGCTGGAATTCCTGCTGCAAGGAATGTGTCGCTTGCTGCGATTGAAACACCTGAACCGTATGAACCGAGAACGATTGAAACGCCCTTTGATACAAGTTCTGAAGCTGCTGTAACAGCCTTGTCGTTTGATGATTCGTTGTCTACGCGTACAAGTTCTACCTTGTATTCCTTTCCTGCGATTGTAACTGTAGGAATCTTTTCGTTTGCATAGATAGCACCGAGTGTTTCCTGCTTTCCGCCTGCTCCGTTGTCTCCAGAAGCTGGTTCATAGATACCGATCTTGACTGTGGCTGTCTTTGATCCACCACATCCAGTAAGTGCAAATGCCATTGCGGCTGCTGCAAATGCCAATGCGATTTTTTTCATAGTTAACTCCTTCATTTATGAAAAAATGATACAAAATTATACTGATAATAAGATGTTTTATAAACACCTGATTGTAAAAAAATGCAATCAGTTGGTTTCAGGCTCCATGGCGAAATTCTCGGTAAAGAAATCAGGGCTTACGGCCTCAAAGTTCAGGCGGACTTCCCAGTGAAGGTGAGGGCCTGTAGCAAGACCCGTGGCACCCGAGAGGCCTATGAGGGTTCCGGCTTTGACCATGTCTCCTTCCTTGACCTTAAGTCCATCCATGTGGTAGTAGAGGCTGTAGAGACCTGGAAGATGCTCTATGCAGACGCTCCAGCCTGTGGATACTCTGTTTTCCGCCATGACGACCTTTCCTTCTCCTGGCGCACGAACCTCTGTTCCTGTAGGTACACCATAGTCGATTCCAAGATGAAGGCTTGTGGATGATTTTCCTGTGGTGTACTGATAGACCCTTCTGTCGGCAAAAAAGGATGTGCGTCTTGTTGCTTCCACCGGTGGTCTGAAAGCTTTTGTGGAATAGACGTGGGAAGGCTCTATGTTCTCAAGTATTCCGTTGAGCTTCTTTATCTGTTCCATTCTTTTTGTGCTTGTGTCTGTCTTTATTGCGGTGTTGGAATCATCAAGCTCAAGTGTCTCTGATACGAATTCTTTTTTCTCCAGGCGGAATGGAAGGTCGAACTCTTTTGTGGTTCCGTTGATGGTGTATGTGACCTTAAGGCTGCATTTTGTCTCATCCGTCCACCATGAGGAAAGTGGAACGCCTGCAAGCATGGTCTTGGATGTCTTTGTAGCTTTTGTGATTGAATAGAAATCGGCAGTCCTTGAGCTTTTCCCTTCAACATAAAGTTCAAGCATTGCCTGTGCTGCCGACACATCAGTCTTGGATGCCTTTGCCTTTGTCACCTTCATCCTTACAAAGACAGCGTCTCCTGGAAAAGCTTTTTCATTGTAGGAAACATTAAGGTTGTATTCCTCTCCATTGAACACGGCCTGCCTGGTGCTTGATGCCGCTGCCGGATGAATCAAAAAAAGTGCTGCCGCCATGGCAAGTAATGATATCTTTTTCATATGCTTTTCCTCAAATCCTTTATGTTAAGTTGCAATGTTTCATTTCCGTTGAATACGTTTCTTTCGACTGCGAAAAGTATGTCTATCCTGTCGCCAACTTCAATTTCATTATGAAGCATGTCTCCTGCACCCCAGAAGAGAGCCGGCCATTTTGTCTTTCCGCAGTCAAGATTCAGCTTGAGATGGGTGCGTTCCGTTTTTCCGACTATGGTGGCGGAAATTATAGGAAGGTTGCGGGACATGAAAAGTATGTTTTCATTTTCATTTCCGTAAGGTTCAAACTGGTCGACGATTTTAATAAGGTCAGGTGTCATGTATTCCGCAGGAACTTCTGCATCGATTTTCTGGCCACATTCTTCTTCCGATGCAAGGGAAATGAATTGTGATTTTTCCTTAAGAAGACCAAGGAATTTTTCAAGGTCGCCTTTTTCGATGGTAAATCCCGCAGCAAAGTTATGGCCGCCGTGGCTTACAAAAATGTCCTTCATGCTTTCAAGGAAATCAGTGACATCGTAACCTCTGCAGCTTCTCATGGAACCGACTATTTTGTCTCCTACAGCAGACATGACGATGGAAGGTATGCCAAACTGTTCCACGTATCTTGCCGCGAGAATTCCGGAAACTCCCTTGTATATCTGCTCGTCATATACTACGCAAAGCTTTCCGTTGTAATTTGCGATTGAATCTTCCGCCTGCTGGTGGGTAAGCTGTTCCGCCTCAAGGGTAAGATTCTTTCTCTGGTTGTTGAGCTCAAGAATCTGCTTTGCTGTCTGTTCACGGTATGCAGGATCCTCCGATGTAAAAAGATCCGCCGCGATTCCTGCCTGTCCAAGACGTCCCGCTGCGTTGAGCTTAGGATCGATTGACCAGCCTATGTCCTTTGAAGTGATTCTTTTACCAAGAAGTTCAAGCTGGGAAAGAAGTTCTATGAGACCTTTCCTGACACGGCCTGCGTTCATGTACTCAAGGCCTTTGCGGACGAATATCCTGTTTTCATCAACAAGGGGCATTATGTCCGCGATGGCGGCAAGGGCTACCAGCTGAAGTTCTTTTTCCTCTGCGGAAACAAAGGCAGGGTTTTCTTTCTTAAGGCTCTGCTGTACGTAGGTCACGTAGATGTTGTAGAAACCGCCGATCTCAGTAGGCTGGTGGTCGCCGTATTTTGCTATCTTGGACATGGTCTTGATTTTCTCAAGACTTGCGTCCCTCAGAGAAGGGAAAAGGCGGGAGGTTTCTTCCTGCATGCCAAGGATGTTGAATTCCGCTCCGGAACCAAAGGCCTGCTTTAGAAGGATAGAAGTCGCCTGGCTATCCCAGCAGATTATGAGCTGTCCCTGAAGATACTTAGGAAGCTTTGTGTCCTGTATTGATTTTTCTCCAGGAACCACAGTCTCTGTAAGCCTGCTGACAGGAACAAGGTTGCGTACCTTTATGCACTCGATGATTATGGAATCATCTTCAGTGCGTGCGTTGAGAAGTGTAACGTCAGTCTTGTACCATCTGCTTTTAGTGAATCTCAGGGAGGAAGCAAGTTTGTATGTAAGGGCACATCCAGAAATATCCTGGAATGGATAACCGCTGCCTTCTGTCTTTGCGTCCAGGATTATGGCGGGAGACGGAATTTCTTCCTGAGGATTGTGGTGGTCTGTCACGATTACGTCGATTCCCTTGTCGGCGGCATAGGCAACCTCAGCAACATTGGCGATTCCGCAGTCCACAGTGATTATGAGGGAACCATACTGGGCTGCAAACTCATCGATGGCTTCAATTGAAAGTCCGTAGGCATCATCACCCTGGGGTACACGGAACTGCACGTCGACGCCCATGCTTACAAGGCAGTCGTATAGGACGGTTGTGGCTGTGACACCATCCACATCGCGGTCACCAAAAATCAATACCTTTTCGCTGTTGCCGTTTTCATCTTTTTCCGCAGCCGCAAGAATGCGATCAACAGCATCCTCCATTCCATTGAAAAGGAAAGGATTGTGCTGATATCTTAGGTCATCCTCAAGAAAATAAAAAATGTCGCGGCCTTTTGTAATTCCGCGTCTAAGAAGAATGCTTGCCGTAATGGCGTCCACATTGTATTTCTGCTGTATGGATTCCACATCGGCCTTGAGTATATTAGTTTTGTTCCAGTTCAAATTTTTACCTTATATATGAATACTAAATTTATACAAAATCAATGCCATCATTATACTATATATATGGACAAAATACAAAAGAGACTTTTTGATTTTTAGGGGGCTATAATATTCCGGCTCCACTTTCAAGGGTATCAAGCTTTGTCATGGATGCTTTTTCGATGAGGTGGTAGAGAAGTCTTTTCATTTTAAAGGCGGAATCGGCAGGAAGCAGCAGTTCCCTTACTTTGCCCGGTGAAAGTTCGTTGATGGCGGCAAGGTATGTGGCTGCATGGATGTCTATCTTAAAAAGGTTTGCCTCGTAGCGGATTTTTTCATTGCTGTAGGGAATGCAGTCGCTGCAGACAAAACCAGCCTGGCTTTCAATATAGGAAGGCTCCCGTTCCTTTGCCAGCAGGGATGTTCCGCATGAAGCACATTCACGGACATCAGGCTGAACTCCAAGAAGCCCCAGGTATCTCCACAGGAATCTAAGCATTCCAAGACGAGATTCTTCTTCATTTACCGTTTCTATTCCGTCCAGAAGGGCAGAAAAAAGTACGAATGTGTTCTGGGGATCTCCGGCGCACTTGGTTTTAAGGATAATTTCAGCTCCAAGGGATGCGGCCCATGATTTGAACAGGTTTTCCCTAAGGGACAGGTGGATTTTCTTAGGGTCAAAATCACTGATTTTAACAGAATGTTTTATATTGTCGGTGTAGAGATACAAAGTTCCGCTGTTGAATGGCTGTACAAGGGATCTAAGGCGGCTTTTAGGGCCTCCATATAACACACAGTTAATGATTCCCTGGTCAGGTGTAAGGACAGTGACAATACGGTTCTGTTCTCCCTGTTCCCGCAGAGAAATTATGATTGCCGGTGTCTGTCTGTTCCTGTCTGCCATGGATATAATCTATACATAATCCGGGCTTTTTGCAAATCTTGATGTCATTGTTACAAGTGTTTTTTTTCTATATAATTACAAAACTATGGGTATTTTTGA
>JAGHUO010000036.1 GCA_018064785.1 Candidatus Treponema equi
TTAATGACAGAAAAGACAATTCCCATTAAAATAGAAGAATGAAACAGAACAGTGACTACAGTGTGATTTACAGTGACGACGACATCGTCGTTTTCAACAAGAGAAGCGGCCTTCTCATTGCGGCTGACAGATACGATCCAGACGCACCACGCCTTGATGTGGTGGCAGAAAAGGAATTCGGAAGACTTTTTGCCGTGCACCGCATAGACAAGGATACAAGCGGTCTTGTTGTATACGCCAAGAATGCGGAAGCCCACAAGGCTCTTTCAAAGCAGTTTGAGGAGCGCACAGTAAACAAAACTTACCACTGCCTTGTAAACGGACATCCTACATGGGACAACCTTACAGTGACTTTGCCATTGCAGCCTGACGGAGACGACCGCCACCGCACAGTGGTAAACAAAAGATTCGGCAAACCTTCAAAGACAGATTTTGAGCTTGCCGGCAACTGTGGTCCCTTTGCATGGATCATCGCTCATCCACATACAGGAAGAACCCACCAGATCAGGGCACACCTGCAGACTACCGGTTTTCCTATTGTATGTGACCCATTGTACAGCGGAAACCAGCATCCCGTTCTTTTGAGCGACTTCAAGCGCAAATACAACGGAGATCCGCTTGACGAACGACCGTTATTGAACAGACTTGCCTTGCATGCCTATTCAATTGAAATCAACCATCCGGTTACTAACGAACGTATGTTATTCAAGGCTCCTTATCCTCGCGACATGGAAGCCGTAAGAAAACAGCTTGCAAAACTGTTCAAGGTAGACCCTATAAAGGAGGAGTAGTATGAAAAAATTCATCACAATCGGACGTGAATACGGAGCAGGCGGAAACGCCATCGGAAAGCTTGTCGCAAAGGAACTTGGCATTGATTTCTACGACAGCGAGATCATCGACCTTGCGGCAAAGGAATCAGGCCTTTCACCGGAATTCATAAAGAACACAGAGCAGAACCTTTCGAGCGGATGGCTTTATACACTTCTTCTTGGTTCCAGCTACACCACACCGGGAACCGGAGCCAACCGTCTTGGTCTTGGCCCTCAGGCAGTTTCTGTGCCTCTTGCAGACCAGGTATTCAACGCACAGAGAAATACAATCATCGACCTTGCAAAAAAAGGTCCATGTGTACTTGTAGGCCGCTGTTCCGACTATGTCCTCCGCCATTGCGAAGAAATCTCAAGGGACGACATCCTTACGGTCTTCATCTATGCACCTCTTGAAGACAAGGTTAAGCGTGCCATCGAAGAAAACGGCCTTGATCCTGCAACGGCGGAACGTGAAGTGAAGCTCATCGACAAGCGCCGTGCAAACCATTACAACACTTTCACTGAACGTACATGGGGAAACAAGAGCCACTACGATCTTCTCGTGAACAGCTCCCTCCTTGGAATCGAAAACACAGCAAAGATGATTGCCCAGATTGCTAGAACAGTCTGAACACATCCTGAAGTAAATTCACGATGACAGGTTAATGACATTTATCACAGTTTTATTCTGACTGTCTGAATGCGGCGCTGGCTCTGGTCTTCAACGATGTAGAGCACGCCGCTTTTTTTATGCACGCTTCCCACAGGCGGCAGTTCGTCAAACTGTTCAAGAAGCCAGCCACCAAGGGTATCGAAGGTATCGCTTGAGATGTTTATGTTCAGGACATCGTTAAGATCATCAAGCTTCATGTCGCCGGGAACTATGAATTCATTTGTTCCGGCTACGGTAATCCTGTTTTCAGGACTGGCTTCCACGGAACCATGCTCATCGGTGATACGACCAAAGACCTCACGAAGAATGTCGTCAAGGGTTACGATTCCAGCCATTCCGCCGTACTCATTTACTGCGACCGCAAAATTAATCCTTTCTTTCTTGAATTTTTTAAGCAGGTCGATGGCGCTCATTGTCTCCGGAACAAAGGACGCAGGCTGCATGCAAATCTTGATGAAGTCATGGCTCTGGGTGATCAAAGGAGAAGCAAAAAGAACCGACTTGAAATGAAGGACACCTACAATGTTCTCGACATCATTTTCATAAACCGGAATGCGAGAATATCCGCTTGTCTGGAAAAGGGCTATGACCTCGTCCAGGGAACTTTCAGTGCTGATGTATTTTACCAGTGAGCGATGGCGCATGATGGAATGAACATTGAGATCAGAGAATTCAAAGAGACGCTCCAGCATTTTCCTTTCATCACGTTCAAGAGTCCCTTCCGTCTCACCCACCTCGATAAGAGTCTTAAGTTCTTCTTCCGTCACAAGGACACTTTTGGTCTTGAAAATTTTCTTCTCGGTGAAATCGATGA
>JAGHUO010000093.1 GCA_018064785.1 Candidatus Treponema equi
TCCAACGGTGTTCTTGCAGAAGGTGAAGTTTGCGCTTCTACAACAAACCGCAACTTCAACGGACGCATGGGTAAAGGCGGAATGGTTCACCTTATGAGCCCAGCAACAGCCGCAGCAACAGCAATTGCAGGTACAATCGTTAATTCTGAGCTTTACAAGGGTTAATAAGTGGCAGATGAATTTTTGTTAAAATTCATCTGTTTCAGTAACATTTTTACTAAAATTGAATTATATTATATAGAGGTTCTGGCATAAGCACAGACTTCAAAATGTAATAAGGGGACTTTTATGAAACAGTTTGGTGGTCAGGTTTTGTTTTTGGATCGCAGTGATATCAATACTGACGAAATCATTCCAGCAAAATACCTTACAGAAAATACAAAACAGGCTCTTCAGCCATATCTTCTTGAAGACCTTAAGCTTGACGGATTCAATCCAAAGCGCGACATCGCCGGCAAGAAGGTAATCATCACCCGCGAAAACTTCGGTTGCGGTTCAAGCCGTGAACATGCACCTTGGGCACTTGAAGTAAACGGAATCTACGTTGTAATCGCACAGAACTTTGCACGCATTTTCCGCCAGAACATGTACAACTGCGGTCTCCTTGCCCTGGACATGAACAGAAAGGACATCGACGACATGTTCCACACATTTGCCGACAAGGATACAGAATGCAAGATTGAACAGAAGGAAGACGGAACATGGAAGGTAAAACTTATCGCCGGTTCCCTTTCAAAGAGCTATGTATTCAAACTTGAAGGTTTCGAAAAGGCCCTCATCGAAAACGAAGGCTGGATCGGATACGCTGACAAGAAATACTAATAGGTAGATTTTACCTGCATTGAAGCCTGAAATCCTTGTGGTTTCAGGCTTTTATATTTTAAAATGATATTCACCTCTTTTTATTCATTTATACACAGAATTGCATCATTTTTATAATTTTATTGACTTTTCTACTTCACAGGACTAAATTTTAAACAATGAAGATTTTTGTATTCATCATAAGTCTATTCATTTCCTCAATCTTGCCATTGTCTGCCGGTACAAAAGAATCCATAAAAGGCGGAACAATACTCCACTGCTTTTGCTGGTCATTCAAGACCATAGAGGAAAACATTCCAAAGATAAAGAAAGCCGGTTATACAGCAATACAGACAAGTCCTGCCAACACATGCCTTGTAGGAGAAAATGGCGGCATGGAACTTATGAGCCAAAACAATGGCAAATGGTACTACCATTACCAGCCTGTGGATTTTAAAATCGGAAACTATCAGCTTGGTACAAGAAGTGATTTTTTAAGCATGTGCAAGGCGGCCCATGAAAATGGAATCGCTGTAATTGTCGATATCGTTCCAAACCATACAACACCTATGATTGATGAAGTCTCAAAGGAGATGAGCGACTATTGCGGCGGACTCGAAGCCTTCTATCACAAAGGAAAAACACCTGGAATACGTTCTTCCCTCACAAACTCAAATATTGGCGGATTACCGGATATTAATACAGAAAATCCCAGATTTCAGGAATACTTTAGGGCATATCTTGAAGACCTGAAAAACTGTGGTGCCGATGGTTGGAGAATAGATTGTGCCAAGCACATTGCACTACCTGATGATCCCCAGGATGATGTAAATCTACCAAATAATTTCTATAGTCTCATGACCAGCGATGACGATCTTTTTGTATATGGGGAAGTTCTGCAGGATCAGAACAGCCGTGAGGATGCTTATGGTAAATTTATTTCTGTGACAGCCTCCGACTACGGTAAGCTTTTAAGAAGCTGCGTAAAAAACAGAAAGTTGAAAGGCCAAGGCCTTGTGGACATGCACAACAGCGCAAGTCCCAACCTTGTGACCTGGGTTGAAAGCCATGACACCTATGCAAACAAGGGAGAATCAGCAGGACTCAGTGACTTTGAAATCCGTGCCGCATGGGCTGTCATTGCAGCAAGACGGGATGGAACTCCCTTGTTTTTCTCACGTCCCAAAGGAAAGGAAGGAACACAGTTCCCTGGGGAAAGCAAAATCGGAGATGCAGGCAACGATCAGTACTTTCATGAAGAAATCAGCGCCCTCAATAGATTCCGCCTGGAAATGAAAAATGAAAGCAACATGTTCCTTAACGATGAACAAGGATTGCTTTACATAAGCCGTGGAAACAAGGGGCTGGTGATCATCAACATGAACAATGAAGATAAAAAAATAGACTTCAAGACCAGACTTGACGATGGGAATTACAAGGACAAAGCCTGGGGAATCAAGTTCAATGTAAAAAAAGGCGCAATAATTGGAAAGATTCCGGCTGAAAAAATTGCTGTCATATATTAGTCATCAAGGGAGTAGATATGATAAATAGATTCATTTTTGGAAAACCATTTGATACAGAAGCGGTTCTTTGTAAGCCTCAGGCAAGCAAAAACAAAATGCCATACCTTAAAAGCGAAGGCAGCAGCTATTCTTATACCATGGACAAAAAGGATATTGTCTGGGGACTTGGAGAAGCTGTACGCGGAATGAACAAACGCGGACATAGCTATACAAGCTGGTGTACCGATGAATTTGAGCACAGCGAGGAAAAAAACAGCCTTTACGGTGCCCATAATTTTTTCATCGTAGACGGAAAAGAAACCTTTGGTGTTTTCTTTGACATTCCAGGCCGTGTAACCTTTGATGTTGGATATACGGATCCAGACTTGCTGACAATCACACCAGAAAACCAGGATTATGAAATCTATATAATCGAAGGAAACAACGCAGCGGAAATTACATCTGAATTCCGCACTTTGATTGGTGAAAGCTACATTCCACCTAGATGGGCTTTTGGCATCGGTCAGTCACGATGGGGATATGGTTCCGAAGCAGACCTTAAGAAAGTCCAGGAAGGATACAGAAAAAACAACATTCCTCTGGACATGATCTATCTGGACATTGACTATATGGAACGGTTCAAGGATTTTACAGTGAATCCTGAAAGCTATTCAGATTTTGCAGACTGCATATCAAAGCTCAAGGAAGACAATATCCGTGTTATTCCTATTATCGATGCCGGTGTAAAGGTAGAAGAAGGATACGATGTCTATGAAGAAGGAATGAAAAACGGATATTTCTGCAAGGACAAAGACGGAAAGGAATTCATTGTCGGTGTATGGCCTGGACGCAGTGTTCTTCCTGACTTTTTGAATCCAAAAGCACGCAGATGGTTTGGAGACAAGTACAAGATTCTTACAGACATGGGAATAGAAGGATTCTGGAACGACATGAATGAGCCTGCCCTTTTCTATTCTGAAAAACATAAGCAGGAAGTATTTGAAAATCTTGCACAGCTGAAAGATGCCAACGTTGGGTTGTATACAAATTTTGCAATGAAGGATGCAGTCAACTTTATGGCAAACAATATCGAAGACTACAGAAGTTTCTATCACGAAACAGATGTTGGAAGAATCAGACATGATGTCGTACATAATCTATACGGCTATTACATGACACGTTCCGCTTCTGAATCACTTGTGGAAATAAAGGGCAAGGAAAATTTCCTTCTCTTCTCCCGTGCCTCATACATTGGAATGCATAGATACAGCGGTATATGGATGGGCGACAACAAATCATGGTGGTCCCACATCCTTTTGAATCTTAAGATGCTTCCATCACTGAACATGTGTGGATTCATATATGCTGGAGCCGACCTTGGAGGCTTTGGAAGCAATACCACAGAAGATCTTCTTCTCAGATGGTATGCCCTTGGAATTTTCCTGCCTCTCTTCAGAAACCATAGCTGCCTTGGAACCCGTGAACAGGAACCATACCAGTTCAAGGCTATGGAAAAAATCAGAGATATCCTCAATCTAAGATACAGACTGCTTCCTTATGTCTATGAGACATATGTTGATTCCGTCAAGAACAGCAAGATGTACGCAAGTCCACTTGGATTCATATGGAACAAGGATGAGGACGCAAGAAGATGCGAGGATCAGCTTGTAATAGGCGACAGCATAATGATCGCACCGGTATACGAGCAGAACGCAACAGGCCGTCATGTATATCTGCCGGAAGAAATGAAGCTTGTCAGGTTCAAGAACACTGAAATTGTTGAAGAAACCATAATGCCAAAGGGACATGGCTACATCTATACGGATCTTGATGAGGTCATCCTTTTCATCCGTAAAAACAAAAAGCTGCCGTTGGCAAAAACAGCAGCTTCCGTTGAAGACATTGACTGGGACGATCTATCCTACATCAGTTTCTAAGGATTGAATTACTTTTCAACAAAACCACGTACAGCAAGTTCACTGATGATTTTGTCTACAATTTCATCAGGAGTTGCTGTGGCATCGATGACAAGGTCAACAAAACCATAATCATTGTTGTCGATGTCATAAAGCTTTTTATAGCGGCGGCTATCTTCGCTGTCTCTCATGGCTGTGAAGCTCTTGATCTGCTCGATATCACCACCCTCTCGGTTGAAGATTCTCTTTGCGCGGATGTCATCGTCAAGTCTAAGGTAGACCTTGAGATCAGCTTCCTTGAGCATCCATACTGCAAGACGGCTTCCAAGGACACAAGGTTCAGCACGGGCCATCTCTACCTGTCTTGTATCTACTGCGATGTCATAGCTGTCATCAGTCTTTGCATTTTCAATAACTTCTGCCAATGTCATTCCCTTTTCAGCGGCAAGCTGGCGGAATGTAAAATTGATCAGCTTTACACCAAGCTTTTCAGAAAGCAAAGTGCTGACGGTTGTATTACCGCAACCAGATTTACCAGAAATCGCAACACGTACGTCCTTCAAAATTTTCATATGTACCTCTACTTAAAACTAAAACTTATTCAACATTCTTTGACTGCTCGCGGATGTTCTCAAGGGCATCCTTTGCGGCAATGACCTTTGCGCCGACTTCAGTAAACTGATTCTTGCTGCCGATTGTATTGATCTCTCTGTTTGCTTCCTGACAGATGAAATCAAGCTTCTTGCCGGGAATAGGATTTGAGTTGATCTCATCGCGAAGGGCCTTAAGATGACTGTGCAGGCGGATGATTTCCTCGTTGATCGTGTATTTAACAAGCATGGCAGCGGTCTCGGTCATGATGCGGTTTTCATCCACACGATCTCCCACCAGTTCCTTGAACTTAGTTGTTATCTGGTCGCGGAATTTCTGTTCCATCTTAGGCTGCCATTCCTTAAAGAAAGTCGCACATTCCTCGAGGATTGAAATCTTTTCAAGAAGATCTACCTTAAGGTTCTCACCTTCACGTTTTCTGTCCTGGATGAACTGGTCAAATACGGGATTGAATACAACTTCGATTTTTTTCCAGTATTCTTCTGCATCGTACTGATGGCTTATGTTAAGGACTCCTTCCTGATTGATGATGAGAGAAAGAGGCACATCCTGTTCCGTCTTGCCTAAAGCCTTGGCCACAGAGATGATTGCCTCGCTGTATTTTTTTGCGGTTTCAGTATCTACGGAAACCATTGTATTGCTGTTGTTGTCCCTGATGCGGATTGTCAGTTCTATCTTACCGCGTACTATCCTGTCGCTGACAAGTTTTCTGATCCTTGATTCAATTGGATTAAGAAACGAAGGAATATTTATGTTCAGATCAAGAAACCTGGAATTCACTGATTTTATTTCAACGCTGATCTGTGTGTTGTCGACGATTTCTTCCTTGTAGCCGTAGCCTGTCATGCTGTTCATTTTGATTGTCCTGTAAGATGAGTTGTTAAAATAATACCATAGAGAAGCCATTGCAACAAGGCACGTTGAAACTATACAATGAAGCCATGGAAAATAAATCAATCGGAAAAACAATTGTTGAAAACATTGGCGGTGTATTCCTACCGATAATCAACCTTATCACGGCGGCAAGCATAATTAAAAGCATCCTGATTCTCCTTGCGGTCTCAGATGTCCTTTCAAAGGAAGGCGGAATCTACAGAATCTTCTATGCCGTATCCGATGGCGTTTTTTATTTTCTGCCCTTTCTCCTTGCTTTTACTTCAGCAAAACAGTTCAAGGCAGATCCATATATTTCATTGATGATTCCCATTGCTTTCCTTTATCCTGCCACAAGTGACCTTCTTGAAAACGGAACAAGTTTCATCTTCATTTGCTTTGATGTTCCGCCTGCAGTATATCACTCAAGCGTAATCCCAGTTGTACTGGCGGTATTGTTCCTTCACTTTATTGAGATTCCATTTGAAAAAATTCTGCCCCAGGCCATTAAAGGATTCATGAAACCTATACTTTGCATGTTGATAGTTCTGCCATTCACGTTCCTTGTCTTTGGTCCAATAGGAACATGGATAGGACAGATTCTCACCAAAGCCTTCTTTGCCATCTACGGACTGAATTCAATAGTTGCCGGTGCCTTCATGGGAACAATAATCCAGCCTCTGGTTGCCATAGGAGGTCACTGGGCCATAGTTCCCGTAGCCCTGAACAACATCGCGGAAGAAGGCTATGACATCATAATGCCATTGCTTGCCGGCGCCGTATATGGCCAGGCAGGAGCAGCCTTTGCTGTTGGAATCAAGGAAAAGAACCGCGATAAAAGAATACTTGCATTCCAGAGCTGCTTTACAGCCTGTCTTGGAGTAACAGAACCTGCCCTTTACAGCGTGAATCTGCCAAAGGTAAAACCGATGATATTCGGTTGTGCTGGAGGCTTTGCAGGTGGAGCTCTTGTTGGCTTTGCCGGAACCCATTGCATTTCATTTGCTTTTCCAAGCATCCTTACAAGCGTCGCCTTTGCAGGTCATGGATTTGGACTGTTCCTCCTTTCCATGCCATTAGGATTTTTGACGGGCTTCATCCTGACATATCTTTTCACAAAAACTGAAGAAACAGTTTCTGCTTAAAGATCTATAGATTTTCCATTATTTTCTTGCCGACTTTCCAGTTGTCACCGGCACCCATGGTAACAAAGAGGTAACCATCAGGATGTTTCTCATCAAGTGGCTCCTGGAGAAGTTCCATGGCTTTTTCCGCAGCTTCGTCGAATTCACCTGCATAGACTACATTGTCATGGTATTTTCTTGCAGTCTCTGCAAGGATTTCTCCTGTCACGTTTGCAGCTGAGGCATCCTCACGGGCACTGCCATAAATCTTGTTAAGGATAACTATGTCTGCGCTGCCAAAACTTGAAGCGAATTCCTCAAGCAAGGCCGCGGTACGGGTATAGGTGTGGCTCATGAAATCGACTATGATCTTATGGCCTTTATAGAATTCCCTGTAGCCTGCAAGGGTGGTCTTTATGGCTGTAGGATGATGGCCATAATCATCAAGGAAAACAATTTCATTGCCAGTCTTGTTTTTGCCATGACCAACAATCTCGCTGCGTCTCTTGCCCCCTGCAAAAGCCTCAAGGCCTTCTTTTATCCTGTCCGAATAATCAAGAGGATTTTTCCCTTCCGTTTTGAGAAGTTCACAGCAAAGAGCTGCAGCCGCTGTGGCATTACGTGCATTGTGTTCTCCAGAAACTCTCAGTGCGCACTGGCCTAACGACTGTATGTTGAAGATCTGACGTCCCTTCTCTACACTTCCGAACGTTAGTTTATAGTCACCTTCAGCCTTTACCCCATAAGGAACAAGACTAATGTCCGGTCGTCTTGCTTTTGCAATGTCTGCTGTTTCAACAGCACCTTCATCGTCAGCGCAGTAAATCAGCTGGCCACCTTCCGGCAAAAGGCATGCATAGTCTACAAAGGCATCCTGGATATCCTTGAATGTAGGATAATAATCCTGATGGTCGCTTTCTACAGATGTAAGGATGATCTTTGAAGGACTGTATGCCATGAAATGACGCTGGTACTCGCAGGTTTCCGCAACAAAGTATCTGTTTCCCTCATTGTCATTGTTGAGGGTGCAGGAATTTTCAAAAGATGCGATTATGCTTCCGGCAAGGATCTGAGAATTAAGTGGAAGGAATTTCAGCAAAGTTCCAGTAAGTCCAGTTGTGGTAGTCTTTCCATGTACTCCACAGATTCCGGCGCTGTACGCAGTTCTTGAAATGGCACCAAGGGCTTCGGAATAAAGCATCATAGGAATGCCAAGTTCCACTGCTTTTTTAAGATCTGGATTCTTCTCCGGACTGTAGGCACTGGAATAGACCACAAACTGAATATCCTTTGTCACATTGTCTGCGGAAAATTCCATGGCCTTGATTCCGATTTTTTCAAGAATCTCATCGGTGTAGAACCTTTCAGAGACATCGGAACCTGTGATGACAGCTCCACGTGCGTTGAGGATTTCTACAAGGGCAACCATACCTGTTCCCTTGATTCCAACGAAATGTATTCTGGCACCTTCAAGATCTGAAGGAAGATTGACTATATTGTTTGACATGGTTTCATTATATCGAAATGGCAGTTTTTTGTTAAGAAAGGACAATTTGATTTAAAATGGAAAAGGCACCGGACAGAGGAAAAAACAAAAAACATCCGGTGCCTTGAGATTATCAATCTATTGATTACTTGTACAAAGGAGAAAGCTGTTCAACAAGCTTAGAATATTCCTTGTATGCTTCATCGTATGCGGCTACATTCTCAGCCTTTGGCAATGTTGTCTTTGATTCATCAAGGGCAACATGTTCGTCAGCAAGGTCAGCCATTGAAACTGCGTTGCCTTCTGCCTTCTTGAGACACCAGAGTGCCTGGAGTGCACCACCGAATGCGGCAGCTTCTGAACTTGCAGGAACCTTTACAGGAAGGGTCATGATGTCTGCAACAATCTGACGCCATACAGGGCTCTTTGCTCCACCACCAGTAAGGCGGAGTTCCTTTGCGACGAATCCAAGGGCCTTGAATGAATCAAGTCCACCGCGCATTGAATATACTGCGCTTTCAAGGGCAGCACGGGCAATGTTGGCACGGTTGCAGTTTGCAGTTGTCATGCCAGTGATGCTTGCCTTTCCGTGTGGAAGGTTTGGAGTTCTTTCACCGTTGAAGAATGGAAGGACATAAACACCGTCACAACCAGGTTTTGCCTTTTCTGCTTCAGCATCGAATGCCTTGACATCAAGGTCAAGGAGAGCACGGATTTCTTCTGAAGCAACTGTACAGTTCATTGTGCAGAGCAATGGAAGGTATCCACCTGTAGAAGAACAGAAGCCAGAGATTCCGTTTGCTGGATCTGCTACGCTTGAATCATTGAATCCATAGAGAGTGCCTGATGTACCCATGGACATTGTAAGGGTTCCGCTTTTAACGACACCTGTACCGATGGCAGACATCATGTTGTCACCGCCACCAGAAGAAACAGGAACGCCAGCTGGGATTCCAAGCCATTCAGCTGTAGAAGCGCTTACCTTTCCTGCAGGTTCATCGTTTGCAACGAATTTTGGAAGTTTTGCAAGAAGGCCTTCATCGATGATGTCGCACACCTTCTTTGACCATTCCTTGTTGATTGAATTGAAAAGTGCTGTACCAGATGAATCACCCTGTTCCATTACATATTCACCTGTAAGTACATAGTTAAGGTAGTCATGTGGAAGCATGATGTAGTTGAGCTTTGCAAAAAGTTCAGGCTTGTGACGCTTGAGCCAGAGGATCTTTGGTGCTGTAAATCCAGGAAGAATGTAGTTCTGTACTTCCTTGACAGCACTTTCATTACCGCCGAGGGCATCTGTGATGATCTTGCACTCTTCTACTGTGGAAGTATCGTTCCAGAGCTTTACGTTGTAGAGGGCATTTCCATCCTTATCAAGAGGAACAAAACCGTGCTGGTGGCCAGAAACTCCAAGAGCCTGAATTGTAGCCTTGCCTTCCTTTGAAAGCTTGCTGAAACATACTTCCATGGCGTTCTTGTACCATTCAGTCTTCTGTTCACGAGTTCCGTCGTTTTCAGAAATAAGATCAATTGGACATGAAGAAGACTCTACAGTCTTTTTATTCTCATAATCATAGAGCACAACCTTCATGCTCTGTGTACCCATGTCGATACCGGCAACAGTTTTCATACCATTCCTCCAAAAGATTGGAAATTATTATGGAATAATTATACCGCGGAATTTACAGTATGGCAACCGGTTGCCAAAAGAATTAAAAAATTAAAACACTAAAAAAAATAGAAACCTATTTTCTCTGTCCAGAAAGTTCGATGTAGATCTGGTCCGCAAGACCGAATGATGAATTCTTTGTCATGGATTCCGCCATGTTGTCGTACATCATGTCATCATACATTTTGCGGGCATATTCGTTGTTTTCGCCGGAAAGACTTGTATGCTGTATTGTATTTCTCATGCTTGAAAGCATCATTTTTACCATGTAGTTTTCCATTTCCATGGACTGGGCATAAAGGTCCGAAGTCTTATCGATTACCGGAGTCTTTCCCTTGGATGTACGGGTTCCGGCTGCAAAACCCTTAGGAGCGGCTGCCTTGTCTGATTCAGCTGTAAAGGTTCCGTAGAACCCCTGTGTATAGTCTCCGTTGAGCCTATGGTTTTTAGCGATCTGAGTTGAAGAAACACCGGAAACAGTGTTGTCCTTACCTTCCGCAAGCTCAAAAGCTGTCTTTTTCTGCATTTCCTTCACAAGATTTGCAAATTTATTGGCTTCCTGCTGCAATACGGAACTATCTCTAGCTGCGGCTGCGTCACCAAGAGTCCCTGTGACTGCCATTCCTGAAATACCCTTTACACCCATAGATATACCCCTTTGCTGGGAAATCAATCCCACACATAAATTTTCGGTAAAAGTGATGAATTTCTTAGAAAAATTTGATAGACTTTGCGGCATGTCAGAAAATTCAGCAGAAAATCCTTTAGGATATGAAAAAATAAGTGTACTTTTAAGAAAATTCGCAATTCCAGGCATCATAGCAATGCTTGTGAACTCCATTTATAACATAGTTGACCAGATATTTATTGGATGGGGTGTTGGATACCTTGGAAACGCCGCAACAAACGTGGCATTCCCTATCACAGTCATCGCCGTCGCAGTTTTCCTTAGCCTTGGTGTCGGTGGAGCAACACGCTATTCCATTTTCCTTGGCGAGAAAAAGCCGGAAGAAGCTTCCAAGGTAGTCGGAATATCCACAGTCTCTGGCGTCATGTTCGGTGTCTTCTATGCAGTCGTAGTCTTCATTTTTCTGAGACCAATGCTTATGGCTTTTGGAGCCACAGATGAAATCTTCAACTACGCCCTTCAGTACACAAGAATCACAAATCTTGGCATTCCACTTATTGTCATCATGAATGTCATAAGCCATATCGCCATGGCTGACGGTTCTCCAAAATATTCAATGACCATCATGGTCACAGGTGCCATCATAAACACCATACTTGATCCTATTTTCATCTTCATTTTCCATCTTGGTGTCGCAGGTGCCGCATGGGCCACAGTAATCGCCCAGTTTGTTTCTTTCTGCATTTCTGTCGCCTACCTTTGGAAATTCAAGCATGTGACACTCAGAAGAAAGTATTTCAAGATAAATCCAATACAGACTCTCGTTACAATGAAATACGGAATGTCCCAGGGTCTCACACAGTGCGCCATGTGTCTTGTAATGGTATGCATGAACCGCACAATGGTCCACTACGGTGCACTTTCCGTTTACGGAGCATCCATTCCTTTGGCATCAAGCGGAATCGTCATGAAGGTCAATGCCATTGTCATCGCTGTGCTTATTGGAATCAGCCAGGGAATGCAGCCTATCATAGGCTTCAACTACGGCGCAAAACAGTACGACCGCGTAAAGAAAACCTACTTTCTTGCAATCCGCATTGAACTCATAATAACTATCCTTGCCGTCATCTGCTTTGAACTTTTCCCAAGGTTCATCCTCTCGATATTTGGTACCGGTGATGAACTATACATGGAATTCTCGATCTGTTTCATGAAGACATTCCTCTGCTGTCTTCCTTTAGGCGCAGTGCAGATGCTTTCATCAAACCTGTTTGCTTCTATTGGAAAATCAGTCAAGGGAGCCTTGCTTTCCCTTACACGCCAGGTGATCTTCTTTATTCCGATACTTATCCTTCTGCCTATGCTCTACGGAATCGACGGGGTCCTGTGGGTAGGACCTGTATCTGATGTACTTGCATTCATCGTGGCCATCATCTGTGTAATCCATGAATTCAGACATTCGGATCTAAGCGGGCGTTATCTGTAATTACACATGCAGGCCATTTTTACTCAGAATGATTTCTACATCGAGCTTAACGCCTTTGATTCAGATTCTGATGTAGAAATCAAAAACAAATTTGACTCAAATAAATTCAAGGCTCTTTATGACCTGGGCTGGACTGAACGTCCCATTGATTCCGACTGCTCATATATATTCCTTTGGCAGATCGCCGATGTTTTTCTCAGGGAACTTTCATCCTGCAGCGACATTGAATTTCTACGTGAAAACATTGAGATGGATCTCACACCAGAAAGATACATGTATCTTGCGGAATGTGTTCCGTTTTCAGTCGGCAGTGAATTCGTTGACAGTGAATGGCTTGAAAACTGTGTACGTAACCTGCTGAAGGTCTTCAAATCTGAAATCGCAGACTTTGACGGATCCGTTGCCAATTATTTTTCAGAAAAAACACAGAGTCTCAGGACTCCGGAACGCATTTTCTTTCATCTTGTGGAAAACAAGGCAAAGACGGAACAGGAGCAGATCGACTATCCTTTTGCTTTCATCGCAACCTACGCTGTACAGAATCCGGACAAGACCGTAACTCATCGTCCTTTGAAATTTGCTCTCACAGAATA
>JAGHUO010000003.1 GCA_018064785.1 Candidatus Treponema equi
AAAAGATTCCAGAACATCATCGTACAAAAAGTCCATAAGATGTTTTTTTCTGGGGCCGTCACCGAGCCGTTCCACCCCAAATATCAATTCACTCCATGTCAAAACGGAAATCGCCATATCAGAAGAATGCTCTGACATGTGCCTGATCATTGTGAAGTCTGGATATGGTTTTATTATTTCAGAGATGATGTTGGTGTCCAGAAGATAGGAAGTTTCCTTTATCATGGTTGACATAATCACTTGTCCTCAATGACGTCATCCCAGATTTTTGTTTCATCAAGAAATCCAATGGTTGAATTGTCGCGTGTATTTCCAAAAATATTGTCTATGTCTTCGTTGGTGTACAGGTTTCCGTAGTTTTCCCTGAATTCATAGGCTCGTTCAACAATGCTTTTAGCCTTTTTGCCGTCTTTTGCCTTCCTTTGAAGTTCATTGAATTTATCTATTGAAACGATGACGGCAACCTCCTTGCCGTGGCGGGTAAGCATCACGGGCCCTGATTGTTCCGCCTGATGGATGAAAAAAGTCAGCTTGTTTTTTGCTTCGTAAATCGGTACCGGGTTCAGCATGTGCACCTCCGTTTTCCTGTAAATTTAATGTATTATGGTCATAAAGTCAAATTTTTATAGCTATATTTTTGTTTTTGCCGTGGATGCATTTTAAGTTCCGGATAGCCGGAATTTTCGACATGATTTTCTTTCCAATTGAATTCTCTTCGAAAAACTATTATATTTACCGTATACTTTTTGTATTAAATTCCATTTGGAGGATTATTTTATATGATCAAGACAGTAAAAGATGTTGATCTTAAGGGCAAGCGCATCATCATGCGCGTAGACTTCAATGTTCCTATGAAGGACGGAGTTGTTCAGGATGATACACGTATCATGGCAGCTCTCCCAACAATCAAGTACATTCTTGAACAGAGCCCACGTTCTCTCGTTCTCATGAGCCACCTTGGCGATCCAAAAAAGGATGTTAAGAAGGCAGCTGAAAAGGCAGCTAAGGCTGGAAAGGAATGGACAGATGCAGATGCAGAAAAGTTCATCAACGGCAAGAACCGCATGGCTCCAGTTGTAAAATATTTTGCAGAAAAGCTCGGAAAGGAAGTTGTATTCCTCCCAGATGCACTCGGACAGAAGGCAGCAATCGACGCTCTCCCAGAAGGCGGAGTTGCAATGCTCGAAAATACACGATTCCACAAGGAAGAAACATCTAAGGATGCAGCAGAACGCGATGTAATGGCTAAGGAACTTGCTTCTTACGGCGACATCTTCGTTAACGATGCATTCGGAACAGCACACCGCGACCAGGCTTCAACAGCTTCAATCGCAAAGTTCATGCCAGTTCCATCTGTTGGTGGATTCTTGATGGAAAAAGAAGTTAAGTACATCCAGCCAATGGTAACAAACCCAGAAAAGCCAATGACAGCAATCATCGGTGGTGCAAAGGTTTCTTCAAAGATCGCAGTTCTCGAAAGCCTCATGAAGAATGCTTCCACACTCATCGTTGGTGGCGGTATGGCATACACATTCCTCAAGGCTCAGGGACACGAAGTAGGTAAGTCACTTGTTGAAGACGACTTCCTCGGAACAGCAAAGGACCTTCTTGCTAAGGCTGCTGAAAAGGGTGTTAAGAT
>JAGHUO010000168.1 GCA_018064785.1 Candidatus Treponema equi
GTGCCTTATGTGAGCTATTGCAGACTCGAACTGCAGACAGCCGCCTTAAAAGGGCGGTGCTCTACCACCTGAGCTAATAGCCCATCACGTTATTACTAACGTATATCAGACTATATAGGTTTTTGTTTTTTTAGTCAAGCAATAAACAGGCAATCTGGCGTAAATAGTTCCGCTTTTGTTAATTGAAAGAAAAATATATTTGAATTAAACTGTGGCTGTTATGAAAAGCGAAAAATATCTTTCACCATCACTTTTGTCGGCAGACTTTGGAGACTTGAAGGGTGCCCTCAAACTAATAGAAGAAAAGGGAAGTTCATATGTCCACGTAGACGTAATGGACGGTCATTTTGTACCTCAGGTAACCTACGGACAGCCTGTAATATCGTCAATCCGAAAATACAGCAATCTTCCTTTTGATGTGCACCTGATGGTAGAAAAACCGGAAACTTCCATAGAATCATATATCGAAGCCGGTGCTGATCTTGTTACCTTCCATATTGAAGCTACAGCCCATGCAGACCGTTGCATCCAGATGATCCACGAGAAGGGAAAGAAAGCCGGAATCGCCATTTGTCCTGCAACTCCAGTTTCTGCCATCAAGGAACTTTTGCCTTTCCTTGACCTGGTTCTGGTCATGACAGTAAACCCAGGTTGGGGCGGACAAAAACTTATTCCATATACACTAAAAAAAGTTAAGGAACTTGCCGATATACAGAAAGAGATGGACTATAAATTCCTCATTTCTGTGGACGGCGGAGTTAACCAGGAAACCCTGAAGGATGTTGTCGAAGCAGGAACTGATATTGTAGTTTCAGGCTCGTCATTTTTCAGGGGGAACTTGGAATGGAAATAAACCGCTCTCTTATTAAAAAAATCGCACGCAAGCTGGTTTTGCTTTGCCTGCCAGTAATTGCAGCTTCATCTGCCGTCAGTGCTTCTTCTTCTTATGCTGATTCCTTTATGCAGGGGCTTGTTTCATATAAGAAGGGAGACTGGTCAGATGCCTGCGTATATCTTCGACAGAGCGTAAAGAGCAGCAAATATGCCACAGACTCAAACTGGTACATGATAATCATGAGCGAAGTTTATTCTGGTAACTATGATGCTGCCATAAATGACTGTGACTACTTTGTGGAAAACTTCCCTGAAAGCCAGCTTCTTTCCTGCGTTGAATATCAGCGCGGGCGTGCCTACCACAGCGTTGGTCTCAATGACAATGCCGTCATGGCCCTCAGCAGCTTCTGCAATGAATATCCTGAAAGCGACATGTATTCTTCAGCACTTTTCTGGATCGCAGAGTGCTTCTATGACGACTATGATTTTGAGACCGCAAGATCCCTTTATGAAAGAATCCTTACTGAATTCCCAGGAAGCGCAAAATCTGAAGATGCGGAATTCAAGCTTTATCTTATAACTCAGCATGACAGGGAACAGAAGCTTCTCTATCTTCTCAAGATGACAGGAGAAGAATATCTCAACAGCCGTGAGAATTACGAAAAGCAGCTCAGAATGATGCAGACAGACGACATGACAGAGCTCCGCAGACAGCTTCGTGAGGCAAATGCACGCATCCTTGAACTTGAAAGCAATGCAGCCACAGTGGTAGTCGAGCCTGCCGCAAAACCTGCTGAATCACTATATGACGTTGAAGATGATGCCGTTACTCCAGAAGGAACAGGCCTTTATGAAAGCTATGTAGACCCAGTCTACTCTGTTTCGGCAGACGGTCAGGGTGGGGAAGAAATGCTTTCCCTCAAGGCAAAGGCAGCCCTCATACAGAGACTTCTCAATGAGAGCAGGGAGGGCAAATAATCATGAAGAGATCTTTTGTTTCTAAACTTATTTGTGTTTCTCTTTTTTCAGTTTTTACTGCATTTGCATTTGCCCAGACAGAAGAAATTGTTTCGGACAAGGCTGATGCAAACCTTAAATTCACAGACATAAGAAATGTAGGAAATGAAGAAGTCGAGAAGGATATTCCGGAAGAGGATAAGAGTTCCTTTGGCTACGACAGTTCCGGAAACTATGCAAGGGACTCAGAAGGCAACCGCGTTCGTGTAGGACATGCGGAAGAACCTGTGGCTCATTATGTACAGCGTATTAGAAACATTATAGAGATAGAAAAAGATGATCTTCGTCTTGTTCTTAATGGAGATGAAGGTACATATGCCTTGTATGCAGTAAGCGAGAAGGGTGACTATATTCCGCTTCTTTCAACATACGATGGATGTTCTTCTTCTTATTTTGTTGTTAAAGTTGGAAAGAAAGAATACAAACTCCAGTCAAAGATCGGCATTAAGACAGAAGCCAGAAACACTCCTCTTGGAGCACAGATGGCATATCTCATTTCCGATGAGGTACAGGTTGTCCTTGACTTCAGTTTCATGCCTTCAATTGCGACTTCAAGCAGAATCGACATGCTTCGTGTGACTGTTTTTGTAATCAACATCGGAAGAAGCATCCAGTCATTTGCAGTAAAGGGTGTCTTTGATACAGTACTTGGTGAGAATTCACCGGCACATTTCTCGACTGCATCACGCAAATCAATCAACTCAGAAATCCAGTTCCAGGCAATGGATGAGGATCTTTGGATCCGTTCATCAAACAAGGATGCTGCTGTACAGTTCCTTCTTGGTGGAAACGAAATCTCAAGATCTGAATGTGTAACATTGTCAACAAGAGACAAGATGGATTCAGTCACATGGATTCCGTCTGTGCAGACTTCAAAGAGCTTCAATTCAGTTACATCGTTCAACAATTCGGCTCTCTGCATCAACTGGCCAGCCGCTTACCTTGATACTTTCAGAACTACAAACTATGGTTTCTATATTTCAGTTGCTACAGGCGGAAACAATCCTGCCGGTAACCAGTTCCTTATTGACCTTGCAAACGGAAAGACAGCACTTGGTCTTGCCGCAAAGAATTCGGGAACAAAGATCAGTGTGCCTCCAAAGCCAATTCCTGTGACAAAGGAAGAACTGGACAGCGTCACACCTAATATCCTTAACAATCTTCCAGCTTCTTCGAAGGAAGCTTTCGTAAAGACAAAAGAAATCTCAGAAGCCCAGCTGGATCCAGACTATATCCAGGACCTTCTTGACCGTATTGCTACTTTCAAGGATGATGAGTCTGTTGAACAGGCGGAATACAGAGCCCTCAACGAAGAACTTGATTCAATTCTTAAAAAACTTGGAGCAGGCAGATAATGGCAAGGTCTTCCCTGGAAACTGCAAAATATCTTCTCAAACGCCGTAAGTTTCAGATGGCCATACGTATCCTTGAATATTGCGAGGATGAGTATGAAGGTATTGCGGATTATTATGTGACATACGGAATCGCTTATCTATATGCAGACATTGCAGGAAAAGCTTCGGAGATGTTCAGAAAAGCCAGGGAAATCACAGTAACAAATACAAGCATGCTTCTTGGACAGGCCGTCATATTCATGAGACGTGATGAAATCTCCAGGGCCGTTGAATATTATCTTCAGGTTCTTGAGAATGACCCTGGCAATGTGACCGCCAAGACAGCCCTTGAATTCATAAGAAAAGATGGAGAGTATGCTTCCATCGTAAAGATGGTTGAGACAGGAGAAATAAAGAAGTTCTATCCTCCTCTGGGAGTCAACCCACACATGATAAGAAACTGTGTCCTTGCGGGGCTTTTCCTGGGTGTGGTGTGTTCCTGCCTTGTTGTATTCCAGCCTAAAAAACGTCTTGTTCCGGTTGAAAAGAATACAATCGAGCAGAAGTTTTCTTTGTCTGAAGATGAGCTTTTGAATGCCGTGCAGCTTAATGTAGAACCTGGTGAATTTGAAGTCACAATGACTACAAAAGAGATCAAGACCGCATTCAGCGACGCAAAGAAATATTTTGTGGCATCGCGTGACAATGCCTGCCAGGTTGAGCTGAACCGCATAGTCAACAGCAATGCTTCCATCCACATCAAGCAGAGGGCCCAGTCTGTAATGGACCTTCTTCAGGAACCTACTTTCGACAGCCTCAAGGATAACTATTCATATTCTCAGGTTGCCGCTGATATCCACAATTATCTTGACTGCTATGCCATCTGGGACGGAATGGTCACCAATTCCGTTTACTACGAGGATGGATCATGGAAATGCGACCTTCTTGTGGATTACATCCCAAGTGAAAACAGAAACTTCCAGGTAGGTCTTTGCCATGTGGTCTTCGACAAGGCGCCGGAACCATCTGTTGATGAGACAAAGCCAGTAAGATTCCTTGGAAAAATCACCCAGAGCGGAAATGATATCGTCCTTTCAGGAAGGGCAGTTTACCAGCAGCTCAAGGGTACCAAACTAAAATAGAAACTTTTTCCTGTATGTTATATAATCTGAACTGTCCTGGTTTTCCAGTGAGACAGTTCATTTTTTTTGGAGTAGCTTTATGAAAGAATTCTTGCCTTTTGATACTGTTAGAGTTGATGCCCTTAAGCTCGTGCATAAGATTTATCAGGAAGACCATTTTGTTCCGGATGTTCTCTATACATCACTTCGTGGTGGTGCATATATGGCAAACGTCATCAGCGAATATTACAAGGTTGCTTTGAAAAATCAGAAGCCTGTTCTATATGCTGCTGTTGTCGCAAGAAGCTACAGCGATGTTGCCCAGCATTCCCAGATCCATATTGACGGATGGACATATTCTCCTGAATATTTGAGACCTGGTGACAAGATTCTTCTTGTGGATGATATCTATGATTCAGGCCATACACTCAATTACCTTGTTAATGTTTTCCTTGAGAAAGGCGTTCCAAGAGAAAACATCAAGATTGCCGTGCATGATTACAAGGTCTACGGCTACAAAGAACAGCCAAATGTAAAGCCTGACTACTGGTGCAGAAAATTCGAGATCAATGATCCTGCCGAGAACAACTGGATCAATTACAACAGCCATGAAATGGTAGGACTTACCCAGGAAGAACTTGAAGAAAACTTCTATAAGCCATATCCGGAACTTCGTCAGGTTCTTGAACCAATTTTTAAGGACAAATAAAAAATGAAAAAGTTAACTGCCTTTGCTTTTCTTTTATCTTGTACGATGGTTCTCGCATCTGCTTTCACACAGAAGGATATAATAAGTCCTGCCGAAGGCTCATGGTGCAACCAGCAGGCTCTTGTACTCAATTCAAGCAATGCCAGCGAACTTTATTATTCCCTTACAGGTGCCAATCCTTTTGAATCTGGCTTTGCCTACGATGGACCTGTTTTGATTGAAAAGAAAGGCGATGTCAGTGTCCGTATCGGTGTTGTTGAATCTGATGGAAAGAAAAAGGAATTCACAGTCAGATACAATGTATCTTCACCTGATTATGCGGTGACAAACGATGTTGCCAGGTCCTTCGCCGAGAATGAACTTCTCAAGTCGCCTCTCATCGTCTATTACAGTGGAACCGATTACAAGGTTCCTGACAGCTATAGATTTACATTCGACAACACTGGTGTTCCGACTTTTGCAAAAATGTTTACCCTCTGTTCAGACAACTGGCTTGAACGTTTTGTTCCTTTTACAATCACAGACGGAATCAACAGATATCACCTTGTGATCCATGTATACCCATCAGAAAAACCAAATGGATTTGAGAAAACATCTTTGCCTTTCACCATCAGGGACTGGACAAACATTAAATTCGACGACAGAAAGTTCATTTATCAGATAGACGGTGAGATGTGGAATTCCAACTACGATGAACGCCACATCGATAGAACAAGAGATCATCTAGTCAGGTTCCAGCCTGTAGATTTCAAGGACGGAAACCTGGTCCGCGAAATTCTTGTTCCTGCAAGACCAAAGCTTGCCAGGGTAAAAAGGTCTGACGGTTCCATTGAATTCAGGATCAAGACCAGCCTTGATTATTCTTTCAAGAACGGAAAAAAATCCATTGTTGCCCATGTCTTTGAAGGCGAGGAAGTGGCAGGTATATTCAGCCCTGAAATCTATTATGAAGGAAATCTCCAGGGGACCCATGATTTTGACTACAGCATCGACAGATGTAATCCTGTGATGCCTGAAATCATGACCAGTGGTAAGACTTCCATTTCAAGAAGCAGTGTTGCGGTAAAAATCAAATGCAGGGAAAAGGCTGACATCTATTATGCCGTAAGCAATCCTGTCTATTTTGAAAGCGATTATCAGAACATTGAGGCTTCCGATATCCTTGAACCTGAGATCTATAAAAAATATGACGGCAAGGAAATCATTGTAAAATCCTCACCGGACAAGGCTGCCGTATACAAGGTTTTTGCCTATTCCGTGGACAAGGCCGGAAACAGAAGTGCCATAGCATCACACAGGATTGTAGTTGATGAACTCAACTATTACCTTACATCAGATGCCAAGACCTCAAAAACTTGCGACGGTTCATTTCTTAATCCTTTTACTTCTCTTGAGCAGGCACTTGCTGTGATCAATGAGGGCAGCAAGGAGACAAGACTTCATGTGTCGGGAACTTTTGCCATAAATGGTGGACAGCATGTCATCTCCAAGGATTGCAGGATCTACGGAAACGGCAGCAGGCTTGTGTTCAACAATGGAGCAAGCCTTAAGGTCGATGGTGCTTCAGTCTATGCTGAAAAATGCAGCTTTGAGAAAACTTCAAATGAAGAAGGCAGCGAAAGTATTTTTGTCATTGATGATGGCAAGCTTGTTCTTAATGGCTGTGAAGTGATAGGCATCTATTCCAACGAAGGCAATCTCATTGAAAGCAATTCTTCAAGACTTGATTTCTCCGATTGTGGTTTCACTGTTCAGACAGGTTATGTTTCCACTTGTGTTTTCGGAATGAAATCTGATCTTGTTTCGAACAACAACCGCTTTACAAGCATTGGCGACACAGCGATAAATGTCCGCCTTCTGAATGGTACTTGTACTGTAAAGAATGACGAGTTCACATCAATTGGTACTGCATGCCGTGGCATCGATCTTGTCTCAAGCCGTGCAAAATTCGGAAAGTGTACTTTCAACGCCCAGTCTGACGTAAAGCTTAAAAGCTCTGTTGCCGTCAACAGAGACGGAACAACTACTGTCTCTGGCATGGAAAACATTGTGACCATAGGATACTGAAATGGATTTTGAATTCTTCGCAGGACTTGATGAAGCTGGTAGAGGTCCCGTGGCAGGTCCTGTAAGCGCCGCCTGTGTCATACTTTCTCCTGATTTTCCTACAGAGCTTCTGAACGACAGCAAGAAACTTACAGAAAAGAAAAGGGAAAAACTGCTTCCATTGATAAAAGAAAAATGTTGCTGGGGACAGGCCTATGTGGAGCATGATGAGATCGACAGGATCAACATACTTCAGGCCAGCTTGAAGGCAATGAAACTTGCCTTTGAACAGATGGTTTCTAGATTGCCGGAATGGTGCGAAAAGAACGGCATTGCGATGATAGA
>JAGHUO010000065.1 GCA_018064785.1 Candidatus Treponema equi
CTCTGGAGCGATTTTTTCCTTATAGACTTTCTTAAGCCGTGGTACGTAATTTTCCATTACAGTGTTTCTCCACACTTGCGGCAAACGCGAACTTTCTTGTCACCGTCAAGTTTAATTCCAATTCTTACTGGACGACCGCACTTTTTACATACGATCCCTACATTCGAAATATCAAGAGGTGCTTCTACTTCAGCGATTCCGCCTGCATCCTGCTGTGACTTTCTCTTAATTGCCTTCTTTACAAGGTTGCAACCAGAAACAATTACACGTCCCTTGCCATTCTTTTCGAATACACGAACGATTGTTCCGCGCTTTCCCTTGTCCTTTCCAGCAAGAACTTCAACATTGTCATCTCTACGGATTTTGTATTTCTTTTCCATGGATAACCTCTTAGATTACTTCCGGAGCAAGTGATACGATCTTCATAAAGTCCTTATCACGGAGCTCACGAGCTACTGGTCCAAAAATACGTTTTCCCTTAGGGTTCTTGTCTGCATCGATGATTACACATGCGTTATCATCAAAGCGGATGTAAGTTCCATCAGGACGGCGGTATTCCTTTGCTACGCGTACGATTACTGCCTTCTGAACCGATCCTTCCTTAATTGTAGATGTTGGAATTGCTTCCTTAACAGCTACCACAACAACGTCACCAATACCTGCATAACGGCGGTGTGATCCACCCAATACCTTAATGCACTGAACTAATTTAGCTCCGGAGTTATCGGCAACAACCAATTTTGACTGCATCTGAAGCATAATCTTTTTACTCCTCGCTTATTTAGCTCTCTCGATGATTGCATCGAGACGCCAGCACTTGTCTTTGCTGATCGGACTGCACTCTACGATGCGAACTGTATCTCCTTCGTGAGCTTCGTTCTTTTCATCGTGAGCCTTGCACTTCTTGGTCCGTGTAACATATTTCTTATAAAGGCGGTCCATCTTCTTTGTGTCGATAGAAACAACGATAGTCTTGTCCATCTTGTCGCTAGTGACGATACCTACAAATGAACGCTTTGTACCTTTTGTCTGTACATTCTGTTCTTCCACGGGTCAGCTCCTAGTTTTTTGCAGCAATTGATTCAGCAGCAGCAGCTCTGAATTTTTCAAGATCCTGCTGGTGAATAAACGTGTTCAAGCGAGCGATGTCGCGGCGAATTGCACGTTTCTGCATTGGATTTTCTACATGTCCCAAAACGCTCTGAAAGCGAAGGTCCATATACTGCTTTTTAAGTTCATTCAGCTTTGCAACCATTTCGTCATAAGAAAGGTTTTTCAAGTCATTCTTCTTGTCTTTAGCCATTTTCTTACTCCTAGTCTATAGTTGGGCGGAATGCCACTTTTGTTTTGATTGGAAGTTTGCTAGCTGCAAGACCCATTGCCTTTTCAGCAAGTTTCTTGTCAACTCCACCTACTTCAAACAAGATCATACCAGGTTTGATAACTGCAGCCCAGAATTCAGGAGCGCCCTTACCCTTACCCATGCGAGTATCGGCTGGCTTCTTTGAAACAGGCTTATCAGGGAACACGCGTGTCCACATCTGACCCTGGCGGTTAATACAACGGTTGATGGCAACACGAGCAGCTTCAATGTGCTTTGCACTGAGCCAAACTGGTTCCATTGCTACGAGAGCAACTTCACCAAAGTCTACATAATTGTCGCGTGTTGCATTTCCCTTTGGACGACCGCGCTGTACTTTGCGGTGTGCAACTCTTTTAGGACTAAGCATTTTCTACTTTTCCTCCCTCTGCTTTTGGAGCACGAGATGATCTGCGGTCATTTGAGCGGCGAGGTCTCTTAACGATATCACCTGCATCTTCTTTCTGTTCGTGACCATAGTTCATGCCATTGTACACCCAAACTTTGATACCGATCTTACCATAAGTTGTAAGAGCTTCAAATGTACCGTAGTCAATGTCTGCACGGAGAGTATGAAGTGGAACACGTCCTTCCTTGATTTCTTCTGAACGTGTCATATCAGCACCACCGATACGACCAGAAATACGAATCTTGATACCCTGAGCTCCGCCCTTCATTGCGTTAGAAGCAGACTGCTTGAGTGCCTTGCGGAAAGAACCGCGGCCAGCAAGCTGACGACCAACGTTCTGTGCGATGAGAGAAGCATTGATTTCAGGACGCTTGATTTCCTTGATCTTAATTACAACTTTCTTTGTAAGCTGCTTCTGGATGTCTGCACTGATCTTTTCAATTGTTGCACCCTTAACACCGATGATAACACCAGGACGTGCTGTGTGAATTACGATTGTAACACGCTGTGGGTGACGTACAATTTCAATTTCTGCGATATCTGCATTCTTGCATTCTGGAAGACTTCCAACCAACTGACGGATTTTCATATCTTCAAGGAAAAGATCTGCATAATCACGGTAATCTGCATACCATCTTGACTGCCATGTTTTGTTTACACCAAGACGTAAACCAATAGGATTAACTTTCTGACCCATCTTATTTTCCCGCCTTTTCATCAACTACAACAGTAATATGGCACATGCGCTTAAGAAGCTGATCTGCACGTCCACGACCACGGAACCAAACTCTCTTGAGTCTTGGACCTTCATCGATGCGGATCTCTTTAACGTAGAGCATATCTTCGTCGAGTTCTTTATTCTTGTTAAGTGCATTAGCAATGGCTGACTTAAGTGTACCATTAATAAGCTTTGCACCCTTCTGTGGCATTACTTCAAGAGTTGCAAGTGCCTTTGTGCAAGGCATTGCCTTGATTACATTAGCTACAGGACGAACTTTAGTAGGTGATGCAATAAGGAATTTTGTTGTGGCTACATAGCCTTTAATTTCTGCCATAATGTCACACTCCCTTATTTATTTGCAGCTTTGTCGCCACTGTGACCCTTGAATGTTCTTGTTGCAGCAAATTCTCCAAGCTTGTGGCCTACGAGGTTTTCTGTAACATAAACAGGAATCCATGACTTTCCATTGTGAACTGAAATAGTATTTCCAACCATTTCAGGAATAATTGTCGAACAGCGAGAATAAGTTTTAATCATTTTCTTATCAGCTGCTGATGATTTGTTCATTTCCAAAACCTTCTTGTAGAGTGATTTTTCTACAAAAGGTCCTTTCTTAACTGATCTTGACACGATTAACTCCTATCCTACTTCTTGCGACGGCTGATAATGAAGCGACTTGAAGTCTTGCGCTTGTTGCGTGTCTTGTATCCACGACAAGGCTGTCCCCAAGGAGTAACAGGAAGATGTCCTTTTCCTGCACCTTCACCACCACCAAGCGGATGATCTACTGGGTTCATGGCCATACCACGAACTGTTGGACGAACACCACGCCATCTGTTGCGACCTGCTTTTCCAAGCTTTGTATTCATGCGATCTTCGTTACCAACAATACCGATTGTTGCGTAGCACTTTCCGTTTACACGGCGAAGTTCGCCTGATGGAAGCTTAATTGTTACGTATTCTCCGTCCTTACCGGCTACGAGGGCACCAGTACCAGCAGAGCGAACAAGCTGACCACCACGACCAAGTGTAAGTTCGATGTTATGAACAGTGAAACCTACTGGAATTACAGAAAGTGGAAGTGCATTTCCAACTGTTGGAGCTGCATTTTCACCAGACATAATCTTCTGACCTACAGAAAGTGTCTTTGGAGCGATAATGTAACGCTTTTCACCGTCTGCATAAGCAATGAGAGCGATGTCTGCACTGCGGAATGGATCGTATTCAATTGTCTTAACTGTTCCAGGAATACCGTGCTTATCACGTCTAAAGTCAATTTCACGGTACTTTCTCTTGTGACCGCCACCCTGGTGACGTACAGAAATACGTCCACCCTGTCCGCGACCGCCATTTGATTTGCGTCCGCTTGTAAGGCTTTTTTCGGGCTTGTCGGCTGTCAATTCAGTACGTACTAAGTCTACACGACCACGAGTACCTTTTGAATAAGGCTTAAATATCTTAAGAGCCATATGTTTCCCCTATTTCTTATCCGAAGGATTAAACACCTTCGAATACCTTAATTGTTTCGCCAGGTGCAAGCTTTACGATTGCTTTCTTGTAGCTGGCTGTTCTTCCAGGCTTTCCACGAAGTCTCTTTACCTTTCCCTGTACATTGAGTGTTGTACAGTCTTCAACTTTAACGTTAAAAAGCTTGCGAACTGCTTCTTTAATCTGAATCTTTGTTGCCGCAGGAGCTACGATAAATGTGTATTTATTCTGCTCGCGAAGTGCTGTTGCCTTTTCAGAAAGAACTGGTCTAATAAGTACATCTTCGAATGTCATTATTTAGCCTCCTTT
>JAGHUO010000068.1 GCA_018064785.1 Candidatus Treponema equi
CTTTCAGAAATGTTCGGATTCTCTACAATTCTCCGCTCTTCAACACAGGGTAAGGCAGAATTCACAATGGAATTCGAAAAGTACGGCAAGGTTCCAAACAATGTTGCTGAAGAACTTATGAAGAAGTATCAGGAAGCAAAGAAGGCTGGAAACTAATTCCGTCTGATTCACACTGAATCAATACAAGGGCCATCATGGGAACGCAATTCCTATGGTGGCCTTTTTTATTGCTTTTTGGAAAAACTGTGCTATCATTAAGGTATAGTTAAGTTTTACTACATAAGGAGGAGACAACTATGGCAAAACAGGAACTTTATGAACGCAGCCCTATCCGCGCTTTTGACGCAGCTGCCAACGGCGGACTCAAGGCAGGCGAACTCGGACTTATTACAGCAAAGAAAGGTCTCGGAAAGACTCCGGTGCTTGTTCAGTTTGGTATGGACACATTGCTTAACGGAAAGCAGCTTGTCCATGTATCTTTTGACCAGCATTCAAACGAAAGCGTAAAATATTCCTACGACAACATCTACAATGAAATCGCAAAGAAAAAGACAATTGCAAATGCCGCAGATGTAAAGGAACAGATTTCACGCAACCGCACAATTCTTAACTTCAACCAGGACAACTTTAGCCTTGAAAAGGTTGTGAACACTTTGAATGCACTTAAGGCAGGCGGAATTGCCGTAGCTGGCGTTGTAATCGACGATGTTGACTTTGCAAAATGCAAGGAAGCAGACATCCAGGCAGTATCAAGCTACGCAAAAGCTACAAAGACAAAGATCTGGATCAGCTCTACAAATGCTGATGATACCCTTGAAGGCCAGGCTCCAAAGGCTCTTCTCGCCTACTTCTCTGGTGTAGTTCACCTTACTGCTAAAGGAAAGGAAACTGCCATTCAGATCCTCAAGATGGGAAAAGCAACAAACATCGAAGCAAACCTTAAGGTCGACACAAAGACTTGGCTTATCACTGCAAAATAATTCAGTCTGACTGAAGATGAAGGCAGGTTCCATCTGGTGCCTGCCTTTTTTATTTGAAAACAATTGAAAATCATTGAAAGTTCTTGAATTTCATAACGATTTTCTATATAGTAATGTCTCAGTATGAAGAACGCAACAACAGTGAAACATATTGGGAAACACATCTTTTGTCTTGTTGCTTCTTTTATTTTTATTTTGAATTTTTAGCTGAATTCGTTTTTCGAATTCAGCTTTTTTTTTTAAGGGGTTACATAAAATGGCAAAACGCACAGACATCAACAAAGTTTTGATTATCGGTTCAGGTCCAATCGTCATTGGTCAGGCCTGCGAATTCGACTATTCAGGTACACAGGCTTGCAAGGCACTTCGTGAACAGGGATACAAAATCGTTCTTGTAAACTCAAACCCAGCAACTATCATGACAGACCCAGTCATGGCAGATGCAACATACATTGAACCACTCAACCTTGATCGCCTTACACAGATCATCGAAAAGGAACGTCCAGATGCACTCCTTCCTAACCTTGGTGGCCAGACAGGTCTCAACCTTGCACAGGAACTCAACAAGGCTGGTGTTCTTGACAAGTACGGAGTAAAGGTTATCGGTGTCAACCTTGATGCCATCGAGCGTGGTGAAGACCGCGAAATCTTTAAGGAAACAATGCAGAAACTTGGCATCAAGACTCCAGCATCTGACATCTGCTATACAGTAGAAGAAGCAGAAAAGATTGCTACTTCAATCGGTTTCCCAATCGTTGTTCGCCCTGCATACACAATGGGTGGAGCCGGCGGTGGATTCTGCTACAACATGGAAGAACTCCGCACAATCGTAACAAACGGTCTTGATCTTTCCCTTACACACCAGTGTCTTATCGAACAGTCTATCCTTGGTTGGGAAGAACTTGAAGTTGAAGTTGTACGTGACGCAAAGAACCAGATGATCGCAATCTGTACAATCGAAAACATCGATGCTGTAGGTGTTCATACAGGTGACTCTTTCTGCGCCGCTCCATTCATGACAATCGACAAGGAACTTGAAGACCGCCTCGTGAAGGATGCTTTCAAGATCGTTGAGTCAATCGGTGTCATCGGCGGAACAAACGTTCAGTTCGCACACAATCCTAAGACAGGCGAAGTTGTAATCATCGAAATCAACCCTCGTACATCACGCTCTTCTGCCCTTGCATCAAAGGCTACAGGTTTCCCTATCGCCCTCGTTTCAGC
>JAGHUO010000110.1 GCA_018064785.1 Candidatus Treponema equi
CTTTCAGAAATGTTCGGATTCTCTACAATTCTCCGCTCTTCAACACAGGGTAAGGCAGAATTCACAATGGAATTCGAAAAGTACGGCAAGGTTCCAAACAACGTTGCTGACGAACTCATCAAGAAGTACCAGGAATCAAAGAAGGCTGGAAACTAATTCAGTCTGATTTATCCTGAATAATTCAAGATAACGAAAGGGCATTTTCTGTTAAAACAGGAAGTGCCCTTTTTTATTGCTTTTTATCAATAGTGTGCTAAAATTAAATTATAAGCTTAGTTTTAGCTACTAAAGGAGGATACAACTATGGCAAAGCAGGAACTTTTTGAACGCAGCCCTATCCGCGCATTTGATGCAGCAGCAAACGGTGGACTTAAGGCAGGCGAACTCGGACTTATCACAGCAAAGAAGGGACTTGGAAAGACTCCAGTACTCGTTCAGTTTGGTATGGACACATTGCTCAACGGCAAACAGCTTGTTCACGTATCATTTGACCAGCACTCAAACGAAAGCGTAAAATATTCTTATGACAACATCTACAATGAAATTGCAAAGAAGAAGACAATTTCGAATGCAGCAGATGTAAAGGAACAGATTTCACGCAATCGTACAATCCTTAACTTCAACCAGGACAACTTCAGCCTTGAAAAGGTTGTAAACACACTCAATGCCCTCAAGGCTGGTGGAATCGCAGTTGCTGGCGTAGTTATCGATGATGTTGACCTTTCAAAGTGTAAGGAAGCAGACATTCAGGCTGTTTCAAGCTATGCAAAGGCTACAAAGACAAAGATCTGGATCAGTTCTACAAATGCAGAAGATACACTTGAAGCTCAGGCTCCTAAGGCTCTTCTCTCTTACTTCTACGGTGTAGTTCACCTTGCATCAAAGGGTAAGGAAACATCAATGCAGATCCTCAAGATGGGTAAGGCAACAAACATTGAATCAACACTCAAGGTTGATACAAAGACTTGGCTCATTACAGCAAAATAATTCAGTCTGACTGAATGCATGGCAGGTGCTTATATAGGTGCCTGCCTTTTTTTTACCTTGAAAACTTTAGAAAATCTTTGAAACTCCTTGAATTTAATCACCCTTTCCTATAAAATATTGTTTCAGTATGAAGAAGGAAACAACAGGAAAGCATATTGAGAAACACAATCATTGTCTTGCTGGTACTTTCATTTATTTTATTTTGAATTTTAGCTGAATTCGTTTTTGCGGATTCAGCTTTTTTTTTAAGGGGTTACTAAAATGGCTAAGAGAACAGACATTAACAAAGTTCTTATCATTGGTTCAGGTCCTATCGTTATCGGTCAGGCCTGTGAATTCGATTATTCCGGAACACAAGCTTGCAAGGCCCTTCGTGAACAGGGATACAAAATCGTACTCGTAAACTCAAATCCAGCAACTATCATGACAGACCCTGTTATGGCAGATGCAACTTACATCGAACCACTTAATCTTGAACGCCTTACACAAATCATCGAAAAGGAACGCCCAGACGCTCTCCTTCCAAACCTTGGTGGACAGACAGGTCTCAACCTTGCACAGGAACTCAACAAGGCTGGCGTCCTTGACAAGTACGGTGTAAAGGTTATCGGCGTAAACCTTGATGCCATTGAACGCGGTGAAGACCGTGAGATCTTTAAGGAAACAATGCAGAAGCTTGGAATCAAGACTCCAGCATCCGACATCTGTTATACAGTGGAAGAAGCTGAAAAGATTGCAACAACAATCGGTTTCCCAATTGTAGTCCGCCCTGCTTACACAATGGGTGGTGCCGGTGGTGGATTCTGCTACAATATGGAAGAACTTCGTACAATCGTAACAAACGGTCTCGACCTTTCCCTCACACACCAGTGTCTTATCGAACAGTCAATTCTCGGTTGGGAAGAGCTTGAGGTTGAAGTTGTTCGCGACGCAAAGAATCAGATGATCGCCATCTGTACAATTGAAAATATCGATGCAGTCGGAGTTCACACAGGTGACTCATTCTGCGCTGCCCCATTCATGACAATCGACAAGGAACTTGAAGACCGTCTTGTAAAGGACGCATTCAAGATCGTTGAATCAATCGGTGTTATCGGCGGTACAAACGTTCAGTTTGCACACAATCCAAAGACAGGCGAAGTTGTAATCATCGAAATCAACCCTCGTACATCACGCTCTTCTGCCCTTGCATCAAAGGCTACAGGTTTCCCTATCGCCCTCGTTTCAGC
>JAGHUO010000130.1 GCA_018064785.1 Candidatus Treponema equi
TGTGTCTAAATAGGTATGAATGAATTCAAAACATATACATCGGAAGATGGAACAGAAATTTGTGGTGAAACAAAGGTCCTCTTTGGCCAGTGTGGATCAAACAGATGCCTGCATCTTACTGAATTAATGGAATACTTTGCGGATTATGCCATCGAACTTTATACCCAGAAAGGCTATGACCGCCAGAAGCTCAACGACATGGGGTTTGTCCACATGGTATCAAGATCAAGCATCCATATAAATAGAATGCCTGGTGAAAATGAAATGATGACCGTAAAGGTAAGGGAAGAAAAACCGGAAGGTCTGCAGCTTATGCGCCACTATGATTTCATCTCGGAAAAGGGAGAGGTTCTGGTGGAAGGGAAAAGCCTTTGGGTAATCGTTGAACCAAAAACACGTGCCATCGTCGCACCTGGAAAGTTCCAGTACCTTATAAAATCAGAGGTACAGACGGAATTTGAAAGAAAACCTGGAAAGATAAAAATTCCTGAGGAACTTGAATTCCTTGGAGACCAGAAGATTCTTCTTTCACACCTGGATCCTAACGGCCATCTTACCAATGCAAAATACATCAATTTTGCCATTGATTTTCTTCCGGAAGAATACCAGCAAAAGGAAATTACGGATTTCCGCCTGAACTTCTGTAAAGAGATCAAAAAAAATGAGATAATGCACGTATACGGATCCTTTGATGATGAAAACAGGAAGATTGTCGTTGTTGGAAAACGCGATATTCCGGATTCAGAGGGAAAAACGGAAAGCTCATTTGAATGTGAACTTTTCTATAAATAAAAAATATATAGAGGAAAACTATGACACAGGCATGCCCGGCAGCACAGGTAATCATTTCACTTGTTCCAGTAATCGGAATCGTATTTTCCGCATTGGTGATTTTCTTTGCGGTTTTATGGAAACATACAGAAATAAAATTGAGGATCTCAAAAAACACATACAACCCTCCGGTTTTTAACTGGAAGATCTTTTCATTGTTCGCAGGTCTTTGTCTTGTTGGCGTAGGCTTTGCCATTTCCCTTGTGTTCATCTACATTTCGGGAATCTCTTACATACTCCTGGGTGGACTCATTCCGTTTATCCTTGGAATAATGCTTCTCGTTTTCTACAAAATGGTAGCTGATGTCAAATAAATTTTCCCCGCTGGAAAATTTACTTATAATTGGCCGTGACAAATATCTTGTAAAGGAATCTCTGGCCGGAAATTCCAGCGCTTTTTCTACCCTTATGTTTCTGCATAAGAAAAGGGTGGAAGCCATAGCAAGACGTTTTTTTTATGACCAGAGCGACGTAGATGATTTCATTCAGGATGTGTTCCTGAAAGCATACGATAACCTGGACAGTTACAAAGGAGAAAGTAAATTTTCCACATGGCTCACAAGGATTGCCTTCAACACTGGAGTCAATCTCAAGACCAGGACAAAAACAACTGAAAGCCTCCTCTACGAAGACAGCGAATCCATAGAATCGCCCTATAGGACTCCGGAAGAAAACGGAATCAGGGAAGTTACAAAGCTGGCTGTAAAGACCGCAATAGCGGAACTTCCTGAAAAATATGCCCGCTGTGTTGAAATGCATTTCTTTCTTGGAATGACCTATGAGGATATTTCCGAGACCACGGGAATACCTGTAAATACAATCAAGACCCACATCTTCAATGCCAAAAAAATGCTTTATGAAAAACTAAAGGAGTTCAAGGTATGACAGAAAAAAGAGAATGTTCAAAGGTAATGGATAAGTTTTTGGAACTGGACAAGCATGAAAGAATTCCTCTATGGATCACAAAGCATATTTTGACCTGCAGTGAGTGCCGTAGCAATGTCAGGCTTTTTACCCAGGCGGAACGGTTCCTTGCCAAAGATGAAGTTGAAAATCCTTTTACCTATGCAGCAATTTCCGATGTAAAGGAAAAGCTCTATCCTGGAAGCACTAAGGAAAAAAAGGTTCCTATTCTTTACTGGCTTGTCATCGGAATCGTTCTTCTTGTCTGCATGGTCTTCTGCGCGATTCTTGCAAACAGGATTGTTCCGGAGATGCAGAGCATAAGTTTTATTTTTGTCGCATTCATGATCTCATCCTACTGCATGCTTTTCATCGGAATGAACATGGATTTCTTTGTAAAGCAGAGCAATACGATGAAAATTATGATGGAGAAAAAAGTTTCTACAGATTGATGATCTGTGCGCCGGATTTTTCGTCAGTAGGCATTGGCTTCTTTGGACTTTGGGTACGGATCAGTTCGCCGCTGAAAAGTTTCTGGTCTGTGACAGCAAGGAGAAGTCCTTTTTCAGAGCAGGCATAATATCCCGTGCGATGGCCTGGAAGTCTTATTGGGTCGCTTGCTATGCGCATTGTAAGGAATCTGTCGTTTTCTTCCTTCTGTGTTCCGTGCTCAACGGCGACAAAAGAAAGAACGGCCCTCTCTTTTGCAAGGTCAGCTTTCTCTGAAATACGCTTAAGGTCGGCCGGAGCATCATCTGCTGAGAAAGCAAAGTTGCACCATTTTCCGCCTTTCTTACCATCCATTGGACATGTCCCACAGTGACAGCATGGAGCAACGGGAACAAAATCCTTTCTCATGAAAGCATCTCTCATAAGACTTAAAAGCCTTGCGGAACGTGGATCACCAGGTTCGATGGAAAGTATTCTGCCTGTTCCTGGTTTTGCGAAGGATGCAAGACGGTCTGTATATTTTTTTGCAAGATAGTCAGGAGGCATCTGTGCGTCATCGTGGAGCTCGTTGAGCATGTTTGCGCATGTAACAAGATCCGCTTTTTCCTTTATGGAGGAATCCAAGGTTCCCTTTACGCGGACGATTTTCCAGGTGGAGCATTGTAGCTTGGCTGCGACGGAAAGGAATATGTCTTCTCCAAATGAAAGAGCCTGCTGTGAAAGATCAAGACAGTAGAATGTTATGTTTTTTTTGCGCAGTTCAGGGCGTGCAAGGAGAAGTGCTATTGGCACTGTAAGTGGTCCGCTGCCGATGTCTACGAAAGTGGCGGAATCTTCAAAGGCAAAGAAATCTTTGTCCAGATTTGAAAAAAGTCTCGTAAGGCGTACAAGGTTCCACCAGAGAAAGTAGTGGACGTAGGCGCTCAGGGCGGTAGTTTCGTTCATGTAACCAAGTCGGCGGTCTCCGCGTTCATCCGTAAGGTTGTGGCTCAGGGCGCGGATCTGCTGTGGCAAAAGTGCCTTCTGCTTTGAGTTGAGAGGATGGGATGATGATACTATCTCATCAAAATTTTCAATTATCGCAGCGGCATCTTTTGGGAGCGAGGATGGATCAAAAAGTGAAGAAATCTTTTCAGCGCTGAAGGATTTTTTCTGCTGACGCTGTATGCGTTCGATCCTGTCCTTTCTCTGCTTGTTCTGTCTGTCCTGCTGTTCTTTATCTTCTTTCTCTGCACGGCGTCTGTCTGCCGCATCCTGTTTTTTCTGTTCCGCAGTTATCTTCTGCTTTATGTGGATACCCTGTTTTTTTTCGTACCATTTAAGTTCTATTTTTTCTTTCATTGCTGTTTCCTTGCAGCCTGCAGACTGAAGTACAACTCGCTCAATTCAGCCCGTATTTCGCGAATCGTCATTACTGCGTCGGGATTGTTCTGGATGCTCTGTGCGTCCTGGATGATCTGGTTCCGTGCGCCTTCTATGGTGAACTTCTTTGTGTAGATGAGGTATTTCAGGCGAAGTATGATTTCCAGATCTTTTAGGGAATAGACTCTTCTACCGGACATGTCTTTCTTTGGTGTTATGCTTGGAATCACTTCCTCCCAATAGCGGAGTACATGGGATTTTACACCTGAGATTTTTTCAATCTGTCCGATAGAATACTGTGCCACTAAATGTCCTGCTTCTTGCGGTCTTCTTCTCTCTGCTTCCAGTCGGTGCGGCTTGCTTTCATTTCAATCTGTACCGGAATTTGGTCGAATCCAAGGTCCTCTCGAATCCTGTTCTTGAGGTATGAAACATAGGTAAGCGGAACATTGTCAGGACGTGTCGCAAAAATAAGGAAGTTGACAGGGTTCACGCTGGTTTGTGTCATGTAACGGATCTTGAAATGGATGGCCTTTGTTGCTGGTGGCGGATAGTTTGCGAGCCAGTCCCTCAAAGCCATGTTGAGGGCAGCGGTATCCACCTTGCGTGTAAGCTGGCTGTAGATCTCAAGGGCTGTATTCATCAGGTTCTTGAGTCCGTCATGATTTTTTGCGCTCATGGTGATGATAGGAGCCCAGTTCATCTGTCCGAACATTGTCTGGATCCAGTCCTTTGTGTCGCGGATGGCCTTGTTGCTCTGGTCCTCAAGAAGGTCCCACTTGTTGAGGATGAAGATTACTCCACGACCTCTTTCAAAAGCAAGGGATGTGATCTTCTTGTCCTGTTCCGCAAGTCCTTCCTTTGCATCGATCATGATGAACGCGATGTCACATTCATCCAATGTCTTGATGGCGCGGTTGACTGAATAGTATTCAACATTTTCTGTGACTTTCTTTTTGCGTCTGATTCCGGCTGTGTCAAGGATCTGGATGTCACGTCCGTTATAGCGGAATGATCCTTCTACGACGTCGCGTGTGGTTCCGGCGTAGTCTGAGACAATGGAAGCTTCTGTATGTGTAAGGGCATTGCTCAATGTAGATTTGCCGACATTAGGTTTTCCAAGGATGGCAATGCGGATCGGGCGGTCTTCATCGCTGCCTTCAGTTACGCGGCTGAAATCAAGTCCTTCAACCATCTTTTCCTGGAGGGCAGAAAGTCCGTCACCGTGGCTTGCGGAAATCAAGGAAATCTCCTTGAATCCAAACCTCATGTAATTGTATGCAAGGTGCTCGTTTCTTCCGCCTTCAGTCTTGTTGACGGCAACCATAAGCTTGTCTGAATAAGGACGCAGGCGCTGAATGAGCTCTTCGTCTTCTCCGGCGATTTCAGTTGCATCAAGAAGAAGAAGGATGCGGTCTGCCTTGTCTATCATTTCAACAGTCTTTTCGACAACAAGGTCATCCATTTCGCTTTCACGGCTTGTGAAGTCACGGGTAAGCTTGTATCCGCCTGTATCCATAAGGTGCACTGGTTTTCCTGCGATGAAACAAGTTCCTTCAACAGGATCACGGGTAACACCAGGAGTAGGATCTGTGATGGCGCGTTTTGTATGTGTAAGCGCATTGAACAAAGTAGACTTTCCTACGTTTGGACGTCCGGCGATTACGATGAGAGGGAGGTTGTTGTATACCTTGTCTGGATAGAATTTGTCTGTATGGGCCTTTCTCTGGCTTCTTATCTCATCGTCAGCCTTTGCTTTCTTTACCTGTTCTGCAGGCTTTTCTTCTTCAGTTGTCTCTGTCTCTACGACAGCTTTCACCGGCTTTGGTTTTGAGAAATCCGGCTTTGCTTTCTTCTGTTTCTTCATTTTGTTCCTTTTCTGACTTTGCTTTTCTTTTACTGAACTGAACGGTTTGAAAGATTCTCAAGTTCAGAAATCGAGAAGTGGGAAAGTGTTTCCTTTATTACAGGGATATGGGATGGAGCCATGCTCAGGCTTCGGATTCCCATGCCAGTAAGGATGATGGCGCTTTCCTTGCTTCCTGCCATTTCTCCGCAAACCGAAAGTGGAAGGTTGAATTTGTTTGCGTTGAAAATCGTACTCTTTATCATTCTGAGAACTGCCAGGCTGAATTCGTTGTAAAGCGGAGTCACTGCCTTGTTCTCGCGGTCAATGCCAAGGATGTACTGTGTAAGGTCATTGGTACCCAGTGAGAAGAACTTTGCGTGTGGCGCGAGGACGTCGGAACATATTGCTGCTGCGGCGGTCTCTATCATGATTCCGATTGGAACATCCGGGTTGAATGGGATTCCGTCTTCTTCAAGTGATGAGCGTATTCCTCTTGCGATTCCAAGTGCTGTCTCTACCTGGCTTACGTCTGTAATAAGCGGAAGAAGAATGCGGAGGTTTCCATATACACTTGCGCGATAGAGGGCACGGAGCTGTGTTCTGAAAACCGCCGGGCAGTAAAGGGACATGCGGATTGCGCGGAGACCCATGAGAGGATTTTTTTCCTGCATGTTAGGGAATTCTGCGGAATCAACAAGCTTGTCTCCACCTACATCCAGAGTTCTGATGGTCACCGGTTTGTCGCCCATTGTCTCAAGGACTTGCTTGTATGCCTGGAACTGGGCTTCTTCGCTCATGGAATTTGAGTATGCGCCGGTTTCTTTTGTTGTCTTTACGGCTGCATCCATGAAAAGGAATTCCGTGCGGAACAGACCGATGCCGTCGGCGCCGTTTTCAAGTGCTGTCTTTGCTTCTTCCGGAGTTCCGATGTTTGCATAGAGCTTTATCTCTGTTCCGTCTTCGGTTGTACATGGAACATCTTTATATTTCTTGAGCTGTTCACGGTATTTCTGTTCGGCAAGAATCTTTGTATTTGTGCTTGTGATTGTAGCGATGTCAGGCTGAATTATTACTTCGCCGATGTTGCCGTCAACGATGATTGTATCACCCTGTGTGGTGATATGTGTTGGATTCTCTATTCCGACTACAACAGGAATTCCGTAACTCTTTGCAAGGATTGCCACGTGGCAGGCACTGCTTCCTTCTGTGAGTGCAAGACCGGCTATCTTTCTCTTGCTGAGGATTATGGTGTCGGAGGTCTTCATGTTGCGTCCGACGATTACCGAATCATCAGGAATCTGCTCGATGTCAAAGGCATGGTAATCCAGAAGCACATCGATTACACGGTTAAAGACATCCTCGATGTCCTGTGCGCGTTCAGCAAGATAGTCGTTTCCGCTGTTGCGGAGCATGTCCGCATAGTCTGCAACCTTAAGATTGAGGGAAAATTCAATGTTGTAGAGATCTTTTTCCAGATAAGCCTTGAGTTCCGTGATGAAAACAGGATCCTGGATCATCATCAGGTATGTTTCGAGGACATCATGCTGATCTTTGCTTATGTTCTCGTCGGCGATATGTGCGTTAAGTTCGTTCTGGACATCCCTGCAGGCATCTGTAAAGCGTTTCCACTGAGGTTCAATTTCAGCCTGAGAAATCTTACGCTTTGGGATAATTCGTTCCTGTTCCTCTGGAAGGATAAATGCTTTTCCGATTCCAATGCCAGGAGCCGCAGGTGAGCCAAGTATAACGTTCATTCTGATATAATAGTAGGAATCAAGAAAAATTACAATTGAGGGGTGGGCGTCATTGCGAGGAGCTTGCGGCGAAGCAATGACGGGCGAAAGCCTTGTTTCCCTAGACGCCGGTACCTTTTGTAACTTTCGCCACAAGAATTGCTTGGGCAATTCTTGTGGCATCTTTTTGCTTGCTTTATTTCTTTAACAAAGCGGCAAATTGGGATCCGCTGACGCGGACCCGACAAGAATTGCTGGCGCAATTCTTGCAACATTCTTTTT
>JAGHUO010000170.1 GCA_018064785.1 Candidatus Treponema equi
GGAGGAATTGTGGCTAACAAAGACGAAGCTATCGAAGTTGAAGGTATCGTAAAAGAAGCATTGCCAAACACAATGTTCCGTGTTGAACTCAAGAACGGACATATCATCCTTGGCCATCTCAGTGGCAAGATGAGAAAGCACTACATCAGAATCGTTCCTGGTGACAGCGTTAAAGTTGAGCTCTCACCATATGACCTTAATCGCGGCAGAATCATTTTCCGCGAGAGATAAAATGAAAAAGACTTTCCGATATGGAAAGTCTTTTTTTTTATGCCTCAATCCTCAGCAAGCATCCACTTTACACTTCTTATGGCATCAGAAATTCCTGAGACCAGAGAAAAGAAAGCTATAATCTTTATGAGGAAGAACCATGGTCCTACCACATAGAGGACAAGCAGACTCAGGCCAATCTTGAATATGCTGTTGCGAAAATAGGGAAAAGCCTTCCTTCCTTTTGGCGTCTCGGTTTTTCTTGTTGTCCATGTATAGGTATATCTGTTGTTTCCATATTCAGAATCACCGGAAGTCCTGTAGGCGTTCCTGAAGAATTCCGCGAATGGATCATCGGAGCTATAGAAGTTGCCTGCATTCTGATATGCGCTCTGATAGCCGTTATGCTGAGAAGAAGAATTGAACATGTCATACTGGCGTCGCTTTGTCTCGTCTCCAAGGACAGAGTAGGCCTCGTTTATTTCCTTGAATTTTTCTTCTGCGACTTTGTCTCCCGCATTTCTGTCAGGGTGATACTTGAAAGCCAGGTTTCTGTAGGCTTTTTTTATCTCGTCCGCAGAGGCATTTCTGTCAACGCCCAGTTTCTCGTATAAATCTTTCATCTGATGTTCCGAATGTTTCTATCATTATAAAGATAATAAAAACTTGTCCAATTTGCAAATTTTTTCTTTTTATTTAGAAGGCTGCCTTATGAGGACCCATGTGGCTCCATTGCCACCATGGTTTCTGTCCGGATGTCCTGACAGGCCAAGTCTTTTGTCATGCTCAATGAACATGCGAACCATCTGACCAAGAACAGGATCGCTTCCTGAAGAATGGATTCCTTTTCCGTGGATGATAAGGATCTTTCTCATTCCTCTGCGATGGCAGTCAGCGACAAAACCTGAAAGACGGGACCAGGCCTCATCTCGAGTAAGCTGATGAAGGTCTATGGTTGCTTCCGGTGGCAATGACTTAAGGTAGTCCAGGTTGTTCATTTTTTCATTGCGTTCGGCATCTTCGTTGATCTTGTCCTTGTCCATTACTCCATGACGGTTAAGCCATATTTCCATGGGATTCATTTTTCTCTGGTTGTCCTGCTCCATGATCTGTTCCCATGTATATCCCTGACGTGCGGCTTCTTTTTCTTCCTTTGTCGGAGCATTTGCTTTTTTATGCGATACCTGCGGCTGTTTCTGGACAGGCTTTTTTTTCTGGGATCCTTCCCATTGGTTCAAGATATCCGCAAAATTCATTTTTAACTTTCTCCTTTTTATATATCTTCTACTTTATCAGGCAGACATTCTTTGACGGAATCCATCCATAGGTGTCGTTGTGCTTGATGTACATCCATTCGCCTGCAGTCCTTATTATTGAAACAACGCTACCCGCCTGGATGGTTACACCTGAAACCATATTATATTCAGGAATCGGACTCATTTCGCCACCAGTGAAAATGCCTCGCTGGGACTTTACATGGACGGCGTAGATTCCGGTGAACACTGCAGAAAGAATGAATACGGAAGCAAACACAGCCGTAAAAGTTTTCTTTTTTAGGATCAGGAAAACAACGATTCCGCCAAATACAAGGATGCAGAAAACAGTCATGACCATCAGAAGAACAACGCTTGGTTCATGATATTCGCAAGGAAGGCCAAGTGCCACTTCCGCCTTTTTTCTTGCTGCCGTCACACCACTGAAAGGCAGTGAATGACGTTCCGCCTTATGAAGCTCGAAAAGTGAAATTATTTCCTGAGGTTTTGCTTCCACATTGCGCTTTTCCACGGAAGGCTTTTCGGTCTCGTAGAAGGCATAGACAAAAGGATTTTCCTCTTCATTCCTTGCCATGATCTCCTGCGCCTTTCCTGCGTTGAATTTAAAGACAGGACACTGGATATCCTCCAGGGAACCATCATAGGAAGTTGCAGTTATGAAAATCTCAGGAAGTGTCTGTGGACCTTCAGAGAGAGGCTGCCAGTCAAAGGCCGCCACCGACTGGAACTGGGTGATGAACTTTTTTTCATCCGAGGTGGACTTGAATTCAAAATCCCTGATTTTTTTGAAGATGGAATTCTCCGGAATGTTCCAGAAAATATTCTGAATTGATTCCATGTATCTTGCGGTAACCGTGAACACCACATGGTCACCGGCATTTATCTTCATTGGTTTCTTTCCATTCTTTGTTGATTCCAGATTCTGGTTCTGGAAGACAATGTTGATTTCTGGATGGATGAATCTTGGATTCTGGAAGACCTCCACAGTCTCAAAAGGAATCTGATAGAAACCTCCGTCGATGGTAAGGTCTATAGGCTTGATCTTGAAGACACCCGTCTTTGTAAAACGCATCCAGAGAATGATTCTTGTTCCTGTGGCATAACCGCCGCCCTGGGATTCATCACGAGGAATGAGGACAGTCTCCTTTTTTGAGGAAACGAAACTTACATTTGGCGGAAGGGAATTCACCGAAATCTGCACACTGTCAGGAGTGACGTTCTCAATCTCAACAAAGAATGAATTGTCGTTTTCCGTAAACAAGGTATCCTGGGCAGGACGGAATCTCATGCCCCAAAGATATGCCCAGGAAACGGGTTTGGCATGCAATGACAATCCTGCGGAAAGGAACAGGATCAGTAGTCCTGCGATGTTCTTTCTGATTCTTTTTGCTGGCTTTTCCATTGCTGCTGTTCACCTTCTTTGATTATTGAATAAAGGGCATTCTCAAATGTCTGGTCATCCTTGTTCTCAGACACCGGCACGATCTCCCTTGCACTTTCATTTGAATGGATGGACTCCTCCCTAAGGGAAAGTTCCAGGTTTATTTTGGCGTCTGTGCTTGTTCCGTCTATGAGAAGAGATTCCCTGAAGAAATTTGCGGCGGCCTCATAGTCACCGTTTCTATGGGCGATGATTCCGGAATTGTAAAGGATGGCAAACCTGATCTGGTCCGAAGCGTCATCATAGACAAGATGGAATTTTGCAAGGGCCGCGTCATTTTCTCCCTGCATGAGATATGTGCTGCCGATTCCATAAAGAGAATACTGGTACACAAGCCTGTCACCGCGAAGTTCTCCGTTGCATGCCGTCTCAAGGAAATTGGCTGTGGCATTCTGGTAGTTTCCCTTTGACCAGTCGAATTTTCCCTGAAGGATCTTTACGCCGTCATCAAAACGTGGTGTACATCCAGTGAACATGAATAGGCATGAAGTTGCGGCCACCGATGCAAGAAGTCTGTTCCTTCCGCCTGAAATATCAAGCTCACCAAAGAGGATAGATGCAAGGAAGAAAACTATGGCAAGTATTATGAACATCTTGTGGCGCTTTATGTTCTGAAGCTCATAGGATACGGCAGTTCCTTTTGATCCGGTGGAAATAAGCTTGAGCACCTTTATGGCGCTGCCCATTTCCGAAGCATCTATGTACTCGCAGGCAGGCACAGGCATGGCGCTTTTCATGGCCATGTTTCTTTTGCGCAGTGCACCTACCATTTTTTCTATTTCTGAGGCACGCAAGGCCGTCTTCACTTTTGTCTGTCCATCACCGGCAAGAACCTCACTTTCCCTTTCGCTTCCAAAGCCTATGATCACTACAGGAATTCCAAAGCGTGCCGATTCAGCCAATGAAGACTGGAGCTGGGAATCCGTTTCCTCACAGTCAGTAAATAGAAGGATGAAGGATGCTTCCGACGACTGCTCAGGGAAAGACGAAATTGCCGCCTTGACGCCTTTGCCAAGACTGGTACCTTCTGCGGTCATAAGCTTTGGCGAAATATTGTCGATCAATGTAGCTACTGAATTGTAGTCATCCGTGAGAGGAATTGAGACAGTTCCGTCTCCCTTCGCAAGAACCACGGAAATCTTAGTGCCATCAAAATGCTCCATAAGTCCTTTTGCATAACTTGCGGCCGCATTAAGACGCGAGATACCGCCTGGAGCATCATGGGCTTCCATGCTGTAGGAAATGTCAAATACAAAGGAGACTGCCCTTCCGTTTTTCTGAACCGGAACACTGTCAGTTCCCCAGCTTATGTCCGCGCCGGCAAGGACTACCATGGATGCGCTCAGTGCACGGAAAATGGTTTTAAACCAGAAGCAGTACTCAAGACGGTTTGTCAGAAAACGACCTTTTGATATCTTGTTTTTTTCCGTCAGAACTTTCTTCAACTTTGAGTATTTGTATATAACATAACAGAGAGCAAAAGCCATCGGCAAAAAAAGCCAGAAGGCAACAGGATGCCCGACAGAAAAATTCATAGAACCTCCTGAAGGAAAAGCCTTCTTATCACCCATGCCAAAGCCGTAAGAAATGCCGCGGCCGCAAGGAAATGGGCGTAGTAGAAGGTATCATTGTTCTTTATGTGATAGCTTTGAACCACACTCTCGCTTTTGCTGATGGAAGCAAGGGCCAGTGAAAGGGAAGCAAGAGAATCAGATTCAAACAGTTTTCCGTCGCTTTCCTGCGCAAGTTTTGAAAGGGATGCTGTATCAAAATTCGACTCAAGATAGCCGGAATAGACCCTGCCTGTTTTTGGATCCACATAATCCAGAGGAACCACCCCCTTTGTTCCAAGTCCAAGGATGTATAGGGAAATATTCTTGCTTTTCGCAAGGTGGGCGGCTGTCTTTGGATGGATGGAACCGGCGTTGTTCTCACCGTCCGTTATCAATACGATAGCCCTCTTTTCTGCCGGAGAATTCTCAAGATGATAGATGGCAAGGCTGAGTCCTGTACCTATTGCTGTTCCATCGCCAAGTTCACCGATGTTCATTCCGTCCAGTCTGTCAAAGAAAATCTTTCTGTCCATTGTCGGTGGAATAAGAAGACATGCGGTTTCCGCCATCTCGACAAGGCCAAATTCACTTCCGTCATTATGGGAAGCAAGGGTGCTTATGGCCTGCTTTGCCGCATCAAGACGATGAAGGTCACCTATGTCCCTTGCCGCCATTGAAGGGCTTACATCAACAACGAATATTATGGAAGCTCCACGGGATGAGTAGACTTTCTGCTGCTGATGATAGACTGGAGATGCACAGGCAATGACAAGGCACACATAGAAAGCTATGCAAAGAACATGTACGAAGGCAGAGAATGCCTTGCGTAGTTTTCCGTTCCATGAAAAATTCTCGCCGTTCCAGTCGCTCAGGTTGAGAGGGAACGTGATGCGGGAAAGGATTCCTATGTGGCGAAGGATATACAGAATCGGAATAAGGAGTAAAAGAAGGAATGCTCCAGGGTTTTCAAATTCAACCATTGCTTTCCTCCTTTTCAAAAGCGTCGATTATCTTATGGGATGTGACGACAGTGCTTTTCTTTTCGCCCTTGTTGAATATGGCCTGATGTTCTTCGACCGGAAGCATCATTGAATCAATGGAGCCGGAAGCAAAACGGATGTAGTTGGTTCGGACAAAAAGGGATGTAAGGTTCTCTACAGCTGTCTCCTGGACGCCGTTCATCATGCCTCCTGTGACTGACATGATCTTGAGCTCTATGTTTTTTCCTGTGACGGATGCAAAGCTTGTCTTGAAACGGAATTCAAGATATGCACGCATGATGATCTGCCATTCATGGGCAAATTCAACATCCTGTATTTTCTTACGGAGAAGAATGTTGAGATGTCTTTTTGTCTTCACGGCGTTCTTATAGAAAGCAAGACGTATCCTGAGCATGCGCCATCTTCTGATGATGTCAGGAAGCCTGATGATGGCAATACAAAGAAGGGAAAAGAGAATCACCGCAAGGACAAGGAAAAACCACAGATAGTAATTCGTGTTTGGAAGAACTTCCGGTCCCTTTGGAGGACGGAGTGTTGTCGCTCCAAGTTTTTCCGCAAGAGAAAGAATTATCACCGGCGCAAGGTTCACATTGAAATCCGGAGAAATGTTTTCTTTCTTGTCGCTGCAGATTTCCTCAAGGTTGAATTCCTTGAACTTTATTGTTCCTGTCTTCCATGGAATGAAAGTGATGCAAAGGTTGTAGTTGATTCCAGTACGTGAAAGTGTTGTCTTTGTCACAAGACAGGAAATTGGATCCTCGAGAAAATTTTCCGCCTTGAGATCGATGTCCAATGTCTCGTTTCCTTGAACTGACTTTTCTGTAAAGGCAAAGAAATCTACCGGGCTTCTGAATGAATACTGAATCTGTCCCGAGTCTCCAATAAAGACGTCACGGGGAACCATTACCTGGAGCGATGATTCTTCCTCGCTGTCGGCAGAGTTCTGGGCATGGATTGAGAAAATGGAAAATGAGAGAAGCAATGCAAGAACTAATTTTTTCATACTGAATACTGCTCTCTTGTGCTGAAGAATTTTATCAGTTCCGCGGCAGGGTCCTGCATGGTGCTGATGGTCATAGGGATGCCGCCATTTCTGAGACATTCCTTCTTCCACTGTTCATTTCTTTTTTCCGCATCTTCCCGCCATGCCCTTGAGAACTTCTGGGATGAAGTAGGAAGGACGCATTCAAATCCAGTCTCCGGATCACGGAATGGAACCGCGCCAAGTGAAGGAAGAATGTCGTCGAGAGGATCGGATATCTTTATGGCTATCACGTCATTTTTCTGGCAAAGGTGCGAGAACGGAGCTGACCATCCTGCCGCACGGAAATCTGAAATGACAAAAACAAGTGTACGTTTTCTTAGAAGTTTTTCTGCACCGCGAAGTGCGCTTTCCAATGCGGAACCTACAACCTGGTTGTCATGCTTGTCGAACTCAGAAAGAAGAAGCAGAGCCTGGTTTCTTCCGGCCTTTGGCGCACATGAAAATTCAATCTTGCCGTCAAACACTACGGAACCTACAGGGCTGCCGTTGTGAAGGCTGGCCATGGTAAGAAGAGACGCGCAGTCCATTGCTGTCTCAAGTCGTGACTGGATTCCAGAGCCTGTATTCATTGAAAGGGATTTGTCCACTACTACAAAGACATCAAGCTCACGTTCTTCCTCAAAGACCTTTACGTAAGGCTTGCACATTCTTGCCGTTACGTTCCAGTCGATGGCACGTACGTCATCACCTCGAAGATATTCACGGACTCCGGAAAATTCAATTCCCTGACCACGGTACAGTGACCTGAAGGAACCGTTCTTCATTCCGTTTGCAAGAGAAAGAGAAGTAAGATGTAAAAGCTGAGCCCTCTGGGCTGTATTGTTCTTCAAAAGAAATTAACTCCGCTTCATGTGCCAAATTTTTTTATTGTCCAACATCAACTCATAAGAGTTGGGTCGACGAAATCGCTTCCGCCTTACGAGGAAATCGCTTGCGATTTCCTCACGGCACCGGCATGATGTCGATGATCTTTTCAATGAGATCATCTGCCGTTACAGAATCTGCCGCAGCCTCGTAGTTGAGCACAAGACGATGGCGGAGAACCTGTTTTGCCACTGCCTGTATGTCTTCAGCAAGAACAAAGCTTCTGTTCTCAAAGAGGGCATGGACTTTTGCACAGCGAAGGAGAGCAATGCCGGCACGAGGAGAAGCACCAAAAGCAATGTAACGCTGTATGTCATTCTTTCTGTTAGGCTGGACTGAATTTGCGCGGGTTGCGTTTACAATCGATACGATGTAGGCAAGCATCTTGTCATCCACAGTGACAGCATCAACTGCATTGCGGCATTTCTGGAGTGCATATGAATTGAAGACCTTGTTCACGGAAATTTTTTCCGCACGGCCTTCTGATTTTACGATCTGGATTTCTTCTTCTGGAGTTGGATATGGAACGATGAGCTTCAAAAGGAAACGGTCAAGCTCTGCCTCAGGAAGATTGTATGTACCTTCCTGTTCTATGGGATTCTGTGTCGCAAGGACAAAGAATGGATCGGAAAGCTTGTATGTGTTTTCTCCGATGGTAACCTGCTGTTCCGCCATTGCTTCAAGAAGAGCAGACTGAACTTTTGCAGGCGCACGGTTGATTTCATCGGCAAGGACAAGGTTTGCAAACACAGGTCCCTTTCTTACATTGAATCTGCCTGTTGACTGTTCGTAGATGAGAGTTCCGCTTACATCTGCAGGAAGAAGGTCAGGAGTAAACTGAATTCTCTTGTACTCAAGGCCTGAAATGTCGGCAAAGGTTTTTACCGCAAGAGTCTTTGCAAGACCAGGAACACCTTCCAGAAGGACATGACCACCGGCAACTAGAGCCATTATGATTCCGTCTACAACATCCTTCTGGCCAACAACGCGGCGGGCAACTTCTGCACGGGCGCTTTTTATATAACTAAAGCATTCGTCGAGTTCAGTTTTTGTGATTACGTTCATTTTATCCCCTCAAATTTTTTCTATTAAACCCAAATAAATTATATCGGCTATTCTAGTCCATGTAAACTTCACTGTGTGTGTGGAATCCGCTGTCGATTATGATTTCATCGATATTCTCACGTGTGACAACTTCAGGTTCAAGAAGGATACACGGAATCTTGCTGTCGCCATTGTCGATGACGGTTCCGCTTGCGGCGATTGATTCCGGCTTTTCTCCCTTTCCTATGCGCACGGCATATTCGGCTGTCTTCTGGGCAAGAAGGGTGATTGGCTTATAGATCGTGAAGTCCTGGTATCCACGGATTATGTTCTGGCATGCGGCTATGTCTGCATCCTGACCACATATTGGAATATGACGGTCCGGATAGTACACATTAAGAACTGAAAGAACCGCATCCGCAACCGCGTCGTTTCCGCATATGATGGCATCAGGAATACGTCCGCTGGTGATCACATCCACCATCTTCTGCTTTGCATGGTCATAGTCCCAGCCTTCCGTGTAGAAAATGTCGTTGATGACAGGACCATGGTTCTTGATGGAACTGATGAGACCGTTCTGGATCATGGTCATGTTGAAATCTTCCTCAGGACCAAGTATGCAGATCCAGTTCTTGGTTCCGCTTATTGCCTTCATGGTGTTGCCCATGAGAAGGCCTACTTTTCTGCTGTCCACGGAAACATAAAGATCGATTTTTGTATTAAGTATGAGACGGTCGTAGGAAATCACAGGAATGTTCTTTGCACGGATTTTTTCAATCTCATCCGTCAAGGAACCGGCATCCTTTGGAAGGATCACGATGACATCAACACCCTTATCAAGAAGATACATAAGCTGGCGTTTCTGTTCTTCCACACTGTTTCCGGCGTTCTGGACAATTACTTCGGCATCCAGGCTCCTGACGCTTGCCATGAAGACATCAAGGTCTCTCTGCCATCGTTCGATCGCCAGAGTATCGATGGAAAAACCAACTGTGATCCTGTCCATTTTTTTTGAGGCGGAATAACCGTCTCCGGAATTCTTTCCCTTGCATGAAATGAGAAGAGAGACCAAAGTCGCTGCCACTGCGGCAAAAATTAACTTTTTCATATACCTTGCTCCTACTGCTGGTTTCCTGTGTTCCTGAAGTCCGTCGGTGATATGCCGAATTTGTTCTTGAACTGACGGCTAAAGTAGTTCTGGTCACTGTACCCTGTCTGTCCCGCGATTTCCTTGATTGAAAGATCCGTCTCAAGAAGAAGCTTCTTGGTGCGGTCAAGACGACGGTCAGTGACGTAGTTTATGAATGTCTCTCCCATCTCTTCCTTGAAGAGTTTGCTCATATAGAAAGGGCTTACGCCAACACTTGCGGCGACATCCTCAAGAGAATAGTTGCGGCTCATGTTCTGATCTATGTATTCAATTATCTTTTTTACAAGTGGATTTTCCCGCTGTTCCTTTACGCTGGCGATGGCTGCCGCGCATTCAACAAGGACGTTGGAAAAAAAGTCCTGGATCACGGCAGTATCCTGGGTTCCCACCAGAACTGAAAATGCGGAATCAAAGGATGGATTGTCATAGGACGGATTGAGTTCCTTTGTGATGTTGCGGACGTTTACAAGAAGCTCAAAGACGCTGCTCTTGATCTTATCCAGTTCCACACCGCCGGTTACCTGTTCGGAAACAAAAAGTCCCGTAAGGAATCTGACCCCTGCAGAATCTCCTATCCTGAGTCTGTTATAGATTCTTTCCCTGATTTCAGTATTCTTTTCCGCAGTGGTGGTTTTCTTTGTCTGGTCTTCCGCAAGGAGAAGCTCACCGTTTGGAGATGTTCCGTTTAGGGCGTTGACCGCTTCCTTGCATGCCTGGGCCACATTCGCAAGCTCATCTGAAAGACGGCTTACACCCATCCTCACTTTCTGGCTGATGTTCAGGCTAAGCTTTGTATATATGTCCTTTGCCGACTGATGGAATGATTCAAGGATGTCATCAGTGCTGGAACTTTTTTCAACGGAAAAGAAAATCACAAGCCTGTTGGACATGAAAGATCCCATGAGGCACTTGTATTTTTCTGTCACCATTTTTCTTATGTTGCCATAGACTTCGTACTGGTTCTTTGCCTCCAGGTGTGGAACCTCGACGCAGGCAAAGAAATAGTTGTTCACCACCATGTTGAAGTATTCAAGGTAACTAGAAAGGTCCTCTTTCTTTTCACTGCTGAACATGCAGCTGTAGATGAAGTCACTTTCTACCATCGGTGAAACTGTATCCAGTTTTTTCTGAAGTTCCTGGCCATCGCTGTCCTTGCCACGGCGTTCATCAACAAGATTCATGGCATTGCGGACCGTCTGGATCACGATGTTTCTGTTTACTGGTTTCGTGATGTATTTGTAGGCCCCAAGGTTCATGGCTTCCTGCGCATACTGGAATTTATCAAAGGCGCTCAGGACAACTATGACCGTTTCAGGCTTGAGGTTCATGATGCAGCTTATGGTCTCAAGACCGCTCATTCCCGGCATGTTGATGTCCATGAAAATGATGTCTATTTTCTCACGGCTTGCAATTGCAAGGGCATCACTTCCTGAAAGAGCCGAGAAAAGATTTATCTGTCCCTCGAAATTCTTTTTGATGATAAACTGAAGAGAATCAATTACAATCTGCTCATCGTCGCAAGTTAAAATGTTATACATCTGACGGTATCCTTATGATGAACTTTGTTCCATGTCCATCATCATTTGTGGTTATATCAAAGACATCATCCCTATGGAAATAAAGACGGAGTCTCAGGAACACATTGATAAGACCAATGCCCGTGTGCTCGTCAGCTGATTTATTCTCTTCCTTTTTCTTTCCTTCATAGTCAGGTGCGACTCCCTTTCTTGCGGCGGTCAAAAGTTCTTCACGCACCGCAGGATCAAAGCCTACACCGTTGTCGCTTACTGATATTTCGACAAATTCTTTTTCTTCCCTTACCTTGAGCACGACCTTTCCTGTTGTGTTCTGAAGTCCATGCTGGATGCAGTTTTCCACAAGCGGCTGGAGCGTCATGGAAGGAAGATGCTGTCCGTAGAAACCTTCCGGTACATCTTTCAGGAATTCAAGTCGCTGTCCAAACCTTACCTTCATGATGTACACAAAATTGTCCACCATGCCAAGCTCATCGTTTATAGTCGCATCCTCTTTCTGCTGCTGGATATTATAACGGAAAAAGTCGGAAGTCTGCTCAATGAAATAGCAGGTCTTGTCGGCGCCTTCCATCATTGCAAGCTGGGCTCCGGTGTTCAGCGTATTGAAGAGAAAGTGAGGGTTGATCTGGCTCTGGAAAGCCTTGAGCTGGGCATCGGCGTAGAGGGCCTGCATTTCCATTTCACGTTCGCGAAGCTCATTTTCTGTACGTGCCTTTTCCCAGATGGTATCGATGTATTCCCTTATGCTGATGATCATTCTGTCAAAGGCTCGGCAGATGTTTCCGATCTCATCGTGGCTTTCCCTGTTGAACAACGGAACATCAAAATCGCGTTCAGCAACACGGGAGGCAACATCGGAAATTTCAGCCAATGGTTTTGTCATTGATCCGACAAGAACATAAAGGATGAGAAGAAGCAGTATGAAGAAGGCCGCGAAGAATACGGTATAGAAATTGAGGATCAGGTTTACGTTGTCTCTGTCCGCATTGTATACCATCGAATTTTTTTTCATGTAGAGAATGTTCAGGCTTGAGATTTCATCCACAAGGAACTGATAGCACTGAAGGCTCTTCTGATAATTCTCATTGACCTGGCTGTTGGCACGATGGGCCGATACCGCCTTTGAAGTGTATTCCAGGAATGAAAGGGCAAGCTGATGCACGATGTATTCCTGATGGCGCACCTCGTTGAGTGAAGGAAAAGCCTGCATGTTCTGGCAGAAATATTCTACACGGTTTGAGGCTATGTAATAGTTGTTTATGCTTTCGTAGGTTCTGTAGTTGATGTAGGTCTCAAGGGCGTTTTCAACGAGCACTATGTCATTGGAAAATGAATTCAGGTCTTCGTTGGACTTGAAAGACCTTCCGATGACACCAAGGGCATAGTGGTCGATTATCATTGTTATGAAAAGACTGGATCCCACAAAGGTGAAGAACACGGTGATGCTGAACATTATTTTCCAGCGGAGACTTTTATTAAGGAAGTTCTTTATGATGCCTGTCATTTACCTGTCCTTACGCGAATCTCTGCGCTTATGTAGTTGTTTGCATAACCCCTGCTGCGGTACTCAAAGAATTCGAGCATTGCCGAACGACCGATTTTGACAGGATCAAGAGAAACAAGTTTTGCCAGAAGCCCCTTTTTAAGATAGATCTCAAGGGTCTCGTTTTCACCAAAGCCAAGTATCTTTGCATGATGGCCAGGAGAGACCGTCGTCACGATGCGCATTACCTTAAGGCTGTCCTCTTCCGTAAGGCAGACAATGGCCGGCTTTTTTATTTCCGGATCACGGATCACTGAAACTATTCTTTCCTCGTTTTCCGCATCCGATTTGTCCAGGACTTCAAATGTATGTATTCCCTTTGACTTGTAATATGTGACAATGTTGTTGACCATGTTTCCATAGTTTGGGTTCGTGCTTTTTCCGCTTATAACAATGAGGGTACGTTCACTTTCCCTTGCCATCTTTTCAGACTCTACACCCAGCTGCCAGCCAAGGCTTGAATAGTTGTTTCCGATGAAGGAGATCTGCGGAATCTCTGGAACGTAGTTGCCTATGGTGATCATCGGTATTTCCCTTCCATCTGCACGCACAGGTTTTTTAAGGGAGGTTATCTGCGGATTGATGTAGGCGATTATTCCGTCGCAGTTTACCATGGCGGCATAATCCACAAGGGACTGCATGGATGTGTTTTCTGCCTGAAGGCTTGGTGCGCGGAATTCGACTACTGAATTGAACTGAAGCGCAAGGCTCCTGGCACCAACGAAAACCTGGTTAAGGAAGGCGGAATTATCGGCCTGACCTACGACGAGAATGTGATTCCGCCTTTCATTTCCCTGTGATTCAAAAATGGGTCCCTGGCTGTTAAGGCGCGGCATGATGTTGTGAAAAAAGAGAACCAGACTTGCGGCAATGAAAACCACAAGGAAAGCAAGCATTGCAAGGAACAGTTTCTTTTTTGAATTACCACGCTTATTTTTCATAATCTTCCATAATTATACCATAATTGCTATAATTTTACATTATGAGTGAAAACAAAGATTTATGTCCGTGCGGCAGCGGCAAAAACTATTCAGACTGCTGCGAACCAATCATCAAGGGAACAACAAAGGCTCCTACTG
>JAGHUO010000027.1 GCA_018064785.1 Candidatus Treponema equi
TCAGATTCTAATTGGGTCGCAAAACGCAGTTTGGCACGAACCCTTACTCCGCGGTTTGTTTTTGTATAGTTTCACAATCTTTTCATTTATTAAATCGCAAATCGAAAATTTAGAAATCTTAGCTCTTAAGACCAAACAAAGTCTTGCAGTTTTCGTCTACAAGCTTGTCCAGCTTGTCTGTGCTGATTCCAAGTTTGCCTGAAAGAAATTCATATGTATATTTGATGAACAGCGGATTGTTTTCCTGTCCGCGCATTGGAACAGGTGCGAGATAAGGACTATCTGTCTCAAGAAGAATTCTGTCCTTTGGAAGATAGCTCAAGAGGGCGTTAAGGTCGTCCATCTGAGTTTTCTTTGTATAAGTAAGAGCACCACCAAGGGCAATATACCAGCCCAAGTCAAGGAACTGTTTTGCTTCTTCAATTCCGTAACTAAAGCAGTGGACAATTCCACGGTTGTATCTGATGCTGCGAAGAACATCCATGGTGTCCTCAAATCCATCACGGCTGTGGATTATGAAAGGAAGATCCATCTCACGGGCAAGTTCAAGCTGCATGCCAAAAAGTTCCTTTTCACCGTAGAAAACAGAATCATCATAATCTTCACGGCAATGATGATCGACACCTTCGGGATTCCAGTGATGGTCGATTCCGCCTTCACCAATGGCACACACATGCTTTGCAAAACAGCTGTCGCTCTCACGGAATTCCTCGATGGTCTCACGCAATGTCTCGATTGCTGTATAGCGGTCTTCTATGCTGTCCTTGTCCGGCCAGATTCCGGCTGAAAGATAAATGGATTTTTTCAGCTTGCTCTGCATGTTTACATCAGGCAAGGCTTCAAGACAGTCTTCCAGTGTCTGGGCACGATATATCAAATCATCGGCACGGGTACCAATATCAAGACCAAAATAGATTTTATTCTTGGCCATCTGCTCAAGCAGTTCCGTACCATATTCCTGGCTGTTGTTCTCTACAAGATGATGGAAATGAAAATGAGTATCGCTAAACATAAATCGCTCCGCTTAAATAAAAAAAACCTAACTTCTTTACAAGAAATTAGGCTCATGCCGGGAACCGGAATCGAACCGGCACGACAGGTTAAGTGTCGAGGGATTTTAAGTCCCTTGTGTCTACCTATTCCACCATCCCGGCGACACGAGTGTTACTATATAGTATTTCAGGCTGCTTTTCAATACAGTCCTGTACTAGTGAACCTTGCTGTAGAGTTCAGACATCTCATCGCGCCACAAAGGCTTCTTTTCTTTTTCTTCCCAATCGATGATCTTTCTGATCTGGAAGTGCTTGCTGTCATGTACATTTGCAAAATAAAGGACGGCAAACCTTCCCTGTCCGATGTATGCGATTTTCTCACCTTGGGAAAGAGGATTGTCTTTCTGGATCAAACCGATGGTGCAGTCAAAATGCAATGGAGAATCAGATTTTGGATCCTTTACGGCTGTAGACATATCACGGATGATTTCTCCGCAAACAGGACATACAGGCTGGTTTTCATTCTTGAATCTAAGGATCGCAGCCTCGCTTTCCTTTACCTGTTCTTCTGTGACTGTTTTGATTGTAGGCTTAAATACTGGCTTTGAATTCTTCTGGCTGTCGTGGTCGTGCCTGTTGTTCTTCCAGTTTCCGTTGTTATGTCTTCTTGAATGTCTATCGTGACGCATATCTAGAGTATATTCGATTTACAGAGTTTTTTCTATACGCTCTTCAACAATATGACGGCTCACTATAAGCGCAATCCTGTCTATTGCCGAGTTTATGTAATTTTCATCCTGGATTTTTTTCTGCAATTCTACAATTCTTTGTGACAATACTGGTTTTACTGCTGCATTCTTTGACTGCATCGATTATTACTCCGAAAAAGCACTGACAATGTGGTGCACCGGATCCAGCCCCGGCACATCGATGGCAAGCACATCATATCTGATTAGCCCGTTACTATATTGTCGATGTTTTTGGAGGTAAGATTTAGAGGTTTTAATAATCTTTTTTTGTTTTGTTGAATTCAGCTCGTGGGAAAGAATCTCAATATTGCCGTGTGGAAGACTTTTTACTTCCACAAAGACAAGCACATCATCCTTAAGGGCGACTATATCGATTTCCCCGGTACGTATGCGGTAATTTCTATCAAGGATTGTATAATTCTGAGACTTGAGATAGGAGACAGCCTTGTCCTCACCGACATTGCCTTTCTGTCTGGTGGAAAGTTCTTCCAATGGCTAGATCTCCTCCAGTTCCTCTACATCAGCAATATCATCGTCTTCAAGAGGTTCAAGTTCCTCTACGTCATCATCTATGACAGGATCATCGTCGGAAAGCACATGACCTTCTGTAACGAGGAAAGGAATGTTCCATCTTTTGAGAGCTGAGATATGAAAAGGTTTTGCAGGACGGTTCTCTCCAAGAAACATATTCTTGCCATCCTCAAAGAAAACAGGGGCACTGAACCTTACGCCTGGCGTTATAAGACTGCAATGGATAATCATCTGTCATTCCCCTCCATTTTCAAGAGCCGAAATCAGGGCAAAAATCCCTGCAACAGCCTGCCAAGTTGTCTCCGGAATGCATTCGCCTATTTCGCGAACGGAAAGCACATTGGCAACTATATCATTTTCAACGACCGGAATGTCGTTTTCTTTTGCGATCTCCACCATTCTCCTGGCAAAAATACCGGATGCCTTTGCAGTAATCAGCGGAGCATCTACATTTTGCGGGTATTTCAAAGATACTGACACCAATTCTTTTTTCATACAATATCTTCAAAGGAGAAGGGAGTTTCTGAAGATGAATACAGACCTTCAGAATAAGCCAAGGCGGAATAGGTTACTGGCACAGAATCGCCGTTCATGCCGGAACAAAACAATTCTCCAAGCCGTTTTTCCTCTTTTAAAATCTCTGAGGACAAAAGCGGCGGTAATGAACAGAACCGAACTTCCTTCACCTTGCTTTCCATCAAATATAGCACAAAATGATACGATTTGCACGATATTTTGCAATTAATTTGAATTTTTTCCGTAGTACCAAGATCAGGATTCAAAAGCAGCTTTATAAGACCACCAGCCTTCTTTTCTCCAAGCTGCCACTCATAGGGCAACACAACCCAGTGCTTTGAAGTTCCGGCTGTCCTGTAGTGGTTCATGAAACTGAGGAGTCCGCTTTTTCTGCATGGCAAGACTTTGTACAGCTTTTCAAGGAAAACAACATCATCCTGTTCGCCATCATCACCTTCATTCTCCAAGGCGGAACCACTGTCGCCGTCCTGGTTTTTCTCTGGGTCCAGGTAGACAAGAAGAGCCCCCACGTTTTCCTCAGTAGGCTCAATTCCTTTCTCAAGAAGCATGCATGCGATCTCTGCAGCAGCCTTTTCCTTTCCCGGAAAATTCAAAGCCACTGCCCTTGCCTTCTGCATGAACTTCATGTCGATGCGCACACCGCTCTGTTCCATGAACTGAAAGACCTTTGCCGTGATCTCATCCGGAACAAAACCGTTGGCAGTCATAAACCTTACAAAGGAATCACTGAACACCTTTTCTTCCGAAGGCTGCAGCTGGATCTTGCCATCCACATCTTTTACCACGGCGGCAAAAACTTCTCCCTGGGCAAGAGGTCTTTCTGTCCTTACATTGAACTTGCCTCCGCCAAAGGAAACCAGGCAGGTTCCGTCTCCGTTGTTCTTGAGACATGTGACCTTTATTGTCTGGCCGTCAGCAATGAGAACCGGTGAACTGTTGAGATTATATAGACTCTGGGCACTGCCTGCAGATGAAACGTTCATGGACAAAATTATAGCAGACAAGAAAACCCCTGTCATGCTTGTGAGATGAAGAGCACAACAGGGGCATAAGGTTAGGCTATAGGAATTATTTTTAGAAAGTATACTTCCAGCTTACAGGGAACTTGAGACCAACCCATTCATCCGATCCGTAGCAGATTGCCACAGATGCACCGAATGTATGGTTGCCTGTCTTGTATGTAACTCCAGGATTGAATCCAAGAAGGAAAGCGTGGTCAATGTCTGACACTGTGCTTGTCTGGTCAAAAAGGAATTTTCCAGTGAAGTTGATGTTAAGGCTGTCGTTGAGATCATAACCGAATCTGCAGCCAACATAGTGGTCATACTCGCGGTTGAAATAGAATGATGTAAGTTTCTGGAGATTTGCTCCGTAGTATCCGCCGTCCTGGAAAGTAACAAGGAAGGTATCGTCGTAATCTTCACCCATGTTGGAAACCATTTCAACTGCGGCTGCAAATTTATCAAGGCTGAATTCAATCGAAGCATTGATGATGTTCTCACCCATGATTCCAGATGCCTCATAAAGATCAAGGTCGTTCACCATGATGTAGTCACCATCTCCAAAGGCATGGGCAAATCCGCCACGAACCTTAAGGTTTACGCCGGCAATCTCAGCAAGGTCAAGCATTCCGTATACACCAAGTTTCTTTTCATTATCGTCTGCAACATCGCTCATAGTGAAACCAAGAGCACCGATTCCATCATAAGAATATTCCGCACCGATACCAAAGTTGAATGTCTGCTCACCGATATATGTAGTGCTGTTCTCCAAAATCGAAGCAAAGCTTCCACTCATGATAGAATTCTTTTCCATGTAGAACATAGTTCCGTCTTTGTCACCCTTGAGCCATGAACGGTTGTTGTCAAGCGGAACAGTAACAGCTATGTTGAGCTTTCCCATATCCCCATCAAGGAAGCCGAGAGGGTCAACAGCCAATGTAAGTCCGTCGGAACCCATGAATCCTGTCGAGATGTTGTCATCATAGATTGGAAGGTATGAACCTGCTGTATCCATGTCAGCGCTGAATCCAACTGTTACCTGATCAACAGGTTTGAATTCAAGCCAGAGATCCATACTCTTGTACTGGGCATAAAGATAGCCTTCTCCATCAAGGGCATCGGCATTGTATGCACCGAAGGCTGGCTTAAGCATGGCATCGTAGATAGCGTTGGCATCTGCACCATCCGGAATCATTGCTTCATATTCAGCGATGGAGAATGAAGGGTTGAGTGTGTTGAGGGCAGTTGCCATTCCTGTCTTTGCTCCAGCGATTCCATACATTGCAGCCATTTCTTCCGGTGCTCCAGCAGCAAGAGCCTGCTTGTATCCCATCTCATATCCCTGGGCATATCCCATTTCAAGAGCACCGTGGGCAACATATCCCTGGATTTCCTTATTGTTGTAGAGGGTTTCCTGATCAACGCCAACCTTGAATTTTACACCAAAGCGGAGCTTGTCGCTTTCAAACATTGCTTTTGTCGTGTTTGTAGGTGCCGAAAGGCTTGTATCCCATTCTCCGTCCCAGCGAGAGAATTCCATGACACCCCATTTGAATTCGTTTGTAAGTGAAACACCTTCCGGCAGTTCTGCGAAAGCAGCGCCTGAACCAAGAACAAAGGCAGCGACAGCAGCAGAAAAAATCTTTGCAATCTTCATATGATTCCTCCGTAAAAAAAACTAAAACCTCGTTAATATTGATAGTATTACTATCACTGCAATAACAGTACTATCATATATTTCAGATGTCAAGGAAATTCTTTTGAATTTATGAAAAAAGCAAAAAAAAAGACCACCCGTAAAAGGTGGTCCCATGTAGCTAAGCAGTCTTTCCCACGAAGTGCTTCGCACTTCGTGCAGAGACTTCCTCCGGAAGTCTCCTA
>JAGHUO010000164.1 GCA_018064785.1 Candidatus Treponema equi
CTGTGCTTGTCAAAAAGATGAGAAAGATAAAGCACCATTGTAAACTTCACCATTTCCGATGGCTGAAATGTAATCACGTGTGGAATCGAAATCCAGCGTGGCGCACCGTTTCTTGAGCTTCCAATGCCTGGAAGAAGAGCAAAAACACAGAGCACGACAGATATCACAGCAAACATAAAGGCAAAACGTCTGAGTGCATTAACAGGTACGGCAGCAAAAAATACAAGGCCAACTGCCCCCACTGCTGAATACAACAGCTGTCTCCACAAAAAGTAATATCTGTCGTGAAAGAATCTTTCCCCCACACCCTGTGTACAAATCAAAATGGTAAAAATACCAAGTCCCCATAGAAGGAGAACAGAAATAAAGAAAAGGCCGTCGCTTTTTTTATAAGCTAGAACTGGCTTGTCCGCGCGGATCACGTATTCACTCATCGCTCACCGCCTTCAAGTATTTCTGTAATGCGTTCAAGTCCCATTCCACGGGAACCTTTTATAAGAACTATGGATTTTTCCGGAACCAAAGAAGCGATCTTATCCGCGATCTCCTTCATTGCTTCATCACTGCGTCCTGGGACATGGAAGAATTTTTCTGCGGAACCACCACAGCTGTCATAGGCAGCCTTCATCTCGTCACCGGCAAAAATCACCATGTCGGCGCTTGATTCTGCAGCAAGTTTACCTGCCTTTGCATGTTCCTTTGATGAATCCTCACCAAGCTCAAGCATGTCTCCAAGAACAAAAACCTTCTTTCGTCCATCGTTGACAGACGAAACGAATTCTATGGATTTTTCCATTGAATCAGGATTTGCATTGTAGCAGTCCTGAACGATGGTGTATTTTCCTTCTATGACCTGACTGCGTCCAAACATTGGTTCAAGACTGTTGATTCCTCTTGAAATCTGTTCAGATGTAAGTCCAAGAACCTGGGCAAGAGCGATGGCGCCAAGAGCATTCTTATAGTTGTATTTTCCAGGAAGAGAAAGAACTGTATCGATTCCGCCTACAGAGAATTTTGTACCGTTAAGGCCAAGGTCAGCGATGTATTTTACTGTGTCAGTATCCTTTCCATAGAGCACTACCTTTCCCTCGATCTTATCCTTGAGGAATTCAGTAAAGTCATCGTCGCAAGGGATCACTCCAGTACCAAAGTTGTTGAAGTGGTCAAAAACCTTTGCCTTTTCCTTAGCGATATTTTCACGGCTTCCAAGAAGCCCGATATGTGCGGTTCCAATGTTTGTAACGATGGCAAAACTTGCCTTGAGTACGGCGGAAATCTCGCCGATCTCATTCTCGCGGTTCATTCCCATCTCAAAGATTCCGCATTCATGCTCCTTGCGAATGTTGAAAACAGAAAGTGGAAGACCAGTCTCGCTATTGAGGTTTCCTTTATTGGAAATGACATTGTATTTCTGCTTCATGATGGAAACGAGAATTTCCTTTGTAGTTGTCTTTCCGCTTGAACCTGTTACTGCGATCTTTACCAGATGTGGAAATTTTTCAACGTAAGCACCAGCTGCCTTCTGAAGGGCTGTAAGTGTGTTGTCTACTGCGACGAATGTAACATTTGCATGGGCATGATGAAGGTCCACAAAGAAATTGCT
>JAGHUO010000054.1 GCA_018064785.1 Candidatus Treponema equi
ATATGGTTGAAAGCAAGAACATCACGTGGATTCTCTTCAACTACAGTACTGAAGCACTGGATGGCATCCTCATAGTTTCCCATGAGCTTGTAGGTGAATCCAAGGTTATAGTAGACCTGCACATTGGCACCGTCTACCATTACGGCATGCTCGAGGACCGAGATGGATTCATTATACTGCTTGAGACGTCTATAGATTCCGCCAAGACTGTTTAGTGCATCTACATTCTGTGGCTGAAGACGCACGATTTCCTTGTAGTAATCAAGGGCAACCTTGTCTTCATTGTTCTTCACATAGAGATCCCCAAGAGCATTAAGATACGCAGTGTTCTCCGGATCACTTTTGAGAAGTCCTTTATATATTCTTGCAGCCTGATCAAAATCACGGGCAAGGATCGCAGCCTTTGCCCTTTCGATGATTACACTGTTCTGTTCCTGACTTGTGCCCATATATCTATCCCTCTTAGTCCGTTTGCCTTTTTATTTTCTTTTAGGTCTTGTAAAAATTTCCTTTGAAAGCTCACCCATGATTCTGTTGTCATATTTAGAATATGAAGCAACCGCAAAGTAGTAGATCCTTCCGTTCTTTAAACCGCTCAATGTCACGGATGTAACGCAGCCAGCATCGATAGGAGATGTACCCTCCACTGCTTCACGCCCAAGGTATTCTCCCGGTCTTTCTCCGTAGAAAATGTAATAGCCCCCTACTGTGTCATCAACGGAATATGGCCACGACAATGTGACTTCTCCGTCTCCTGGGAAAGCCTTAAGTTCAAATGGAGGCAAAGGAGATGGAACTTCCTTGTACTTTATCTTGAGTTCAGTAACCGAAGGACTCTTTTTTCCGGCACCATCAGGCAAAAGCTCGCATGCCACCTGGAAATAAAGTCCCTTGATGTTCTCGATTTTCTTGTGGTTCTTTATTGGAATCCATTCAGGATATGAATCAGTCCAGTTGTAGAAGCTGTCACCTGAACGCACGTAGAACTGAATGTCAGTCTGGCTAGGCATGTTCACGAGGGCATCGATTCCTGTGAATTCTGCGCCTGTAGAGAGAAGCAAAGGCTGAGTCTCGAAACGTCCGCCTTCAATGCGATAGGTGTCCATTCCCTTTGTTTCCAGAAGCTCAGGTCTTGCCTGTCTCTGGATTCTGAAATCATCAATGAGGCCTGCGTACTGTGGACAAATTTCTATGTCAGCCGGAACTCCAAGAATCGGAATGTATATGGATCCGCCTGTTTCGTGGCCGTTTGTCGTTACGTATTTCAAATCTTCAAGAAGCCCATTGATTCTATATTCAAGGAGACCTGTGTTTTCATCAAAGCTGATGGCGTGGTGCATCCACTGGTCTGGAACTATTGTCCTGTAGCTTGACAATGTGATCTCTCCGTCATCCTCAACATATCCGTTGAACACGTTGGTGAAAGACCATTCCAGATGGTTGCCTGAAAAACTGCCAGTGATCATCTGGTACAAAGGATAGTTTGCTACTGTTCTTGATGAGCGCCATGAGAATACAACTTCACCGTTTTCCGCGATGCTAGGATTCAGCCAGAATTCAATCATGAAGGAACCGCATGGACCTTCCTTTCCAAAGAGGGAAGTTCTTTTGCCGTCCAGTCTTATTCCGCCTTTGCCCCTGGTAAGTGCGGATTTCTTTCCCATGCATGCCTTTACTTCAGTGGTTACGGAATTGTTTTCCACGATGCTGTAGTTGTCCATGAGGTCGTCGGATGTTCCGGCTTCAAAATCAAGGAGAAGGTCTGTGAACTGGTCTGCTCCATGGGAATTTGTGGCAAGCATCATGGCGTCGTATCCAAACTTTCCCTTGTCTGAGACAATTCCGTCCATTCTCGAAAGCAACGGCCAGCCTTCCTTGCCACCCAGAACCATAGATTTTTCTGCGGCAGAAACTGTATTCAAAAGACACATTAAAACTGCTACAATGGAAACAGCTTTCTTAAGATATGAACGACCAGAATGAAACTTTACAAACATCAACAAAACCTCTTTCCCCAAGGGAAGTCCTTCATCAGACCGCGCTGAAAGCTCCAAATCAAAGCGGAGTCTACATGTGGCGAAATGAAGGCGGAACCATCATCTATGTTGGAAAGGCCAAGAACCTGAAGAACCGGCTTACATCCTATTTCAGCGGAAACAAGGACATAAAGACCAGGCTTCTCATAAGCAGGGCCCGCTCCATCGAGTATATCACAACGGGAAATGAGTACGAAGCTTTTCTTCTGGAAAACAACCTCATAAAGCAGCATAACCCGCGCTACAATATCTGTCTCAAGGACGGAAAATCCTACCCGGTGCTTAAGATCACAAAGGAAAAATTTCCCCGTCTCTACAAGACAAGAAACGTGGTGAAAGACGGATCGCTGTACTTTGGACCATTTCCTGACGCCGCAGCCCTGGATACTTTCATCGAGACACTTTACGACATATATCCGCTACGCCACTGCAAGAAATTCCGCGAGAAGGATTCCGCCTGCCTTTACTACCACATGGGCAAGTGTCTGGGCCCATGCTTCAAAAAAAAAGACAATTCCACCTATGGTGAATTTATCGGCGAAATCACATCCCTACTTGAGGGTAAAGAAGACACGGTGAAAAAACTGGAAGCCCAGATGAAGGAAGCCGCAAAAGAGCTGAATTTTGAAAAGGCGGCCAGACTGCGCGACGGTCTCAAGGCACTTTCAATCATGCAGAACCAGAACATCGTCGAAGGTTTTGACCAGGACGACCGTGATTACATAGCCACATGGCGTGAAGGAGAACTTGTAAGCTTCACGATCCTTAAGATCCGCGGTGGCAAGCTTCTGGGACGTGACAACTACCGCACCCTGTCACTCAACGAAGACACGGAACTTATTCCGGAATTCATGGGAGCATACTATACAGAAAAAGAGATAGTTCCGCCTTCCATATATGTCGTGTCTAAAGAAGGCACTGAATTCATGAAGCGCTGGATCAAGGAAAGCTACGGCTGCGATACGGAAATCATTCCCGTGGATGAAAGCGACGGAATGCGAATGCACCGTGCGGCGGTCAACATGGCCCAGCAGAACGCAAAGGAAGACATTGTACGACGGCTCAGGGAACGCGGTGACTTTCCTGCCATGGAAGAACTCAGGAAGGAACTGGGACTTGAAAAACTGCCTGTGCGCATTGAAGGCTTTGATATCGCCCACATCGGTGGAAAATTTCCGGTTGCATCCCTCATCAGCTTCTACAACGGAAATCCGGACAAGAAGAACTACAGGTACTTCAGGCTGAAGACGACGGACGGACTCATAGACGATTTTGCCTCCATGAAGGAAGCCGTATCAAGAAGATATACAAGGCTTCTCAACGAAGGAGCGGAACTTCCGGACCTGCTTCTCATAGACGGAGGTATCGGTCAGGTAAATGCCGTCGATTCCATCCTGCAGACATTGGGTCTCGACATTCCTATCGCAGGTCTTGCAAAACGTGATGAAGAAATCTGGAGGCCTCATACAGGCAAGCCTATTTGCCTTCCAAAACGTAGCGACGCACTCAGGCTTCTTCAGCGTGTACGTGACGAGACCCATAGATTCGCTACCAGCCGCAACCAGGAACTCCGCACAAAGGAAAACACTGTCTCGCCTTTCAGCAAGCTTCCTGGTGTTGGTCCAAAGCGCGATGCAATTCTCATGAAAAAATACGGAACCCTTGCAAGCCTGGCCATGACTTCCGAGGCAGACATAGCACAGACCCTTGGAGTAAAGGCCGATATCGCAAGCGACATCCTCATCAACGCAAAGAACCTTTACATGCAGCAAAAGGAAAAGCAGGAAAAACAGAAGGCTTCCCTTGGAATGCCTGGAACAACGAAGGAAAAAGCCGCTAGATTCCAGATGAACCACAACCTTGCGGCACAGGCTTTACTTGAGGTTGCAAGTCCTGAGGAAGGCGAGTAGATTTTCCGCCAGATCTCCGTTGCCAATGAAGTGACAGGCGGAATCATTGAAAGCCGCCCTTGCCTGCCCCGAGCCCGAAAGAAGCTTTATGGCAAGGTCGCGCATTTCATCAAAGGCGGTCTCCTCCACTGAAGGCAAAGCTGCCAGAGGTGCAAGTACCTGACAGGCCTCATCACCAGGTTCAACATCAAAAGCACGATTGTATAAAAAAGAGAATCTTCTGTAGTCTTCAAACAGGCCGTCGTCCATAAAAGGCCTCATGCGCTCAAGAAAAGCATTGAGCTTTACCAGCTGGAATTCATCATCCTGGACATAGGCGTGCCATACAAAAGGAACACCAGACAAAGCACCACGGCTAAAGCTGTCCTCGCCACGAATGAAATTGAAATCCATTGAACAGATGAAGGCATCCCATTGCTGCTGTTCCAGGGAAGGAAGTCTGGACCAGGAGAATTCAAGATTGCGCCCCTGGCATGATTTTTCAAAAGGTTCGACGCTGATTCCTTTGGCAAGGAAAACATGGACCTTTCTGTCGCAGAAACCTGAGAAACTGTCTATGGCTTCCACAAGAAAATCAAAGCTGCGTGGATATGAGAACACAAGGATCTTGTACCAGTCATCGCTTTCAAGGATTTCCTTCTGTTCTCCATCAAGCTTCTCGCCTGCCTTGGCGACGGCATAGGCACGGTCCTCTTTGCTTTTCATGAAATCGGAATCAAGTACAAGACCACCTGTTTTTTCCGTGAAACCCGGCATGAAAATTGTTTTCTTTACATTGACGCTGCGGGTCCCTGATTTTTTTAGATGGAAATCATCGGCCCACTCTTCCGCAGTAAGATATTCAACATCGATGATATGGGCAGTTCCTTTAAAAGAATCGCTGAAAAGAATGTCATCCAGCCACTCCGGTCTCAGGCACTGGAAGCACTGCAGTATGTATTCCGGCTGTTGTGAAAGAAAACTATTTCTGCAGACCTCCTCGTTTTTCCAGTCAAGGATGGTCCACCCGTTGAATTCCTGTTCCGCCTTTGAAGGATCGATCTTTGAGTTCATGAAAGAAAAGGACTCAAGGTTATCTACTACAAGACGAAGTTTTATGTCCTGTGCGATTTCAGAAATTCTTCTGCACAGACGAAAGACAAAACCAATGTCACCATAATTATCTACGACGGAACAAAGCACGGTCAAATCAAGCATGGGGACATTATATAGTTTTTTTAATCTTTTTTGCTGATTCCTGACAAAATTTATTTTTTTTCATTAATTAAATCTGTGAAAGACCTCAAGTGTTTTTCAGACTTTTCAAATTCATAATTCGGAGACAACATGCAGATTTATTGTTTTTCACCTTTTGGTTATGAAGGTTCCCTTGTTTCAGTGGAAGTCGATTTGCGTCGCGGCATACCGGCAGTAGACATTGTTGGTCTTGCCGATGGTGCGGTCAAGGAATCAAGGGAAAGAATGAGATGCGCCATAAACAATTCCGGACTGACATTTCCACCGGAACGGGTCCTCATAAATCTTTCGCCGGCTGACCTTAAGAAAGAAGGCGCAGGTTTTGATCTTGCAATCGCGCTTGCGGTCCTTGCGGCGAAGGAAAAAATGGACAAGGGTTCAGAGGGAATGCAAGGTCCTGTCCTGGTGATGGGTGAGCTTGAGCTCAACGGAAAAGTACGTCCGGTAAAGGCTGTCCATGCGGCAGTAAGCACAGCCTATGCAGGCGGAATAAGGCTTGCCATAGTTCCTAGTGAAAATGCTGATGAAGCAAGGGAAGTCGACGGAATGAAGGTCTTTGGCGCAAAGGACATCCTTGAAGCATTCAGATCACTTTATGACGAAAAGGCATTCTCGTCGGTCTCGGACAATGATGATTACGGCGTTGTACCGGAAGGCACTGTCTCCATAGACGGAATACTTTTTCCACCGGTCCCAGAGGAAAACGACTTCAGGTTCGTGAGTGGACAGGAGGACCTTGTCCGTGGACTGCAGATAGCCGCCGCAGGAGGACACCACGTCATTGCCTATGGACCACCGGGATGCGGAAAGACACTTTCAATGATGAGGTTTCCATCGATCATTCCCCTTCTTACCAAAGAGGAATCCCAGACATCAACCAGAATATGGTCCATCGCAGGTTTGCTTGCCCCAGGCACAAACTCGGTTGTCAGAGCACCGGTGAGGATTCCACACCAGACGGCAAGCATCGAGGGAATATGCGGCGGTGGTCCACATTGCAATCCGGGGGAGATTTCCCTGGCCCACAACGGTGTCCTGTTTCTTGATGAGGCGGCGGAATTCAGAACCACGGTATTGCAGATGCTAAGGGTTCCGATTGAAGGTGGTTCCATTACATTGAGCAGAGCCGGAAGGTCTACGGTTTTTCCTGCCAGATTCCAGCTTCTTATGTCCACAAATCCATGTCCCTGCGGCAACTACGGATCAAGGGAAAAGATATGTCTTTGCTCAAGCCGTTCCGTCGAAAGCTACTGGAGGAAATTCTCAGGTCCTTTGCTGGACAGAATAGACATCAGGATCCAGGTTGAAAGCAGGCCGCCTGAGGGTGATGCCATGACGGAATCCACAGCAGTTTCTTCCAGCCAGCTTCGGGTAAAGATCGCCCGTGCCATTAAAATCCAACGCCAGCGCCAGGGCAAGAAGAATGTCTATCTTTCACCAGCGGAGATTGCAATGCACTGCAGGCTTTCTGAGGAGGCAAAAAAAATACTGAACAAGGCCGGTACAAAATATGACCTTTCACCCCGTGCGGTAAGCGGCTGCATGAAGCTTGCAAGGACCATCGCTGACATGGAAGCTTTGGACATCATTGACGGGGCATGCATGGAGGAGGCTGTCAAATACAGAAGACCTGGCGACATCATGAAATAAAGCTATGTAAACAAAAAGTGGGCGTTTCCCATTGTTCTTTTCACCGTCGCTGAGGCCCACTTTTTGTTATCCTGAGATTTTCAATTCGATAGCAAGAAATATAAACGAGGGCCGCTTTTTGTTAATTTTATTTTCATTTATATGACGGCATGAGGGCATAAAAAAAAAGGACATCCTTTGGGATGTCCTTGATACCGGATTAGAGACTTGAACTCTAACACGCTTGCGCGCAAAAGATTTTGAGTCTTTCGTGTCTACCATTCCACCAATCCGGCATGTGTGAGAAGAATATACCAAAAATATGATGGTTATGCAATAGATTCTTTCCACTTCATCAAAAGGATACTATATTGGATACATTAGAATACAACTGGCTTATGGAATCGGTCCGGAATGTTTCACTGCGTTTTGCAGAGGAGACCGGACTGATTTTCAAAGAGGATACAATGGATTTTCCACATGCTACAAGAACACCAGAGCACATACTGAAGACGGTATTTGGATACGATTCCTTCCGTCATATGCAGAAAAACGTAATCAGCAACGTGCTTTCAGGCAGGGACACTCTTGCTGTCATGCCTACAGGTGGGGGCAAATCACTTTGCTACGAAATTCCGGCACTTCTTATGGATGGACTTACAGTAGTCGTTTCTCCGCTCATTGCCCTTATGCAGGACCAGGTACAGCAGCTGGAGGCTCTTGGGATTCCGGCTGTATATCTGAATTCATCCTTGGACTGGGAGACATACAAGACATGCTGCGACAAGATAAGCCGTGGCCAGATAAAGCTTCTATATGTATCACCTGAAGGATTGCACACGGAAAGGATCCGCAACCTACTTCACAGCCCAAGGGTTACGGTAGATTGCATAACAATAGACGAGGCACACTGCATCAGCGAATGGGGACACGACTTCAGACCAGACTACATGGAAATCGCCGGCATGAGAAAGGAATTCCCAAAGGCGGTTTTTCTTGCATTGACTGCCACCGCCACAAAACAGGTTCAGGCAGATATCATACGCAACCTGAACATGGACACTCCAGACGTGCTGGTGGCAAGCTTCAACAGACCCAACATTCTCCTTAACGTCCAGCGCAAAACCGAACCTATCGAACAGGTCCTTGATTTCATAGAACACCACATGGACCAAAGCGGAATCATATACTGCTTCTCACGCAAACAGGTTGACGAGGTAGCGGAAAAGCTGTCACGCAAAGGACTAAAGGTCCTCAACTACCATGCAGGACTGAGTGATACCATACGACAGAGAAACCAGAAAGCATTCATACAGGACAAAGTGGATATCATGGTTGCAACCGTTGCCTTCGGTATGGGAATCAACAAACCTGATGTCCGCTGGGTAATCCACTACGACATGCCAAAATCCATCGAACAGTATTACCAGGAGATAGGTAGAGCCGGGCGAGACGGAATGCAGTCTGAAGCCCTTTTGCTTTACAGCCCTGCCGACATAAGGAAAATCAGATACTTCTTCAACGAAACGGCAGACACGACAAAAGCAGAAAGCCTTCTTCAGGGAATGATCCGATATGCAGAATCCACAGGATGCAGAAGAAAAACAATGCTCTCCTACTTTGGTGAATCCTATGTCCCAGATTCCATAAATGAAGACAAATCGTGCTGCTGTGACATTTGCTGGAATGAAGACCAATCATTCAAAGCCATCCTTATAAAAGCATCTGACAGACAGAAAGAAGACAGAGGATTCAAAACTTTTCCCAAACCTTCAAAAGCAAAAGTATCGAAAATATCACGTCGGGTGCAGAAGAAAAACGAAATGGACGAAGAGTCTGAGACAATCGCAACGGAACTGAAAAAGTGGAGGAAAAAAGCGGCAGATGAACTTCATGTTCCGCCTTATGTAATTTTTGGAGACAGGACAATGATGGACATAGCAGCAAAAAAGCCGGTCACAGAAAACCAGCTCCTTGACTGCTACGGTATCGGAGAAAGCAAAGCCGAAAGGTTCGGATACTTCATCCTCCGCATCGTAAAGGATAACATTGAATAGAACGTTTTCCCATGGTATTACCCTTTCCGCGCAAATAAAACCTTACTGATAGATGGCACGCTCGCCGCCGATGTATTTTGCACGTGTTCTAGCACATACAAGGTGAGCCTGTCCGATGCTCATAACATCAAGTCTAAGTGGCACAGCAACATCCTTAAGGTGCATTCCAATGAGGGTGTCTCCGATATCCATTCCTGCATGGGCCTTAATATGCTCCACAGCAACAGGACTTTTGAATTTCTTCCATCCATTGGTGGCAAAGGATCCGCCAGCCTTTGGCTGAGGTACAACGTTTACAACCTCAAGGGAAAGTTTTTCAGCAAGTTCTTCTTCGATGATAAGGGCACGGTTAAGATGCTCGCAGCACTGGCAAGCAAGATAGATATCATTTTCACAGCATGCTTTATAGATTCCGTCAAAAATCATTTCAGCGGCTTCATAGTTTGACTCCTTGCCAATGACAGATCCACATACTTCACTGCTTGAACAGCCAACCACAAGAACCTGCCCATTTTTTAACAAGGCCTTTTCAATAAGTTCCTTTGCCGCACTGTATGCCTGATTATATAATTCTTTCATAACCGCTATCCCCTTACCTGCATCTATAAGAATTTGTTAATTATGATTTTACAGTATTTTCTCCATAAGAATAAAGCGGCCCTTTCTCCAGTCCGCAAATCCTACATCGCTGTAACCAAGTTTGTGGTACATTTTCTGTGAATATGGGTTCTGTGTAAAGCAGTCCAGTTTGATGGCCTTAACGCCCTGAGGCTTTACAAGTTCTTCAATTGCAAGGCAAACCTTACGGCCCAATCCCTGGTTCTGGAATTCAGGATTTACGCAGAGACGATGAATCACAATGTAGTCATCCCCCGTGTAAGCCCATGTACCGTTCTTGTATTCTTCATCGCAGTCTTTGTTTAAGGTAAAGCAGGCAGCAGGTTTCCCGTCAAGCTGAACAACATAGAGCTGATCTTTTGAGGCGTCACTTTCAAAATCATCCTGAGTCGGATAAATTTCATCCCACTGTGGAATCCCCTGTTCATCCATTTTCTTTACGGCTGCTTTTACAAATTCAAAAATTCTTGCAGCCTCTTCTTTGTTTGCTTTACTGATTTTCATTTTTCTTTCCTTTAGAGATTTATTGTCATTGCGGAAGTATTGTAATTGAAGCCCATTGCTTCATACAAGGGTCTTCCCATTTCTGTTGCATCAAGGCTGATTTCAGTCACATCGCGTGTCTTTGCTTCTTCTATCAGAAGCTCCAGCATTTT
>JAGHUO010000051.1 GCA_018064785.1 Candidatus Treponema equi
GTTCCGGCTTTGGATGAAAAATAGACGCCAAGCAAAAAAGAAAAGCCCGTGATGAAAACAAGGGATATTATGTTAAGCAATACAGAATTCCATATGCGCGAACGGATAAGAAAACTTACGGGTGCGCGGGAGATCAGGCTTGTCCCCAGATCGTGATGGATTACAACGCGCTTTAACCATGCACTGTACTGAACATAGAAGGGCTTGTCGATTCCAAATTCCTCACGAAGCTTCTGTTCCTGCTCCTCGGAAAATTTTGCATCCTTGGTGGACTGGTTTTTATTTCCTTTACCCGCTGTCATTTCAGTCATGATCTGCTGGCTCATCATCTGGTCTACGATGTCTCCCGGTGCAAGTTCCATGAGGCCAAAGAGGGCAAAGCCCAGAAGATAGAGAAGCACAAGCATGGTGACAAGACGGCTCAAAATGAACGACCCCAAGGGTGCTTTTTTGCGGAACATGGTCCATGGATAAACAACCGTAGATTTAATCTGTCTGAAAATTTTCATGGCTTCTCCAATATCATTTTCCTAAAGTTCAATATGGGCGGCAACACCGTTACCCGTAAATGCGAATCCAATGTTGTCCTGCCTTATGTTCAGCAGTGGAAACAGAATTCCAAATGCAGTTCCAATGACTGCACCTGCAAGAACATCCGTGGTAAAATGACATCCTGCAGCAACACGGGAAGCACCCACCATGGCAGCAAGGGCAAAACTTGAAATTCCGACGGCAAGTTTATGATCTGATTCCGGAAAAAGCTTGCAGTAACTTGCAGTCATAAAGGCTGCCGAACAGAAAGCAAGGGTTGTATGTCCCGACGGAAAGGAATCTTTATACTCTCCGTCTTCTATTTCATTTTCTGGCGCTCCGGAAAAATACATATAAGGACGCTCGCGGCTTACAAGATGTTTGAGGCCTTCCTTTGCAAGCCAGGCGCAGGCAAGGGATTCCGCGTAGGTTGCTCCAAGCCACAATGCACTTTTATACCCGCCGTTACTCCAGTCAAATTCATTTCTCACAGTCGGGACAAGAACAAGAAGCGCCGGAGCTGCAATCATTCCGGCTGTGACAATTGTGCCTGCCGTATCAAGTCCATCACTGTAGGAATTAATCAGATTTCTGTCAAAACAGTTTATCTCATTTTTATCCAGCACTTCATAGGCAAAGGCACGGAAAAAGAAAACAGAAAATAACATCATAAGTGAAAATATTTTTCTATTCATTAAATTTTTTAATAACATTTTTTACCTTCCTGAAAAAACATATTCAGTTCTCGCACCATACATATTGTCATAATAAAGATTTGTATGATCCCACCGGTTGTTCAGTGCATAGAAACTTCTTGCACTCACAAGATAAATTACAGGACACTGCTCAAGATAGATCTGCTGGTATTCATCCCAGTATTTTTTTGCAAGGACTTTATCGATGGTATAGCTTGCATTGTTGTAAAGCCAGTCTACCCTTGCTTCCCAATCAGTGGCAGGTTTTTCCTGAAGCGGATACCAGAGATGAAGGTTTCCGTAGCTGACCCATACGTTGCTTCCCTGGGACGGAAATATGCTTCCGCCTGAAAGACCGATGATTATAGACTGCCAGTCGTAAGTTGAAGTCAGCATTTCAACTATCTTCTGAAAGTCTGTCTGACGGACATTTATCTTGATACCTACTAACGAACATTCGTCAGTTATTATCTGAGCTATGTCACTCATTGTGCTGCTGGAACTATTGATCGTTAGGTCAAACTCAACGGCCTTGTTTTCCCAGTCACGCATGATTCCGTCTTGATCGCGTTTCATGCCTATGGATTCAAGCAAGGCAACGGCACGCTCTACGTCATAGCGGTATTGGAGTGAAATGCTTTCATCATAGAATGCGTTGGGTTTTGCAAAGAAGCCGTAGCATGGATCCGCAAGTCCACGATAGGTCTGCTGTATGATTCGTTCACGATTTAAGAGACAGCTCATTGCCTGGCGGAATTCCTTTTTGCAGAACCATTTGTAATACTGGTTTTCCCTGTTTACTGGATTCTGGTTGAAGGAAATGAAGGGAGCAGAAAATGCACCATCTGCACGATAGACCGAATAATCCTTTCCCTGCGAATTTACGACTTCATCAATTTCTTCAGGTCTTGGTCCGTAGCTTTCAAGTTTTCCCTGCTTGAAGAGAAGATATTCAGTATTCTGGTCGCCTACAATCTGGGCTATGAAAGTCTCAGGATATGGAAGTGATTTTCCGTCGGAATCCTTCTCCCAGAAGTTTGGATTGCGCTTGTAAACGATTCTCTGGGCAGGCCTGTATTCTGCAAAAAGCCATTTGCCGCAGGATGGAATTTCTTTAGGATCACTGGAAGCATTGAAAAGGTCTTTTACTCCGTCGACGCCCTTTTCATCCTTTGCCTTCCTGTAGATGAAACTTGGCTTCAAGGTTGAATTGGTCGTAAGCAGAGGTTCTGCGACTATACGTGGAAAAACAAAATCAAAGCGTCTGTCGTCAATTTTGATGCATTCGATATGTCCCTGGCTTCCGTCTTCCATCTCAAGAAATTGGCCGCTGTAGCCGGAACTCTGGAAAACAGCATCGCCTTCTATTTCGTTGTACCAGTAGACAATGTCATCGCTTGTAACAGGAAC
>JAGHUO010000028.1 GCA_018064785.1 Candidatus Treponema equi
GTGTAAGGCGGTCGGCATATTCAAGGTCGCCGCCAACAGGAAGGCCTGATGCAAGGCGGGTAACTGTAACGCCTGTTTCGGAAAGAATGCGCTGTATGTAGAGTGCTGTCGTGTCGCCTTCCACAGTTGGATTAGTCGCAAGGATCACTTCCTTTACAGGCTCTGACTTTACGCGATCCACAAGGGAACCGATACGGAGCTTGTCCGGAGTCATTCCTTCAAGAGGAGAAATCACGCCACCGAGGACATGAAAAAGCCCGTGGAATTCATGGCTGCTTTCAATCGTGGCGGCATCCTGTGGCTGTTCCACGACACAGATGACACTGCGGTCACGGGTAACATCAGAGCAGATTGGACAAGGATCTTCTTCCGTCCATGAACCGCAAATGGAGCATGGCCTTATCTTGTCCTGCAATGTCCTTATCTGCTCCGCAAAGCGCGACATGAAGTAACTGTCTGCCTTGAGCAGGCTGTTTGCAATGCGGGCTGCGGATTTTTTTCCGATGCCAGGAAGATGAGAAAAGCTTTCTGTAAGTTCATCCAATGCGTTCATTTTTAGATCACCTGCAGATCAAAGGCCGGGAATATTCATTCCGCCAAGCATTGGTCCAAGTTCCGACTTCATTTTTTCCTGCATGTTTTCCATGGCAGCATGGTGGGCAGCGACAATAAGATCCTGAAGCATACCAACATCACGGTTGTCAACACAGATAGGATCAAGCTTGATTTCCATGAGCTCGAATTTTCCGTTCAATGTCACCTGTACCATATTTCCACCGGAAGAACCTGTAGCACGAAGTGCCCCAAGTTTTTCCTGTGCTTCCTTGAGCTGGTTCTGAAGACCACCAAGGTTTTTCATCATTTCAAATGGATTCATATTTTCCCCCGATTAGATCAAGCCTGTAGTCTCGTCGATTCCCATCATGATGTTGAGGGACTGGACAGCTGCACCTGACGCACCCTTGCCAAGGTTGTCGAGTCTTGTAGTAACACAGATGCGGTCGTCGTTACCGTAAACAAAGACTTCCATCATGTTTGTGTTTGCAAGAGTATTGGCAGGAATGAAAGGTTCAGGGAGAGTTCCTTCGCCCATGAAAGCTGGAACCTTAAGGAAGTTGCATCCTTCGTAGTGGGCTGCGAACATTTCCCACACATCCTTTGCTGTCACCTTCTTTGCAAGAAGCCTTGTATGAAGTCCGACTGTGACTGTCATTCCCTGGAAGTAATCACATACATAAGGATTGAATACAGGCTCAAATTCAAGACCCGGAATCAACTTCATCTCAGGAAGATGCTTGTGGGCCTGTGTAAGGGCGTAAAGACGTGGAGAATCAAGCTCAACATTGCGTCCTTCTGCTTCATAGAGGGCGATGGCTTTCTTTCCTGCCCCGGAATAACCTGAGACCGCATTGGCACATACAGGATAATCCTTTGGAAGGATGCCGCTCTTTACAAGTGGATATGCGATTGCATTGAAACCGCTGGCATAGCAGCCTGGGTTTGCAACGCGGTTTGACTTCTCGATCTTTTCACGGAAGCTCTTGTCCAGCTCAGGAAATCCGTAGGCCCAGTCCGGATTCACGCGGTGTGCTGTTGAAGCATCGATGATCCTTGTCTTTGGATTTGTGCAAAGTGCAACAGCCTCGATCGAAGCAGCATCAGGAAGACAAAGGAAAGTAAAGTCGGAAGCATTGATGCACTTGGCGCGTTCCGCACTGTCCTTGCGCTTTTCTTCGTCGATTTCGATTATTTCAAGATCAGACCTTTTTGCAAAACGCTCAAAGATCTTGAGACCGGTTGTACCTTCTTTTCCGTCAATGAAAACTTTTACAGACATATTTCATGCCTCCTATTTATTTTTAATCTACACCCAGAATGGAACCACGGAACACATCGCAGAGAACCTGCACTTCCTTTGGAAGTTCCACCTTCTCTTCTACTTCTTTTTTTTCAGCAACCTTCACCTCAAAGGAAATAGGCTTTCCATAGGCTTCCGAAAGATATGCAGCGATCTTATCAACAACTGAAACCAGCTGTATCTGCACGAATTTATTTTCTGCATAGACAGTCATGACATTGCCATCAAGAGACCAACCACTGGTTTCAGAAAGGCTGTTCGCAACCATGGCGTCATCAACAGAGAAATCGGAAATGATCGCATTGCGTACTTTTTCAACGTCGCGTGAATCTACATTTCTGAGAGCTTCGTTCTTTCTGACTTCTGGCTGAACCTCTACTGCAGGTGCTGAATTGTTTACCGGCGGTTCAGCTCCGCCATTATAAAAAGGGTCTGCCTCTACTTCTGCAGAAGATGCAGAATCATCATAGTCCTGTGGTTCCTCATCAGTAAGGGCACTGAATGTAGGCAATCCGTTCACTGGCTGGGGTCTTGCATGGGCAACCTGAACCTGGCTGCTCTGTACCGAAGGTGACGAAGGAGCAACCCTTGCCGGTGCGGCAGCATTTGCTGGCGCACCGTTAGTTCCGCCTGAAACAGACTGAAGCTTTCTTGGGCCTGCAGCGTTCATAAGCACAGGCTTTACGGCATCAACGGCCTTCTTTACTTCCTGGGCAGAAACATAATCCTTGAGCCAGCACATGCGTGAAAGAGCAAGTTCAAATTCATAGCGCGGGCTAAGGCTGTATCTGATGTCACGATAAAGCTGCATGAAAATACTCAGGGCACGTTCAACCTGAATTGAAGACCAGGCGTTGATTACATCTGCAGAAAATCTTTCCGCGCTCTGGCCAAGCAAAGCCTCTTTCTTTATTCCGCTTTTGATGAAAAGAATGGAGCGCAGATAGTCGGTGCAGTTTGAGATAAGCTGCTCTATGCTTACACCGTTCTGAAGATATTCGTCAAAACGAAGGAGGACATTGGTGCTGTCACCGGCAACACATAGACCAAAAAGTTCATTAAGGCGGTCTATTCCAACAAGGCCAAGTTTGTCACGTATCTTGTCGTATGTAATCTCATCACCGCTGAATGCCGCAACCTGGTCAAAAAGCGTATAACTGTCTCGCATGGAACCACCGGCTTCACGAGCAATCCAGTAAAGGGCTTCGTCCTGTGCCTTGATTCCAAGTTCTGCCGCAGCCTGTGCAAGCTGTTCCTTTACCTTTTCAACCGGAACAAGGCGGTAGTTGAACTGCTGGCACCTTGACTTGATTGTTGCAGGAACCTTCTGAAGTTCCGTCGTAGCAAAAATGAAAACTACGTGAGCAGGTGGTTCCTCTATTGTCTTGAGCAACGCATTGAAGGCGTTGTTTGAAAGCATATGGACTTCGTCGATGATGTAGATCTTGTAGCGGCATGTCTGTGGAGGAAAAAGAACCTCGTCCTTGATCTGTCTTACACCTTCTACGGAATTGTTTGAGGCTCCATCTATTTCGATGACATCAAGGCTTGAACCTGCGGTAATCTCACGGCAGGCGTCACATTCACCACATGGAGTGGCCGTAGGTCCCTTCTGGCAGTTAAGTGCCTTTGCCAAGATACGCGCAGTAGATGTCTTACCGCATCCGCGAGGACCTGAGAAAAGATAAGCGTTGGCAATCTTGCCTGATTCAATTGAATTTTTGAGTGTCTCCGCAACAAATTCCTGGCCAACAAGGCTTGAAAAAGTCTGCGGGCGTCTTCTTGTCGCTGTTACTTCGTATGCCATAGACATATAGAATACCCTAAAAAAGGCCTTTCCTCAATAAGAAAGCCCCCAGGGATTTTTCCCCGAGGGCTCAATTTTCATGAAAAAACGTGTCAGGCAGGACCTTTAGACATCAAACTGTCCCAGCATCTCGTTCATCTTGCTTACCGCATTCTTGTTCTGGATGATCATGTCGTTGATTTCACCGATGACGTTCTTTACGGAATCAGAAGACTTAACGGATTCCTTAATGGCGTTCATCATGATTCCGCTTGATTCAACAACGGACTTCATGCTTTCCTCAACGTTCTGTGTAATATGGTTCTGGTCTGAGACAAGGTCCTTTATGTCCCGTGTATCGGCAACAATGCTTTCTGTGGTGCGAAGGTTTTCTTCCGCTCCGTCCTTCTGCTCTTCCATGGCGCTGGAAATCGTGCGTACAAGTTCGCTGTTCTGGCCTGTGTATTCCTGGATCTTAAGGAATGCAGCCTGGGTCTCTCCGATGGACTCAACGCTGTTCTTGATCTTTTCCATGGTTCCCTTGATGAGGGTCTGGATGTCATCGGCGGACTTGGCGGCATTACCTGCAAGGGCACGGACCTCACCTGCGACAACGGAGAAGCCTTTACCGAATTCCCCGGCATGGGCAGCTTCGATACTTGCGTTCATAGAAAGAAGGTTTGTCTGGTTTGCGATGTTCTGGATGGCCTTGACGATTTCCTGAACCTCGTTAAAGGCACCGTGGACAGCCTCGATGGTATCAGTGGTAGCCTTGAGGGCCTTGTTTCCAGTCTCACAGGTCTTGCTTAGAAGGATAGAAACCTCATCGGCCTTCTTTGTCATGTCCGCAACGGACTTGATGTTTTCCGTCATTTCAGTGATAGAGGCGGAACTCTGCTGCATTGCGGTTGTTTCCTGAAGGACGTGGCTTTCAACCTTGCGCACGGAACTTGTAAGCCCCGAAACATTCTGGCCTGCATTTGAGATCTCGTTGTTCTGCTTTTCGCCTTCCATCTGGATCTTTGCAAAACTTTCCGACATGGATTCCATGGCCACACTTGCATCATCAGAAACACTGGCAAGCTTGCCTGCTGTGGAATTGACGATGTCGGATTCCGCCCTCAGTTCCTTGATCATTACATTGAGCTTCTTGATGAGCTTGTTCATGGAAGTAGTAAGGTTTGCAAAATCATCAAACATGATGATGTCGATTCTGCTAGAAAGAGATCCGTCACGGATTTCATCGATGGCATTCTTTGCGTCGCGGATTCTTTTCTGAAGGCTTACGACAACAATGGCAAGGGCACCAAGAGCCATCACGATGGACAGAAGACCGATACGTGCACCGCTGGAAAGGAAAGTCGAAAGCTCATCGCCCACATTGATCTTGATGAGTCCAAAAGGAACAATATACATGTTGAAGAAAACAAAAAGAATTCCAACAGCTGCGACGAGGTAGATATTCATTCCGACCTTCTCAAATATCGAAGTCGAATCGTAGACATGGATGTGAAGGTAGCTGCGGTACTTTGCGAACATCTCGTTTGTGATGAACATTACATAGAAGCAGACAAGAATTCCAAATATGACAGACTGAATTATAGCAAGGACGATTCTGTCAGGTTCCGCAGGGATAGCACCTTTGCCGATCTTGATGAACAGCGACACGGAATTTCCAACGACAAAGCCCATGAGACAACCTGCGACAGTAAGCATGTTGAGCTTTTTGTAAGTATTGATTACTGCCTCTTTGTCCTCGGCTGATGGGATTCCGCCTTCAACTGAAAGCCGTGAAAGAATTTCATTGAAAGGCTTTGTAAACAAAAACGCAATGACCCCGATGATCAGGATAAGCGCCGTGGTCACGCTAAGGGTAATCTT
>JAGHUO010000136.1 GCA_018064785.1 Candidatus Treponema equi
AAAGAATTTATTGATTTTATGGTTCAGTGCCAGGTTTTGAAGTTTGGTTCGTTCACTCTCAAGAGCGGAAGAAAATCTCCTTTCTTTATGAATGCAGGTGCCTATGTGACAGGCAGCCAGCTTGCAAAGCTTGGTGAATATTATGCCCAGGCAATCCACGCAAATTTTGGCGATGACTTTGATGTCCTCTTTGGACCAGCATACAAGGGTATTCCGCTTGCTGTGACAACAGTAATCGCATACCAGAAGCTTTACGGAAAGGAAATCCGCTACTGCTCAAACCGCAAGGAAGTAAAGGACCACGGTGCGGACAAGGGAGCAATCCTTGGTTACGAACTCAAGGACGGTGACAGAGTAGTGATTATTGAAGATGTCACAACTTCAGGAAAGTCCATCGAAGAGACATATCCAATAGTTACAGGTCAGGCAAAGGTTACAGTTGTTGGTGAGATCGTTTCCCTCAACAGAATGGAAAAGGCTTCTGCCGACAGCAACAAGAGCGCCCTTGATACAATCACAGAAAAGTACGGTTTCCCAGCACGTGCCATCGTCACAATGAAAGAGGTACAGGAAGCTTTGAAGGGTACAGTTCTTACAGATGAGCTTATGAAGGAAATCGACGCATATTACCAGGAATGGGGATGTGCGGAAGCTTTGAGTCACTAGTAATCTATACCTTTCGTAACTTCCGCACAAACGTACTGCTTGCAGTTCGTTAATGCCAGGAAAGAAAAAGTATAGCCTAGGGAAAAATCGTTTAGTGTGAATTTATGGGTGCAGATTCTGTACCCATTTTTTGTCTTTAGGGAGACAGATTTATGACAGAACAGCAGTGGTCAGCATTTACGGAATTCCGTGAAGGGTACAGACAGTTGTGCAATGAATGGAACAAACTGGCACCAAAACTGTTACCGTTGCAGAAAACTTTGGCGGGTACAGATTATAATGTCGAGACCAGCATAGTCTTTAACAGGGCCTATGATGAGTTCACAAAGGATGATGAGATAAACCTTATCGTCATAGGAGACAATCCCGGCAAGGACGAGCAGCTGGCAAAGAACAACCGCTACTTTGTGGGCAAAAGCGGAATTGTCGCCGAAAATTTCTTCAGGAAAAATACCCAGCTCAACATGGACTTCAGGAAAAAGACCATCATCATGAACAAGACCCCGGTCCACACGGCAAAAACAAAACAGCTTAAGGATCTAGAAAAAAATGGCGGAACTGAAATCAAGGATCTTATAGAGCAAAGCCAGCTCAAGTGTGCGGAAATAACGGCCAGACTTCATATGGGCCTTGGCGAGGAATGCCAGCTATGGCTTGTAGGTCACAGCGAACTTAAGAAAGGCGGCGTGTTCCTTAAATATAAGGACCGGCTAAAGGAAAGCTACGGCACAAGCAACATGTGGGAAAAAGTGTTTCTTTTCAATCATTTTTCCATGGGAAGATTCAGCGTGGACCTAAAAGAATCCCGTGAAGAAAATCCTCAGCTTCCGCTAGATGAAGTGCTGTACCAGATAGGAACAAGGCACAAGAACGAGGTCTATGGGGAAAGATAAGCCAGGGGCATTTTGCGTGGTTTTACGCTGTGTTTCACAACATCATTTACAATTCCCTATGTATATTTTATAATAGAAAAAATAATTATTATGGAGAAATTATCGGTGGACGCTCAGAATACAACATCGCAGGATGCAAACAATGATGAAATCTCTTTGATCGATCTTTTTGCTGTCCTTTTAAAGCGCAAGAAACTTATCATCGCCATGACTGCGGTTGGAGCTGTCTTCTCTGTTGTTTTTTCTATCATCACGATTGTGATGTCTCCTGAGAAATCTCCTCTCCCTAACCAGTACACACCAAAGGCTGTCATGCTCATAAATGATTCCTCTTCTTCCGGAGGAGCATTGGCTAGCATGGTAGCTTCTACAGGCCTTGGAGGTCTTCTTGGCGGAAAGCTTGGAGGCGGATCGTCCCACAGTGCCCTTGCACAGTATCTTGTCCATTCCGACAGCACCCTTGATGCCATCGTAAACAAATTCAATCTGGTTGAAAAATGGGAGATAGAAAAATCTCCAATCACAAATTCAAGAAAGGCCCTCAAAGAGGTGCTGAGCTGCAACTTTGAAAGCGAGAACGGAGTATTTACCGTAAGTTTCACAGACATAGATCCTGTTTTTGCCTGTGAGGTTGTCAATTACTGCATGGGCATTCTTGAAAAGCGTTTCTACGAGCTTGGTCTGGACAGCAACCAGCTTGAAAAAGACAATCTTGAAAAAAACATTGCTTCCTGCCTTAAGGAAATCGAAAACCTTCAGTCCCAGATTCATGATGTGGACAATTCCGTTTCAAATATTTTCAGGGCAAGCGGAGCAAATTCCATTGCCCTTGAGGTCACAAGGCTCAAGCTTGAGCTTAGCGCCCAGGAGCAGATCTACAAGCAGTTGAAGACACAATATGAACTTGTAAAGATAGACATCGCAAGCAAAACTCCCGTGTTCCAGGTTCTTGAGAAAGCTCAGGTGCCAGACCAGAAGTCAAAGCCATCCCGTGGAAAGCTTTGCGTTATCATCACATTTGCTGCGGGCTTCATGTCCGTATTCCTTGCCTTCCTTCTCAACGCCATTGAGAACATCAGGAACGACAAGGAAGCCATGGCAAAACTTAGGGGTTAATAATGAATATTGGCAAACAGGCGCTTTTTACAGGCGGATTCATATCAGCATCTTTCTTGATCTCTACGGTAGTTACTTTCCTTGTCATAAAGCTTTGCAAAAAGAAGGCTTGGTATGACAGCGTGAACGAACGCAAGGTCCATACCGGTCTTGTGCCACGTCTTGGTGGCATAGGTTTTGTTCCTGTGGCAATGGTTCTTGCCGTAATCTGCAATCTCCTTACAGGAAGCTTCAACATAACAAACCAGCCGGCTGTATGTTCCGCCCTTGCAATCTTTATCTTTGGTGTTCTTGATGACTTTGTAGATCTTAAGGCAGACATAAAGCTTATGGTTCAGGTTGTCGCAGCTCTTGTTGTCATGGGATTCAACTTCATGTACATCAACGCAATCCTTGCAATCATTTCCTTTTTCTGGATCATCGGCATAGTGAACTCATACAACCTCATTGACGGAATCGACGGTCTTTGCGGTACCTTGAGCCTCATGGCATGCTGTACCTTTGGTCTTTACTACTGGAACCTGGACACCGACATTGCCACAACCTGTTTTGTTCTCTGTGGATCAATCGCAGGATTCCTGGTGTTCAACGCCAAGAACGCAAAGATTTTCATGGGTGACGGCGGATCCCAGTTCCTTGGTTTCTTTATCGCCACATTGGCCCTCTTTCAGTTCCGTTATGGATTTACCGTTGAAAAGTGCCTTATTGCCCTTAACATCGTGTCCATCCCTATGATCGACTGTGTTGCATCCATCTGGCGCCGTCTCAGGGAACACAGGGCCATCATGAGTCCTGACAAGAGACATCTTCATCACAAGATCATGAGCCTTGGTTTCAACGCAACTCAAACTCTTCTTATTTTAATTTCAGTACAGGCCCTTGTATGCGGTGTCTGCATAGTTTCATGGCATCTTGAGACTATTACCGCAAATATACTTCTTGGTAGCTGTTACGCTATCATGATCATATTGTTTTCTGTAGTACATTACATATCCCGTGCAAAGGATTGATCATAGATGAAAACTTCAAGATACCTTGCCGCTGTCGTTTTAATGGCGGCTTTTTTCACAAACCTGAATGCCCAGTCTGCTGAAGAAATCGCAGCCGGTCTCAAGGGAAAGAATTCTTCAAAGACATCAAGTCTATTGAAATCTACAGACAGCAACTCTTTGGCTGATGCTCTTTCCCGTTCGCCACAGCTGGCTCTTGCCTCAAAGGATTACATGGTTACCGCAGGTGACGTCTATACTCTTGGTTTTCTGGCAGGTTCTTCTACAGTAAGCTATGTTGTTACAGTCGATATTTCCTATAAGATCAAGATAGCCAATCTTGGTACCCTTGATGTAAAGGGAAAGAAGTATACCCAGGTAAAAAAGGAAGTCGAAGAAATTGTTTCCAAGAACTATCCTTTAAGCGGAGTCCAGTTTGTGCTCACTTCTCCAGGACAGTTCAAGGTTGTTGTCAGAGGAGAGGTCAAGGAAACAAAGGAAGTGACAGCCTGGGCTCTTACCCGTCTTTCAGAAGTACTTGCGGAAAATCTTACGGACTTTTCTTCAAAGCGCGATATCATTGTTGCCCACAGCAACGGAACCGAAGACCACTATGACCTTTATGAAGCTGAACGTAACGGCCGTCTTCTGCAGAACCCTTACATGAGGGAAGGTGACATTGTAGTGGTGAAACGCCGCGGACGTGTGGTTACCCTTAAAGGTGCCATCGAGCGTCCAGGAGAATATGAGCTTCGTGAAAGCGACAACCTTAAGAAGGCCATCGAATACTACGGAAGCAACTATACGGATTACGCAAACAAGGAAAGAATCCAGCTTACACGTTTTGACGGAAATCAGGATTCCAATGTTCTTTATCTTACAGATAAAAATGTCCAGGAAGACATGGATCTCATGGATCATGATGTCATTTCCATATCAACAGTCGATGAGCTTCTGCCTGTAATGTTCATGGAAGGTGCTTTGCTTAATACCAATGAAACTGATGAAGTTTCCGTCACGACAAAGCTGCCTGTACAGTTCACACCGAATACAAACTATACTTACTTCATCCGTAGCAATAAAAGCCTTTTCAATGCAGTAGCGGATCTTGAGAATGCCTATATCGCCCGTGGAATGGAAATCATACCTGTAAACATCAACAGGATACTTTACGAGAAGGATTACTTTGTCAATGAAACAGTGCAGTCCTATGACAAGCTTATCATTCCGTTCAAGCAGTTCTTTGTAAGTGTCTCCGGTGCAGTTATGAGACCAGGTCGTTATCCATATATTCCGGATAGAGACTATCTCTACTATGTAAACCTGGCAGGTGGCTTCAACGAAGACAGAAATTCTGGCGGAAAGATAAAGATAATCGATCTTGAAGGCAAGAAACATGGTAAATCGGAGCCGGTTCTCCCTGAATACACCATACAGGCGGAATCGAATTCATTTACATATTACTTCAGCAAATACGCTCCGATCATCACTACCTGTCTTTCCATTGTCTCTACAAGTATAGCTGTCTACGCAGCGACAAACTGATGAATCCGCGCCTTGCTGTCCTATGGCAAGGTTGCTGGCTACAACGATGCTGCCTCTGTGGCAGTGTTAATGACAAAACCCCAAAATATTACTATATTATACCTCACAAATCGTACCAAAGGAAAACATGATGAAAAGATTATATGAACCAGGACAGGTTGTAGAAACAACAGTCGTAGCAATTTCAGGCGACACAGTATTTATTGATCTTGGGCTCAAGAGCGAAGGTTTCGTTGATGCTGCAGATTTCAAGGACGCAGATGGAAACATTACAGTAAAGGAAGGCGACAAGGTTAAGGTTTTCTTTGCAGGAAACAAGTATGAGGAACTTCACTTTACTACTAAGATTGCAGGAAACAAGTCAAAGGGTGACAATTCCGTATTTGAGAATGCTTTCAAGAGCGGAATCCCTGTAGAAGGAACAGTCAAAGGCGAGATCAAGGGTGGCTTTGAAGTCATGCTTGGTACGACACGCGCTTTCTGCCCATACAGCCAGATGGGTTACCGCCAGCGCAAGGAACCTGCTGAATATGTAGGTCAGCATCTTTCTTTCAAGATTACTGAATTCAAGAACGACGGAAAGAACATTGTTGTTTCAAACCGTGTGCTTCTGGAAGAAAAGGCAGCTGAAGAGCTTGCATCCCTTGCAGAAAAAATCACTGTAGGAATGACAGTTACAGGTACTGTAAAGTCTATTGAATCATACGGAGCATTCATTGACCTCAACGGTTTCCAGGCTCTTCTTCCTGTTTCAGAAATCAGCCGTACACGCGTAAGTTCAGTTGCTGATGTTCTCAAGGTTGGTCAGGAAGTTACAGCAAAGATCATCAAGGCTGACTGGAAGCACGAACGTGTTTCTCTTTCTACAAAGGAACTTGAGGCTGATCCATGGGATGCAGTTGCAGACAAGTTCAACATCGGCGACAAGATTGAAGGAAAAATCAGCCGTGTAGCAGACTTTGGAGTTTTCGTGAACCTTGCAGACGGAATCGACGGCCTTGTTCACATCTCAAAGCTTAATGTTGAGCGCAACACAAATCTCAAGAAGGTCTTCAACCCAGGTGATGTTCTTCCAGTAATTGTTGAAAAAATCGACATAGAAGCAAAGCGCATCTCTTTGAGCACTGTTGTCTCAAATGAAGAACAGGATAATGCCTACGACTACATGTCAACACACAAAGATGATGACGACGGTGAGACATACAATCCTTTCGCAGCATTGCTTAAGAAATAGTCTGTAATTTCGAGGATCGCTGCAATGATGCGGTGATTCTCAGAAACATCTCAGTGTTTATAATAAACAATCCTGTAAGTGCCGGTTATTCCAAAGCCGGCATTTTTATATGCCATCAACGCAGCAAGGTTTTCCTGTCGGACTATGAGAGAAGCGTTGAGTCCTACCTTGGAAGCAAGGATTGCCAGGCGGTTTACCAGGGCTGTCGCATAGCCATTGCCGCGGAATTCATTCCGTGTGTAGACGCCTGAAATCTGAAGAAATTTTTTTGAATAGAAGCTGATGTTTGCTTTTGAAAAGATTTCATCTCCTTCACCGATAGCATAGACAGTGTCGTTCTGGATGGCCCGCTCCAGGGAAAGTCGTTCCAATGCAGGGTTTATGTCCTTCCACGGAGGCAGGACTTCTTCTACTGAAAAACCTGTCTGCAATGGCATAAGCTGATCAATATGATTTCTGTTGCAAAGGAAAGCCTGTGCCGGGAGATCCATAAAAACCATCTTGTCATATTCCATCATGAAAAGATTGCGCTCGTCCTTTGGAAGATTTCGCCCGTTAAGTAGTTTTTCAATCTTCAATACTATGCTTTCCTCTCCGTGAATGCAGGAAACTTTTTTGTTTTCAAGAAAAATGGAGAGAGATTCCTGTATGTCCCCTGTCCATTTTGGAATGCAGCAAACAAGGCTGTTTCCTTTTGAGAAGGAAATGACACCCTCGATTCTGTTGCTGTCTGAAAAGAGAACATATACGCTGTCATCCTGTGTCAGGAGTTTCTCATACAAAGTGTTGTTGAATTTTTCATGGGGAAGTACAAACTTTATGATGTCTGGAAAGATTTCATTTTGAGCTATTGCGTGGACGATTCTTGTCATGCTATTTTCTCTCCCTGACAAGTCCGCCGCCAAATCCGTTTGCTTCAAGTTTGTTCATTACAGCCGGAACATCCTTGCCGTCAACTTTGATGACCAGTACCCTTGTCTTGTCATCAGCCTTCTGGAGTGCCACGTTCTTTATCTTGCATGCAACGACTTTCTTTGCATAAGCCTTTGCATTTTCTTTCTTTCCGAAAGATGCAAGCTGGATGTCATATAGTTTTCCTTTTGTAACAACAATGGTGGCAGGTTTTGATGTGGTAGAACTACCTTTTGATTTTGCAATCGGAATATTCTGTGCCTTCTTTGCTGATACTGTGCTCTGCTTGGTTTCAGGGCCTCTCTTTACGATTTCGATGCGGCATTTTGCGGTGCCGGTCTTTATCATTCCGATTTTGCTTGCCGCAGCCTTTGAAAGATCCACTTCACGGTCGGCGACAAAAGGTCCTCTGTCGTTTATGCGTACATCAACGGTTTTTCCGTTGGCAAGGTTTGTAACTCTAAGCACTGTATTGAAAGGAAGGGATTTGTGGGCACAGGTCAGGTCATACATGTTGAACCGTTCTCCGTTGGCAGTTTTTCGTCCATGGAATTTTTCCGCATAATAGGAACAGGTGGCAGATCCCTTGTAAAGCTCAAGACCATGGACCGCCGAAAGGAAAAATACCGACAGCAAAAAAATGAAAAACTTTCTCATAACTTCATTATCGGTATTTTAAGGTCCGAGTCTTAGAAACTAATGTCAGAACTTGATGATGCGACAGCCAGCTTTTTGCATAGAATCTCAGTTGCTCAAATGCGGGAAAAAATAGATAATTATAGCCATGAAATTATGGTTAAAGTATCTTATAGGAATTGGAGTAGGACTTGTTCTTGCTGTGATTCTTCCGCCTTCAAGCGTACAGTCTAAGGCTGCCCTTGATTTTATTGTTGATATCGTCATCCGCTTTGGACGCTACACTCTTGTTCCTGTCCTTTTCTTTTCTGTTGCGGTTTCCGCCTTCAAGCTTCGTGAGGAAAAACAGCTTTTCAAGACTTCCATATGGACTGTGAGTGTAATCGTGTGTTCTTCTCTTGGCCTTATGATCCTTGGCCTTGTTTCGGCCCTTATCGTAAAGCTTCCAAGAATTCCGATCACTACTGAAAAGATCAGCGAAGTTGTTCCTTTCACATGGCAGGTTCTTGTCTCAAAGATTTTCCCTTATTCCGGCTTTGAGGCACTTATCGACGGACTTTACCTCTTTCCTTGTTTTGTCTTTGCTTTCCTCGCAGGAACAGGCAGCGCCAGTGATACCAACGCATCCAAGTCTGCTGTAGGTCTCTTTGATTCCCTCAGCAAGGTATTCTACATCGTCATGTCTTTCTTTACGGAAATCCTCGCCGTAGGAATGATTGCTGTGATGTTCCGCTGGACTTTGGAATTCATCGATACAGTCAAGACCGGAGTATTCAACAGCCTGATCCTCATGCTCTTCATCGAACTTCTTGTGATCGCATTCGTAATCTATCCTCTTGTGCTCCGCTTCCTGTGCCATGAAATGCATCCATACAAGATTCTATACGCGGGAATATGTCCTTTCATAACAGCATTTTTCAGCGGCGACACAAACCTTGCCCTTGCACTCCATCTTCGTCATGGAAAGGAATCCCTTGGAATCCGCAGAAGGGTCAACGCATTTTCATTCCCTCTTTTTTCGATTTTTGGTCGCGGTGGAGCAGCGCTTGTCCAGACAATCAGCTTTGTCCTCATCCTGCGTTCATATTCTAGCCTCGGAATTCCTGTGACTGATGTCTTCTGGATTGGCGGAATTTCTTTCCTTCTTTCTTTTGCGCTCGCTGGAATTCCTTGTGGCGGCCCATTCATCGCAGTTACAGCCATGTGTCTGATCTATGGACGCAACTTTGAGTCAGGTTACCTTCTCTTGAAGAATGCAGCTCCATTGATCTGTGCCATGGCAGCAGGAATCGATGCCCTCACTGCGATTTTCGGATCATACATCGTTGCCGTAAAGACAAAGACTGTACAGCATCAGGAACTGAGAAAATACATCTAAGGATCGAGTGACTGAAATGAACATCTGTCTTTTTACCCAGGAAGAAATCAAAAATCCTCTTAGCACAAAAGATGAACGTGGCCAGCATATCATCAAGGTTCTGCATAAAAAGGAAGGAGAGTCCTTCTCAGCCGGAATCATTGGTGGTCAGGCAGGCAAGGCGACCATCACAAAAATCGCTGAGGAAAAAATATGGTTTGATTTTGTTGGTGAGACAGATGGAAAAAATCTGTTTCCTTTGAAAATGATAATTGGATTCCCTCGTCCGATACAGCTTAAGCGTCTGCTCCGTGACATGGCTGCCTTAGGTGTCTGTGAAGTCCATCTTACAAAGACGGAACTGACAGAAAAATCCTATCTTGACAGCGACCTGGCTACGACGGATGCAGGAACAAAAATGCTTCTGGACGGAACTGTCCAGGCTGCCTCTACCCACGTACCGGAGCTGTTCATCCATAAATCCTTAAAGGAATGCCTTGATTACATAAAGGAAAATTCCAATCCAGAAATAAAACTTTGTGCCCTCGATAACATTGAGCCTTCCGTAAATCTTGGCGGCGTTGAATTCAGCACCGAAGCTGGAGCTGTTGCCGCAATCGGAAGCGAACGTGGATGGACCACAAAGGAACGCCAGCTCATGAAGGACAGCGGTTTTGTTCTCTGCGGCATGGGTAGCCGTGTCATGAGGACCGAAACTGCAGCAACTGTTGCCGCAAGCATCATCCT
>JAGHUO010000104.1 GCA_018064785.1 Candidatus Treponema equi
ATAACAGGAATGCCAAATGCCAAATGCCAAATGCCAAATGCCAAATGCCAAATGCCAAATGCCAAGTGCCAAATGCCAAATGTTGCATTCTCTGCTTCATACTGTCAACCCCCTTACAAAAAATTATACACTTTTATTATAATGCATAATTTTCATAAATCCAGTTAACAAATACTAATATTTCAGCCGGAACGTTTTACCTTATACTTCAAAATCAAGGCAGGCGCGGTTTGCGGTATAAGGACGAACCTTTTCGTTTGCAACGGCAACATGAGCCGGATGCTTTGAATAGCCTGCAAGATCTTCTGCCGATTCAAATGTGGAATCAAGCATAAGGTCTCCCGTTGAAGTTGGAAGATTGTCAGTCACAACCTTGATGTCCTTGATCTGTGGAACAACTCCCAAAAGTCCTTCAAGACCTTCCTTTATTCCCTTCTTTACCTTTGCCTTTTCGTCTTCAGGCATTTCCTTCAAAGTCCAGATGATTATGTGCTTTACCATTTTCTACTCCTGCAATCATTAAAGTATTTCACGGATAAGGTGAATGAGGTCGTTTTCACGGTTGACTGGTTTAAGGGATTCCTTTATGGCTGCCTTTTCTGCGGCCGCAGCGGCTTCTGTCGCGGCTTTTCCGTCAGCATCGGCTGCAGGGCGGCTGTCTGTAGCTGCATTTCCGTCCTTATCCTTTTTGTCACCTTCTGTATTTTTCACAAGAATGATTTCATCACCGGCATTGAGGGTGTCATAGAAACCGTTCTTCTTGTACTTGCCTTCTGAAATTTCTTCGTCGCAGGCAGTCACCTTTACTGTACCAAGAAGATCCTTCTTGTTGAATTTTACACCAGGACCTTCGTCGTTGGTCTCGATCCTACCCTTGCGCACAATGTTGAATTCAGAATCAACGGAAATTCCGTCGTTGCGACCAAGATCCATAAGGAGAGTACCCTGAACGTTCTGCAGCACCTTTCCACGGATTGGAAGAATATCAAGGACACCTGCGCGGAATCTCTGGAGAGACTTTGCCATACAGTCATTGCCTGTACGGTATACATGGATTTCGGAAGTCTTTGTGCCGGTTCTTGCGGAATAAATTGTAGCGTCGATTGAATATGTACGCTCTGTTTCCTCGGCTGTCATGATGACAAAGTAATCACGTCCCTGTGTGCGGGCAAGGCGGAATGCCTCACCATAGTTTGCGACAGGTCTTGCCTCCACATCAACGGCTGTGCTAGGTACGCCGGCAAAAGCAAGTCTTGCTGACAATGCGGAAACTTCCTCAAGGTCTGCATGTATAAGCTGAACCGGTTTCTTTGTATAATAGATGCCGATGTTCCATCTGGTCTTATCAAGATAGAAAGGATCGATGTTCCATCTTGAGGAGATGTTGTTCCTCATGAGGCTTTCATAATTCTCGATGGCATCGTTGTTTCTGATTTCCTGGCGTGAAAGCTTTCTTGAAGGACTGTTTTCATCGCGCTGCACAGAAGGTCCATTATCAAGAGCTTCAGCATTATCGCGGATGAACTTAAGCTGCTGGAGATACAATTCATAGAGGCCGTCGCGCTCAAGTATGCCGGCAAAGGACTGTCTCACGTCTGCATTGAGAGGAGCAACGGAAAGTGCCTTCTGATATTCATAGCGTTCAGAGATTCCGTCAAAGTTGCGGCCAAATTCAGCCGCCTTCTTTGAGTGGAATTCAGCCCAACCGTTTCTTCTTGGATCTTCCACTGTAAGTGTCTGAGTAACAAGAAGTTCCAGGGCGTTGCGCATAACCTCATCCTGAGGAGAGATCGTAAGTCCCGTCTGATATGTATCAATTGCATCGGAAAGGCGGTCAAGTTTCTGCTGGGAAAGTCCCTTGAGATACCATGCATTGGCACAATCCCTGTTGCGTCCGATGCGGAAATCACAAATGTCAATTACTTCTTCATATCGCTGCTGTGCATAAAGGATGACACCAAGCAAAGAATATGCCTTGTCAAAATTTCCATCGATCTGAACGGCAGCCCTTACCCTCTGTTCAGCAACCTTGTAGTCTCCGGTTTTTGCAGCAAGGTAGGATGCCATATAATGAACTTCTGCCTCACCGCTGTAATAAGAAAGTGCCTGCTTTACATATTTTTCAGCCACATCATTTTTTCCCATCTCGGAACTTACCAAGGCAAGTGAAAGAAGCGCCTTTCTGTTATGGGTGTCACGCTTGAGGGCATCAAGGTATCTTCCTTCCGCAACACTGATCCTTCCGTCAAGAAGATCAAGTTCCGCAAGGCCAAAGCGTGCGTCGATGTTGTTTGGATATTTTTTGAGGACGGCGGTGAACACTTCCCTGGATTCCTGGATTTTTCCAAGAGAAATAAGGGCCATTCCTTTAAGGTTCTGGATTTCACTCAGATTGCGGGCATACTTTGCCGCATTGTCCGCATACTGGACACAAAGATCGTAGCTTCCAAGGGCATAGGAACACAGTGCCATGTTGTACCATACTTCACCATACTGGGGATTGATGGAAAGAGCTTCCTGATAAAGGTCCATGGCATCAAACCACTGCTTGCGTTCCTGAAGGGACTGACCTTCGTCAAACAATTCCAGTGCGCTGCGACCGTTGCTGCCGGTCTGGGCAAACAAGGATGCAGCCAAGGTTCCGGCTAAGATAAATGCTGTAAGTTTTTTCATATTCCCCCGTATTGCAAAACGAATTGCAAATCCACCCGTTCTATAAAGCTGCGGCCCTGACGAATCGCCACACCGCATCCATAATCAGTTATCAGTCTCACTATGGCAAACAATCTTGATGGTGTTTACCTTATGACCTTCCATTTCCTGCACGATGAAGTCATGGTTCTTCCATGAAATCTTTTCAAACTTCACAGGAATCTTTCCAAAAAGATCGAACACAAAACCTCCCAAGGTATCGAATTCTTCAGTAGGGAAAGATGATCCGATTTCCTCGTTCAAAGTCTCAAGGTCCACACGGGCATCGCAGATCCACATGTTGTCGGCAAGAGAAATGATATCCTCGCTTTCGTGGTCAAATTCATCCTGAATGTCACCGACGATTTCCTCGATGATGTCTTCCATGCAGACAATACCACTTATTCCGCCGTATTCATCGATACCGACGGCGATATGTACATGGCGCTTCTTGAATTCACGGAGAAGGCTGTCGATATGCTTGCTTTCCGGAACAAAGTATGGCTTGCGGATTATCTTTTCAAGATCCACTGCCTGACCTGAGGCAAGAACCTTTATGAGATCCTTTACATAAAGGATACCTACAACGTTGTCGATGCTGCCATCATAAACCGGAATGCGGGAATGTCCGCTGTCTGAAACTTTTTTAAGAAGTTCCTCTTCCGGAGTATCGAGAGGAAGAAAGTCAACATCAATACGTGGAACCATTACTTCCTTTACGGTTGTTGCGGAAAGCTCCTCAACTCCCTGGATCATATCATTTTTTTCTTCAGCAAGGATTTCCTGCTGCACTTCTTCCTGAGTCTGGTTTTCTTTTTTTGTTTTTTTGTTTTTGCCAAATTTAAATAAGCTCATAATTTTCAAATTTTTCCATTAACTGTTTCTGAATAACAAGCATCTCACACTTTGGTTCAACGCCCTTTTCCACGTGTTCTTCGCCGTGATCGTAGCCGTTAAGATGAAGAATTCCGTGAATTACAAGTCTCTTCAGTTCCTCATTCTGGCTCACTTCAAAGTATTCTGCATTTTTTGGCAGGGTGTCAACACTGATGGCAATATCACCGGCCTGGAACCACACCTTGCCTTCCTCGTCGGTGTACTCCTCTCCATTCTCAAAGCTCAGGACATCCGTCGGAGAATCGATGTTCCTGTAGTTTGCGTTAAGTTCTTTTATCATAGGATCACCACAGAAAAGAATGGAAATCTCCTCTCCATCGTATCCAGCGGCAGCAAGAACTTCCTGGGCAAAAGGCTCGATTTTCTGGAACCAGGATGGCTCCTCTATTCCTTCCTCACAGCTTACAAAAATCTGGTTCATTATTCCTTCCCCTTGGACTTTGAAGCCTTTGCTTTCTCTGCCTTTTCCTTGAGGGATTTTTTCTCAGGAGTTTTCTTTTCCTCGTCTTTTTCCTTTGAAGCACCTTCCCTTACGAGAGTAGGTTCCTTTACTGGAGTTTCTTTTGCGGCTCCATTTTCTGCGGAACCTTCCTGGGCTCCCTGCTGTGCCTGAGGTCCATCAGGATCCTTCTGGTCAGGGTACTTTGTTCGGCTGTGATAGTAGCCTGCAAGAATCTGGACGAAGGCATCATGGATCTTTGTGATGTCGGCAAAAGAAAGGTTGCAGTTCTCAAGCTGCTTGTGCTCGATCTTGTTGTTGATGAGAGTAGTAATGAACTTTTCAAGACGCGGAACCGAAGGCTTGTCCAATGTGCGGCATGCGGCTTCTACAGTATCCGCAAGCATGACAACGGCACTTTCCTTTGTTGAAGGTGGATTGCCCGTATATGAATAGTCTTCAGGTGAAACATCCGGATTGATTTTCTGAGCTTCATTGTAGAAGTATGCGATGACCTGATTCCCGTGATGCTCTGAAATGATGTCAACGACCGATTTTGGAAGACGCAATGCATGTGCCTTTTCTATACCGCGCTTAACATGACTGCGGATGACACTTGCAGAGAGAGAAGGGTTGATTTCCTTGTGGAGATTCTCGCCACCGCCCTGGTTTTCCACAAAGTATTCAGGATTATCCATCTTTCCTATGTCATGGTAGTAGGATCCAACACGGGCAAGAAGTGGATTTGCGCCTACCTCGTTGCAGGCTGCCTCGGCAAGTGATGCCACCATGAGGGAATGGTTGTAGGTTCCGCTTGCAGTGACAAGCATTTTCTTCATGAAAGGATTGTTCAGGTCACTAAGGTCCATAAGACGGAACACAGAAGCAGTGTTCAAAAGAATCTCAAGTGGAGTAAGGAGACCAAGGCAAAGTATGCCGGAGAAGAATCCGTTGAGGACTACACCAACAAGAGCACCGACTCCGTTTGTGATTGGATCATTGAAGATGATCTTGAAGATAAGCAGCAGTACCGCATTGAGCACAGCCATGAGAACAGAAACAAAGACCATGTCCGTGCGTCGGTCGATTTTGCGTACAAGGCGTGACGAAGCAAAGCTTGATGAAAGCACAAAGAGGAAAGGCACGATCTGATACGATGTAGCATTGAGGACAGCAAGGGAAATCATGATTGAAAAGAAAACCGCGTTAAGCTGTCCAAAGAGAATCGAAATAAGGAAAATGAAAAGAGGAGCCGGAATTATGGCGCACAGTGCAAATGGCGAAGAAAGGTACGGCACCTTGGAACCAAATATGACTGAAGCAAAAACAATCAGATAGAAAGAACATTCAGTGACAAGTTCCTTGAATTCAATCATGTTTGTCTTGAAGTAAATCCTTGAGAAGAAGAAGAAAAACAGGACGCACATGAGTATGTGGTAAATGATGGAATCAGCAAAGGAACGGTAATCGATGTAGACCGGAGATTCCGACATCTTCTTGAGCTTTGCGTAGCCTTCCTCTGTGATAGGAAAGCCCTTTCTGATTATCTTTTCGCCTTTTTCGATAGGAATAGGATTGTCATAGTCAGCCGGCAGAGTCTTTATGGCCTTGATGGTGACGTCTGCAATCTGTCCGACCTCATAGTCATTGATGTCAAAGGAAGAAATCGTATTTGTAGTAGATATCTTTACGAAGCAAAGTGCCACTGTCACTGCGAGAGTGATGAATATAAGCACAAGGACAGGATAGTCCCTTTTAAGATAATCACCAAAGGATTCCGTAAGAATAGTTCCTACTGATTTCTTGTCGTCATTCTTCTTCATTTTCATACGCCTGAATAATTTTCTTTACAAGTTCGTTTCTGACAACATCGGCGGAATTGAGCCTTGCGATGGAGATTCCTTCCACTCCCTGCAGGATTCCCAGGGCATGGACAAGACCCGAAGTCATCTTCTTTGGCAGATCAACCTGGGTTGGATCACCGGTGATGAAGACCTTGGAATTTTCTCCCATGCGTGTCAAAAACATTTTCATCTGTTCCGTTGTAGTGTTCTGGGCCTCATCAAGGATTACGGCACAGTCATTCAACGTGCGGCCTCTCATGTAAGCAAGAGGAGCCACTTCTATTATACCATTTTCTGTAAGTCTTTTAACAGTCTCTTTAGGCAAAACGGCGCCCATGGCATCGTAAAGAGGTCTGATGTATGGATTGATCTTCTCGTTAAGGTCACCTGGCAAAAATCCAAGGCTTTCACCTGCCTCTACCACCGGTCGTGTAAGGACTATGCTGTTGACCTTGTGGGAAAGCAAAAGTCGCAATGCCTCGGCAACCGCAAGGAATGTCTTGCCACTGCCGGCAGGTCCGCATGCAAAGACCATGTCCGTAGCTCGCATCTTCTGGACCAGCAAGGCCTGCCCCTTTGTACGCGGATAGACTTTTTTTGTTCCGCCTGGAATCTGGATCGAATATCTGGTAAGGAACTGATGGTCACCGTTGTCGCCGTTGTTCAACACAGACTGAATCATTTCAGCATCGGTCACGGTACTGCTGTCGTCTGAGAATTCATCAAGGATACGGTTGATTATGAAATTGAACTGCTGCTGAAGGTTTGCATCCTCAGTCTCAAGGCTAAGCTCATTCCCCTGGGCAAAAACCTGGGTTCCAAGGAATTCTTCTATTAATTTAAGGTTGCTGTCGTTGGTTCCGCAGACACGGGAAAGAACATTGCTGTCAGGAACGATTATTGTATACGCGGGCATATGTCAGTCCTCAAAGCTTCCTGATTTAAGTTCTTCCGCTACCCTAAGCCAGCTGTCATAGCGTTCTTTTGCGATCTTGCCTTCTTCCACGGCCTGGCATACGGCGCAGTTCTTTTCACCGTTATGGCTGCAGCTCATTCCAAAACCGCATTTTCCGATGAAAGGCGCAAAATCCTTGTAATAAAGGGCAAGGTTGTCAGCGGAAATATCATGAAGAAGGAAGCGGCGGACTCCCGGAGTGTCGATGATGTTTGCTGTGGCATCCATAAGGCCACCCATAAGGGCTTCGTTAAGCTGAAGGTGTATAAGGGTTCCCTTTGTGGTTGTATGGCAGCCCTTTCCGTATTTCTTTGAAAGGCTTCCTGTTTTTAACACTACGTTATTATCAAGGACATTTATTATGGAACTTTTTCCAACTCCGCTTTGGCCTACAAAGGCTGAGAGCTTGTTTTCTATGAGATGGGCAAGCTCCTCGATTCCCTCGCCTGTACGGGCACTGGAACGGATGACCTTGTAGCCCACCTTTTCCCATACCTCAAGCTGGTTCTGGAACTCATCGGATCTTCCGGCAGGCAGATCATACTTGTTGCAGACAATCACGGGGGTGATGCCTTCGTATTCCGCCTGTGCAAGGGCTCTGTCTATGAATCTTGGTCTGAAAGGTGGTTCGTCAGGAGTTGTGACTATAAGAAGATAATCAAGGTTGGCCGCAAGAAGCTGCGGTTCACGTTTTTTTATGTTCCATCGGACAAATTCATTTTTGCGCTCAACAAGGGAAAGGATCTGCCCCTTCTCTTCTTCCATGGTGTCGTCATCAATGACAACAATGTCACCTGGAGCAAGGGGATTGTAATAGCCCTCAACATCCTTGAGGATTTTCCCCTTGATGGTACAGTCGCGCGTTATGCCGTCGTCGCATTCGACTTCGAATACATTTTTACTTCCACTTAATATAAGTCCGTTCATGTATCACATATTGTATAGTATATGTTAAAAAAAATCAAAAAAATTAAGGCTACATCTATAGAAAGTAAAACACCACATGAGCCAGACAAAACTACCTCATGTGGTGTATTGTAGCGATCATTCAGCGCAGCATTCATGCACTAAAGACCAGTTGGCCTCCTTCTTCCTTTACCTTGATGTGGCTTCCTTCCGTGAATTTTCCTTCAAGAAGCTGTCTGGAAAGAGGATTTTCCACCCAGGTCTGAACGGCACGCTTTACAGGTCTTGCACCAAAGCTTGGATCATAGCCCTTGTCGGCGATGAAAGAAAGAGCGCTGCCGTCAAAATCTATGGTGATGCGGCGATCCTCAAGACGTTTTGCAACACGGTCAAGCTGAATCTTCACGATGCTTTCTATGTGGTCCTTGCCAAGACGGTTGAACATAACGATCTCGTCTATGCGGTTGAGGAATTCAGGCCTGAAATGCCCCTTGAGCAATGCGTCAAGTTTCTGGCCAAGTTCCTGTTCCTCGCCTTCCTTTGAGGCAAGTATCATGTCGCTGCCAAGGTTGCTTGTCATGATGATGATGGTATTCTTGAAATCAACGACCCTTCCCTGGCCGTCGGTCAACCTGCCGTCATCAAGAACCTGAAGAAGAACATTGAATACATCAGGATGGGCCTTCTCCACCTCATCAAGAAGGATGACGGAATATGGACGTCTTCTCACAGCTTCTGTCAGCTGGCCACCTTCGTCATAACCGACATATCCAGGAGGCGCACCGATAAGGCGTGTGACGCTGAATTTTTCCATGTATTCGCTCATGTCTATGCGGGTAAGGGATTTCTCATCATTGAAAAGGAAATCCGCCAGTGTCTTTGCCAGTTCCGTCTTTCCAACACCTGTAGGGCCAATAAAGAGGAAACTTCCCAAAGGTCTGTTTGGATCGCTGAGTCCGGCCCTGTTGCGTCTTATGGCATCGGAAACACAGGCTACAGCCGCATTCTGACCGATGACGCGTTTGTGCATGACATCCTCAAGAGCAAGGTACTTCTGTTTTTCACCGGTCATCATCTTGCTTACAGGAATTCCGGTCCATGTGCTTACAACACGGGCAATGTCTTCTTCCGTCACTTCCATCTGCAAAAGGGAATTCTTCTCTGCGGAATCACCATCGCCGGCCTTGCTTGCCGCAACCATCTTTTCAAGTTCAGGAATAACGGAATACTTAAGTTCCGCCGCCTTCTCAAGGTTTCCTTCACGGGTATATTTCTCAAGATCAAACTTTGCCTTCTCCAGGTCTTCCTTGCTTTTACGGCTTCCTTCGATGGCGTTTTTCTCGTTCTGCCACTGGAGCTTCATTGCATCGCGGTTGCCCTGGACTTCCGAAAGTTCCTTCTCAAGTTTTTCAAGACGTTCCTTGCTTGCCTCATCGTCTTCTTTCTTAAGGGACTGACGTTCGATCTCAAGCTGCATAATACGGCGTTCAAGCTTGTCCAGTTCCACAGGCTGGCTTTCTATCTCCATCTTAAGACGGCTTGCTGCCTCATCCACAAGGTCTATGGCCTTGTCCGGCAAGAAACGGCTGGTGATGTAGCGGTTGCTGAGGAGTGCCGCGCTCACAAGGGCCTCATCATTGATTTTTACACCGTGATGGATCTCATATTTATCACGAAGCCCACGCAGAATCGCAATGGTATCTTCCACTGTCGGTTCCGAACAATATACCTGCTGGAAACGGCGTTCAAGGGCCGCATCCTTTTCTATGTATTTGCGGTATTCATTCAATGTAGTTGCACCGATAACATGCATGTCGCCACGGGCAAGCGCCGGCTTCAAAAGGTTGCCTGCATCCATGCTGCCTTCGCTTGCTCCTGCACCTACAATCGTGTGAAGCTCGTCGATGAAAAGAATTATCTGTCCGTCGCTTTTTGAGACTTCGGTTATCACAGCCTTGAGCCTTTCCTCGAATTCGCCCCGGAACTTAGCACCTGCAACAAGGGAGCCCATGTCAAGGGAAAGAAGCCTTTTGTCCTTTAAGCTTTCAGGAACATCTCCGCTTGCGATACGGCGGGCAAGTCCTTCCACAATGGCTGTCTTTCCTACACCAGGTTCTCCGATGAGGACCGGATTGTTTTTTGTGCGTCGGCTGATCACCTGCATCACACGACGTATTTCTTCATCACGTCCTATGACAGGATCGATCTTATCCATGCGGGCGCGTGCTGTCATGTCTATGCAGTATTTTTCAAGGGAACGCATCTTGCTTTCAGGATCCTGGCTGTCAACCGTCTGGTTGCCACGGACTTTCTTGAGGGCCCCAAGAAGGCTGTTCCTGTCGCAACCCATGCGGCGAAGCATGTCTCCGGTTCTGTCATCCGCCTGGCTCATGGCAAGAAGGATATGTTCCACGGAAAGGAACTGGTCCTTAAGGGAGGCCATTTCTTTTTCCGCCTTTGCCAGGACTTTCTGGGCACTGGAAGACAACGCCATCTGGGCATTGCCCCGCACCACTGGATACTGGTTCAAGAGATTTTCAGTTTCAGCCAGAAGTTTTTCAGATGGAACTCCTACGCATTCCACCAATGGAGGTATGAGTCCATCCTTCTGTTCAAGAAAAGCGGCGAGGATGTGCTCGCTGCCTATTTCGCTATGGTCACGCTGCTGCGCGATGGAGGTGGCCGACTGAAGGGCCTCCTGTAGTTTTATGGTCATCTGTTCGTAGTTCATTTGTTTACCCTCTTGAAATTAAAGATAAGCAAATTCCCGTAAAAAGACAAATTCATAAAAAAAAATCCCCGAATGATTCGGGGATTCTGTCTGGCTTTCTATTCTTCGGCCTTTTCAAGGTTTCCGTATTCACAGATGCATTTTTTTATCTCTGTCTGTTCTATAAGTTCAAGGGACTTCTTTACGACCTTGTATATCTTCATTTTTCCTGTTCCTGTTCCGCTGGAAAGGACACGCATGACCTTTCTTTCTCCTGCAGGGCTTTCATAGTCGCGGAGGAACAGATCCTTTGTGCGGCAATATACATCGATGTCGATGACGTACTTCTTGTTGTTTACACTGCATGACCAGTGAAGCTTTGGTCCCATATCGTCATCGGTGATTTCCTGGCAGTCATGGATCACATTATATTTCTTTCTCTTGTCAGCATGGAATTCGATTTTTTCTCCTTCAAGGCATACAAGGACAGTAAGCTTGTCATTGTATTCACCCTGGACGACCACCGCTGAATTCTGAAGAAGCTTTCCGGATATCTGGCTTGTGATGAAAGATGAGCTCAGGTGGAAGAAAGGAGACGAGAAATCTTTTCCCCAGTTCTTGTCATAGTATCCAAAGGAATTCCTTTCAGTTACATTGAATTCCTCATCGTTGAAAATGATTGTTCCATTGAAGTCAGCCTTTCCGCCTGGAACGCACCAGTTTATTTCCTTGCTGCAGTAATCAGGCTCAAAGGCGATCTCACGAGTAAAGGCAAGATTCCATGACATGGAACCAGCATTGCCCATGTATTCCGGATGTTCCACCAGGTCGGCTTCAGTGACACAGACAAAGCCTCTTGTATTGTTCTCGCCAAGGATGCACTGCTGTTCTTTTTCTTTTGTGGTGTTGATTGCGACAATCACCTCATCGCTTTTGTAGTCAACCTCATCCTCTGAATAGTAGTTGTTGAACTGTCTGCAGACAGTGGAAAGGGTTCCGGCTCTTACCATGTAGAATGAAGGATTCACAAGCATCTGTGATGTGAAGTTCTTGGCTGCGTCTGTTCCTGCAAGGGCAAACTGAATGTCTGCGGCCATGTTATTATCAAAACGGTTTTTAAAACCAAGTATAGGTGATTTGGGAGAAAGGGAAGGATTTACGCAATAGAATTCAATGAAGAAGGTCTTTTCTTCTCCAGTAATATTGCTGACGCCATTGGTAACGAGTCTCCAACGGTCAAAACCGCACTTTCTGAGAGCTCCCTTAAGTTTCTGTTTCTCGTTCTGGCGTATTTTCTTTGATACCATCATCTTCCCTGCCGAAAAAATAGTTTCTCACTAGAAATTTTCGGCAGAAAAAAATGATTATTTAAACATTTTGTTGAGGGAATTCTTGAATTCCGTGTTGTCTACAGGAAAGTTCTCATCCAGATATTCAAAACAGTTCTGGGCACCACGCTGAACATGTTCATACCAGATTGAATAAAGTTCAGGCTCGAAATTTGGACCTGGGAATGGAGCGCCCTGTACGTCAGAAACAAGCTGTCTCATGAGCTTTGTCAATTCTTCAATGTTCTCTTTTGTCATATATACCTCAATAAAATAATGCTTTGTTATATAAATTAGAGAGATTCCCTACGCTTCTCGGCATAAATTATATATTCAGTTTTACAATATTTCCACATTTTTCTCTTATTTCAGAAGAAACCATGGATTTTCCACAGAAAACAACAGTGCTGCCCTTCTTTTTTGCATTCCTGTATCTTCTGCGGGATCTGGCGGCTCCTTTTTCATCGACCTTTAGAAGTCGTGCAGTAGTTCTGTTGCATGCGGAACTTGAACCACCATACATTGCCCTCATCATTCCGCATCCGCCCTTGGACTGAGGTGTCATAGGCTCAATGTCGTCGGCATAGACACCGCAGATGGAATGGTCGATCTCGGACTGTTTCATTTCACGCCCATCAAGACCTTCAAGGACAAGGCGGAATGTCTCAAGGCTCTCAAAAGGTTTTGGATCCCTGTAGCTGCCAAAGCGGGTGGTGTTAAGGTCACCGTTGACGCTCATGAAAACTCCATAGGCGCCACCTGCCATGCGCACCTTGTTCCATAGCTCGGATTTCTCAAGAGTATGGGCTACAACCATGTCCTCCACGTGCTCTTTGGTTCCATAGGCGGAACTTTCCACAGCGCAGCACGCAAAACCTATGTCGCCTGGAATCAGGAACACCTCGTCGACTGCCGGTGTACTGGACTTGCCTTTCACACCCTTCACTTCTGAAAGCTTAAGGAATTCCGACAGCTTTGTTTTTCTAGGAGCCTTTGGATATGTAAGATGAAGATTCTCTGCAAGAACCGCAAACCTCTTTCTAGCAAGAGCCAGTCCTTTTCTGTCCGCAGTCACATGCATCACACAGCCGCTGCTTCTGATCTTTGAGAACATCTTTCTGAGTCTTTCCGAAACTTCAGATGTCTTTGCCTTGCGAAGTCTGGAGAAGGTCTCAAGGCAAGTGATTCCGTCCATGATTTCATTGATGGCCGTAAAGCGGCTTATTGTTCTCATGGTGCGCATTGTCGCATAGTAATGGGCATGCGGAACTATGTTTGAGGCAAGGCCGGAGTATGCACCGCAGATGATTGTCTTCAATCTTTTTGTATCGCTGAAATCAACGCCGCTGATGCAGTCCTCAATGAGTGAAAGAACTTCATCCATCTTGTCCTCAAGGAACTTCACCCTGATGCTGAGCCATTCACGCCCCGCGATCAAAGGATTGTCGGCCACATATTTCCGGTTGCAGTCAGCAACAGGAGCTCTTCTTATTCCGGCTGTAAAATAACCTGTGATCTTGTCTGCCTTTGCGCTGGTCTCTTCCCACGAAAGTCCACCCCACCCCATGTCTGTAAGGGTTTCCTCAAGCAAAGGAAGGTAAAGGAAATCTTCAGGAGCAAGAACATCAACAGGGAAATCCAGGGAAGCATAGACAACGCCGTTGCAAGGTTCCTCGCAGGTCTGGAGAGGCACACCATTGACCATGGATTTCTTGACCTTGATGCCGTCATCCACAACCTCAAGATCGGCAACACTTACAGACGGAATCACGCACTGGCTGTTTTCCGACTTCTGATATTTTTCCATGGAAAGGAGATCTTTCTGGATTTCATCACTGCTTTTCTTTGCCGCGATTTTCTTAGCCATGGATTCTTCCTCGGCGTTGCGTTTCTTTGTGTATTCCCCGGAAGGAACTATGACGCAAAGGGAATCCTGGTCGTTGTCCAGAAAATATTTTCTTGTGATCTTCTTAAGATAGTCCTTGTCGGCGGCAAGATTTTCCTTGAAGGCTTCTGTCTCCCCGCGGATGTCGATGAACTTCCATGGTTCCATTCCGTAGGTCCATCCACGGAGCACCTGTCTTAGGACGGAAAGGGAATAAGGACCGCCGCCAATGCTTCTCTTTACCTCAAGGTTCTTTATCTCAAAATCCATGAGGGCACGGTCTATGTCATCCTGTGAATAGCCCTTGCGGCAAAGGTCTTCAAGAACATCTTCGATAGTCTGGCGGAATTCCTGCTTCTGGTTCTCCTTCATCTCGGAGAACGCAATCGTAAAGAAGTTATGCCAGCTTGTGGTTGAAGGTCCCGACAATGGAGAAACGGCGCTCTTTGGAAATTTTTTCAGAAGAGCCCTTCTCATAGGCGCACTGTCGCTGCCCAAAAGAAGGTCTGAAAGCATGAGGATCTCACAGCTGACGTTGGCAGAATCAGTAATGTTTTTTCCAAGACGCCAGCTCATGGCAAGGGTGACACCGTCATCAGATTTTGCGTCCTCATCTGCAGGAGCAAAACCGCGGCAGTTCTTTATTGGCTTTTTTACGCCTGGATCTTTTATGACAGTCTTCTTTCCGTATGACTTGACCTTTGAAAGCACGTTGGCATCAAGGAAGTCCAGCTGTTCTTCAGTAGGTATGTCGCCATAGAGGAAAACAAGACAGTTGTTTGTGCAGTAATATTTCTTGTGGAAGGCACGCAGTTTTTCCACTGTCAAAGACGGAATCACAAGAGGATCTCCGCCTGAATCATTGTCATATATGGAACCCGGCACAAGGTTCTCAAAGACCACGTCTCCAGCAACCCCATTGAAAGACGCATAGTTGCCCTTCATCTCATTGAAGACGACACCTTGTATCGAAGGCTTTCCTTTTGCGTCAGGTTCAGGACGCCAGCATTCCTGAAGAAATGTCTCCTTTCTTAAAAGCGGAAAAAACACAGCGTCGGCGTATACGGACATGATGTTGAAGTAATCTGCCTTTATGAGAGAGCTGGACGGAAAAACAGTCCTGTCGCTTGCAGTGAATGCGTTGAGGTATGTATTGATGCTCTGTTTTGCAAGCTGAAGGAAAGGATCCTTTGCCGGATATTTTCTGGAACCGCAAAGAACGCTGTGTTCAAGAACATGGGCAGCTCCCGTGCTGTCCTGAGGCGGAGTGCGGAAAGCAAATGCAAAAAGATTTTCCCTATCGTTGTTAAGGAGATGGAAGACTTCCATTCCTGATTTTTCATGTCTAAGGTATATTCCCTTTGAATCAAGGTCCTCCACATCAATGACATCAATAACCTTGAATCCTTTGTATATCTGATTTTTTTTCATACGAATATCTCATCCTCGTCGCGGCCTTTAACCCTAAGATCGCCCTTCTCCCATGCGCGTCTCAATACAGTGTAGAACTGGGAAGTTATCCTTTCACTGTCATATTTTGTGACGGTACCAAGCATGGACTCATCCTGAAGGATATCAGCCCTTCTGTTCTTGGAAACATTTGAGAGGATCTTCTCGCGGAACTCCTCTGACTTCTTGACGATGAGGATGGCGACGTCACGGTTTTCCATGTCATGAAGATAGTTCTGGATGAAGCGGTCGTCACTGCCACATACATCCTCTTCTGTAAACAACCTTTTCCTAAGGTCTGCGCCAAGTTCAGGATCCTGTTCACTGAGGACATCAAGAATGTTGTGCTCAGCACCAGGATTCATCCTCTTGAGGATCTGGGCAAGGACTCCACGTCCGTCCAGGTTCTCAGAATTTTCGGTATTCTGTGTAAGAAGCTTTTCATGAAGGCTGTGGTCGATTTCTTTCATTACTTCCGGAGCCACTGGCTGCATTTTTGCAAGACGAAGGATTATGGCCTTTTTGTCCTCCACTTCCATAAGGTTGATGACCTTGGCGGATTTCTGTGGTTCTATCTGTGAAAGGACTATGGCCTGGATGCCTACGGATTCACCTTCGATAAGAAGCTTTATGCGTTCTGCGTCGGCGTCAGCAAGATAGTCAAAAGGTCTGCCGTTCTGGAACTGGATGGAACGGGCAAGCATTTCCTCTGCCTTGACGCTACCATAGGCCTTGGAAAGAATCGTGCGTGCCGTTTCGATTCCGCCTTCCTCGCGGGCCTTTAAAAGCAGTCCGTCGAATTCATTGAGGATGGCAGCTTTTTCTTCCGGAGTGATCTTCTGGATAGTTGCTATCTCGGGAATGATTTTTTCCGTCTGCTCTTCAGTAAGATGCGGAAGGATCTTTGCGGCTTCGTCTATTCCGACAATGACAAGGAATTTTGCCACGCGCCTGTAGATGCTTTCATTTTCATTGGATGCACCAGGAACCTTGATGAGTCCGCCTGAAGTAAGGTTCTTTACGGCTTCCTGAACATCCTCGGAAGATGCTGATTTCTTGCGTCCAAACCATGTTCCGCTTTTTGCGGCCTTGGCGGCTTTCTTGAGGTTTTCCTCTTCCATGAGGGCATTGTTGTCTTTTTCTATTTTATCAAGCTTTCTGTTTATGTTCTCAAAGATAGGTTTGTGCACCAAAGGAACGTGTCCCGGTTCATCCTGTTTTCTGATTTCTTTTGAAACGCTTTTTACTTTTTCTGCTTCCTGTTCTTTTTTATATGCATCAAAACCGTAATTGTTCATTCTTCCATTATAATCGATTAACGGTAAAAAATAAAATGTTTAATTCCGTGTAATTTTTTTTGATTTTGTTTATTATTATAGGTGGAGGATTTAATAATAATGAAAAAACTCGCAAAAAACGCTGCGGTCATTGCTTGTACGGCAGCTCTTTCTTTTGGCATTTTTAATCTTTCATGCAAGGCCAACCAGGGTTCTGCCAACGTGGCCTTTGCAGAGACATCACCGGCGGCAGTGGTTCCACAGGACAGCCTTGCAGTAACACAGGCTCTCCAGAACACATTCCGCTCCATAAGTTCAAATGTTCTTCCTGCTGTTGTTGAAGTCGACGTAATCGAAAAAAAGAAGATCTCGGTATACAACCCATTCCGTGAATTCTTCAAGAACAGTCCATTCTTCAGCACACCAAACGAGGAAGGTGAAGACAATGAGAAGTTCCGCGAGCAGGAACAGTCTTCTCTTGGTTCCGGCGTAATCGTACGCAAGACAGGAAAGACTTTCTATGTCCTTACAAACAACCACGTTGCCGGAAACGCATACAAGATCAATATCAAGCTCAACGATGAACGTGAATTCGAAGGCAAGCTTGTAGGTGCGGATCCTCGTATGGATGTGGCACTTGTTTCCTTTGAAAGCGACGACAGTTCCATCACGGTGGCAAAGCTTGGTGACAGCGACAACATGCACCAGGGCGACATCGTTCTTGCTTTGGGAAGCCCACTTGGATACTTTGCTTCTGTGACACAGGGTATCGTCAGCGCAACAGGCAGAAGCGGCGGACAGATCGGCTCAATCTCCGACTTCATCCAGACCGACGCAGCCATCAACCAGGGAAACTCCGGAGGACCTCTCGTAAACATCTATGGCGAGGTAATCGGAATCAATACATGGATCGCATCTTCTTCCGGTGGTTCAGTAGGTCTTGGATTCTCCATTCCTATCAACAACATCAAGGAAGCAATCGACCAGTTCATAGCCAACGGAAAGATCACTTACGGATGGGTCGGCATCAGCCTCATGGAAATCACCGAGGAATACAAGGAACAGCTTGGAATCGACAAGAAGCAGCCAGGTGCCCTTGCAGGACAGCTCTTCCTTGAAAGCCCTGCAATCAAGGGTGGAATGATGCCTGGCGATTACGTCATCGAGCTCAACGGACACCCTGTAAAATCAGTGGACCAGCTGGTTCGTGAGATCGGAAGCATTCCTGCAGGAAAGACAGCGGAAGTTACCGTACTCCGCGGAAAGGAAAAGAAAACACTCAAAATCAAGATCGATGAACGCGACGAAAAACTTGTGTCGGACAACTCAAAGCTCTGGCCTGGATTCATCGCCTCACCTCTCACGGAAGAAAACCGCAAGAAGCTTAAGATCGACAACGACAAGGTAAAGGGTATCGTAGTCGCAGGCGTGACAGAAAAATCTCCAGCCGCAGCTTTGAGGCTCCAGAACGGTGATGTAATCTGCGCAGTAAACGACAAGAAGGTAGAGACTGTAGAAGACTTCTACCGCCAGCTTGATCTTTCAGGAAAGAAGGAAATCTGGTTTGACGTTTACAGCGAAGGTCATACAATCAGCACAGGAAGATATAAGTTCTAAAAAATTATTTTTTTTAGAAGTTTTCTGTAACCATGTCAAAGCAGATTGGTTATTATAGTTGAAGATTGAACGCAACAGACAGTCTTCTCTTCATAGAATCTCCTTTTTTTGGCTCCCGATAGGTTTCGGGAGTCTTTTTTTTCTTCGTCATTCCGAGCCTGCCTGCCATAAAACTGTCATTTTATTTGAAATCAGTCATAACACAACATTAACACTTGCATTATCACTTAAGTGCCTTTAGTATTATTAAAGTTCATCATAAGAGGTTAAGTATGAATATCATCGAAAAAATCAGTAACTTTTTTGGAAAGTTCATGGCTGTTATTGTTCTTGCAGTATAACCGAATTTTTTCATACAAAATAAATTCTATCTGTAATTCGTTGTTATATATAGAAGAATTTAATAATGTATGTTTTTTTGAAATAATACATTATTGGTTGTGAACAAAATACAACGGAGTATATTTTGTATGTTTTTGAATTTATATTTCAAAGAGCATCAGACTTTCAGAGTTTTTTTTATTGTCTTCATATATTTTTCTCTCTGTTGGGTATTCCCTGAAATAAATTCCTTTATCATGACACAAGAGAATTTCTTCTTCAGGTAATTCTCCATAAATAATTAAAGCTGCTGGTTCAAGCCGATTTACCATTTCTAAGAATCCTGCATGAAAATTCCCTTTATCTTCAGAAGTACCTAAAGCACTCAAAGTACCCACTGCTAAAAGAGAGTTTTTCATTAAGCCTGAAAAACAGAAATCCCATGAATATTTATCGCCCCACCTTACACTTGGAATAACATTGACTCCATTATCTGAGAGGAATATTCCAAAAGCACGCGATTTATATGTCTGGTATTGCTGCACTGGAAGAGGAAGGTTTGTATAAATACTACAGTCAGGAAGAATTACACTTTGATATTTTTTAAAAACTTCAAGTTTTGAAGTGGATTTTGATTCGCTTCTGATTGTTGGTTCGAAAAGATAATCATGTTGAAAAAAATGAATACTTCTATTTGAAGCATCTTTTAAATTTTCAGATTTATTTTCTTTTCCAAACAATACCAGGTGCTCAGGAATTTTTTGCGTTCCTATAACAATTGGATATTCATCAGTGATTCCTTTAACACGATCTTTATCAAAATCATAATTTTTAATCTGCCAAAATCCAAAGACATCCTTCTTATTACTCATTTCTATTCCTCCATAAAAAAAAGGAGCTGTCTATTTTTTGACAGCCCCTATAAATTTTTAGAATACTTTGTTTCCATCACAATATATTTCTTTTGGCATATTATGATAATTGATTTCAAAAAGCTGATTTGTTTCAATATTTTTAAATACAAGAATCCAGTATTCTTCATAGTTTGGATCTTCTTCTGGAAGGCAATTATCAGATTCACAAGAGGTATCAAATAGAGCATTAATTACGCTATTGTCCTCAAATATGAATCTATAACTGTTTTTTGTATTTTGATGAACAAATAAAAGAAAATCCCAAAATCTTCCAGCTTCATTTGGATTAAGCATAATTGTTTTTTTCTCCTTTTAATTTGGTTTTGCGGGAACAATATGAGTTCCTTTGCTTGAATGATGTATTATGCCATTAGAAGTTGGCACATACCCTAATATCGGATCATTATACATTCCGATATTTTTACATCCTGAGTTAATTATGAAAGAATATTCTTCAGAAAATACTATTTGTAAAGGTTTGCGTCAACCAAAAGCACACTTTATTTAAGTTCCCATTATATAAATTCCTTCTTACCCCTTTAATTATTTTACCTAAAGGGGTAAGATAAAGGGGTAAGATAAAGGGGTAAGTAGATGGCATTGCCTATAAGTATTGAAGCATTAATTAAACAGCAGATAGTAGAGAATACAAGACTTGATTACAAAAAAAACTGGAATCCAGAAGATATAATTCATTCTATCTGTGCCTTTGCAAATGACATTGATAACTGGGGTGGCGGTTATATTAT